>JAFEAS010000039.1:0-61981 GCA_018266315.1 Chloroflexi bacterium SZAS-1 | reverse complement strand
CTGATGAAGTTCCTTAATACGGAGGCGAAGAAGCAGCGGCGACTGGTGCACATCCCGATTGGCCGCTTTGGCGAAGCACGTGAGATCGCCAGCGCCGCGCTATTCCTCGCATCAGACGATTCCTCGTATGTGACGGGCGCAACCTTCACGGTCGATGGCGGCATCACTGCGGCATATGTCACTCCCGAATAATTAAGAAGTTCGGGAGCGGCTGCGCCGTCCCCGAACCTCTACCATATACCATACAACAGGCAATGCACCGAATACCAACCCCTGCTTCGCCTCGGATGAATGCATCATCCGCTCCCTACCCAGTGCCAAATTGCCGGTCGCCCGCATCGCCCAGCCCGGGCACGATATAGGCTTTATCGTTCAGGTGATCGTCGAGCGCGGCCAGGTGGATGGGAATATCGGGGTGGGCTTCGGTGAGCGCCTTCACACCCTCGGGCGCGGCGATTAAGCCCAGGAATTTGATCTGCTGTGCGCCCCAGCGCTTAAGAATATCAACGGCGGCGATCGCCGAGCCGCCGGTGGCGAGCATCGGGTCAAGCACGAGGCAGAGATCGACTTCGGCCTCGGGTGGCAGCTTGTTGTAGTAGGTCACCGGCTCAAGCGTGGCGTGGTCGCGGTACAGCCCGAGATGCCAGACATGCGCGGTGGGAATCAGGTCGATGATTGGATCGACCATGCCCAGCCCGGCGCGTAGAATCGGCACCAGGCCGATCTGCACCCCGATCTGCTTACCGACGATCGGGGCCAGCGGGGTTTCGATCGGCCGATCCTTCAGCGGCAGATCGAGGGTAGCTTCGTACAGCAGAAATTGCGTCAGCTCGCGCACCAGCTCGCGGAATTTTTTCGGCTCGGTGACGGTGCGGCGCAGTAGCGTGAGCTTATGTTGAACCAGCGGATGGCGCGAAATTTGAACTTGTGACATTGCCCGCCCTCCATGTGCATCGGTACTGGTGGGCTATTATAGCCGATCTGCCTGCTGGTGCAGCGCACAATCGCGGGCGGCGCATTCTGCCTCACCTCGAAGCTTGCTGCCAGGAGCGCATGCCAGGGCGCGGACGAAAAGGATAGACCATTGCACGCTGCGGGCGCATAACGCTATGGCGCCTTGATACGAACCGAAACCAGCTTTCCGGGCGTCACAGCAATGGTATCGGCAAGCACGAGCTTGTGCTTCTTATCAACCTGGCTGTAGGTGCCGGGTGCCATAGGGTAGATCCAATCCTAGATCGGGTCTACGCCCCAGGCTTCGCGCCACTCACCTTGGTACGCAATCTCAAGCTGCAACGGCGATAGTTCTCAGGCGCGCCAGCATTTGTGAGCTGGATGCCGCCAAAGCCAACATCTGCCAGTGTTTCCTGCCCCTCAACAACTATGCCGCGCCGCGCCTACGGATCGGGCTGCCCCAGAAGATCGAGCAGGTCGCGGATGGCATGCCCCTGCTGGGCCGGGTGGCGCATTGGCCGGTCGGAATGAATCTGGTAGGTGTTGCGGCGTCCGTCGCGTGCGTGGCTGATGTAACCGGTCTGCTCCAAATCCACCAGAATGCGTTGCACCGCCCGCTCGGTGATGCCAACGGCGGCGGCAATTTCGCGCGCGGTCAGGCGCGGGTTTCGCGCAACGCACAGCAGCACCTGAGCGTGGTTCGTCAGAAAAGTCCAAGGAGTATGACTCATACGAGCCTGTCTATCTGGTGGGTCGGCCAATGGTCTGCCACTATACCAGCGCGCCGCAGCGTATATCGCCGCTCCGCCGCTTCGAAGCGGGCACAGCAATCGGCGCTATGGGGCAGTTAGAAAATAGATGAGAGCCAACCGCCAATCGCTCTGCGCGCCTCTGGTAAGGCATCGAGGTTCTATTTTATCATGAATTATGTGCCCCCCACTTTGGTGGGGTATTCCCTCGCCATGTGATCAGGCCCCAAACTCGCTTTTTTGCGATTTTTTTCACGAGTAAATGTTATTAGTATATACACGACATTATTTTCGTGTATTTATTTTCGTAATTTGGTGATGGGAGGGGCCACTATGTATGATCTGATCGTCATCGGCGGTGGGCCAGCGGGGGTTACGGCGGCGCTGCGCGCGCGCGAGCTCGGCGCAAGCGTAGCGCTTGTCGAGCGCGGCCACCTGGGCGGCATCTGCACCAACGACGGCACCGTCCCAACACGTGTGCTGGCGAAGGCCGCGCGGCTCGTGCGCGAGTCTGAGCAGTTCAGCGACTATGGGATTGAATCGGGAAATGCAACGGTGGATTTCGCGCGACTGCTGGGACGCGCCCGGCAGGTGATAGAGCAAGTCAACACCAAGAAGCAGATCCTGGAGCATTTGGAGCGCACTGGTACAACGATTTTCACGCAGGCTGGCGATACGCGCTTTATCGACCCGCATACGATAGAGTTGGCGGACGGAACCACGCTGCAGGCCGAGAAATTCATTATTTGCGCGGGCGGGCGGGCGCGCAAGCCGCAATTCCCCGGCATCGAGTACGCGCTTAGCCATCACGATGTGTGGGCATTAACCGAGCTTCCGCGCTCACTGGTGGTGGTTGGTGGCGCGGCAACTGGCTGCCAAATGGCGTCGATATTTGCGGCGTTCGGCACACGCACCTGGCTGCTTGATACGGCCGAGCGCCTGTTGAGCGCCGAGGATGACGTGGTTTCAAACGGTGTGGCGCAGGCGTTTGCGCAGCGTGGCATCGAAGTTATCACCGGTATTGGCGGCATCGATCGGATTGATCGCCACGAGAACGGCTTACAGCTCCATTATACCCATCGCAACGCCCCACAATCGATTCAGGCCGACGCAGTGCTGCTGGCGGTTGGCTGGGTCGGTAATATCGATCAGCTGAACCTGGCAGCGGCGGGCGTGTTGCACGATACCCGATATATTGTGGTTGATGGAACGCTGCAAACCAGCGCGCCGCATATTTTCGCCGCTGGCGATATTACCGGCGTGATGATGCTGGTGCAGAGTGGCAGTATGCAGGGCCGGGTTGCTGCCGAAAATGCGGTGCTTGGGCTAGGCCGTAACACCGCACACCAGATTGTGCCGCATGGTGGCTTCACTGACCCCGAGTATGCCAGTGTGGGTATGACCGAGCGCCAGGCTGCGCTTGCCAACGACTGTGTGGTGGCCGTGGTGCCCTACACCGATATGGATCGCGCGGTGATTGACGACCGGCCGCAGGGCGTTTGCAAGCTGATTGTCTCGCGCCAATCGCACCAGATTCTCGGCGCACATGTGGTTGGCGAGCAGGCCGTGGAGGTGGTGCAGATTGTTGCGGCGGCGATGGCGGCGGGGATGCGGGTTGAGCGGCTCGCCGAGCTAGAGCTGGCCTACCCAACCTACACGGCGATCGTTGGACTGACGGCGCGCCAGGTTGTGCGCGAGCTGGGGATGATTCCGCTGGCACCATCGTGGCGGGCGCTGGGGCAGCTGCACATCGCCGAGTGGGAGCGCAGCGCCGCGCCACAGTAGTGGGCGGCTGGCACGCCGTTTCTCGTGTTTTACCGTTATGGGTTCCTGATTATATTGACATTGCTATCGTGCGTAGCGCGTAGGGCGTATCCATTGCGGTACGGAGCGCAACGTAATGGGGAAGCGCTATGCCGCGCCGCCCGCGATCTGCGCACGCATCTGTTCCAGCCGGGTAGCGCGTTTCTCAGCATCGGGATGACCAATTTCGCGCTCGAATCCACACACACCTGCATGAGCTCGGCGGCGCGCGCTAGCTCGCCGTGTGTTTCCAAGTAAGAAACCGCATTTCAAAGCTAATTTTGCACGTTCTGAACGAATACTTGCTATGGCTCAGCTTTAAGCTTGTCCAGAATCGGGTATTTGTGCTGCCAGTACCGCATATAGTAGATTGGTGCCATTGACGCCTTAGCAGTTTCGTATTCGAGACTCACATCTGAGTCGTCAGAGAGATAGAAGGTCATGATCTCCGTTTCCCGTCCGCCATAGCCTTTGAAATTACCGAAGCGCTTTGTAACAACATCCAGCGCAGCAACCTCGACTGCTTTGCCTAAGAAACTTCCCAATATTCTTCGGCTCGTGAATAGATACCAACGCGCCTCTGAGTAGAAGAAGCTGATAACGGGTAATTCACTGGCATGCAAGTCCACTAAATAGAGAACTTGCGCATGAGGCTCCCCGAGTTGGGTCCAGCGCCAAGTCGATGGATCTATCGCGTGCTTCCTGATATACCAGAGCGCCGTGGAGTAAATCTTTTTGTCAGGCCAATCTGTCATTGCTTCACCAAGAGGCTGCCCCGAACATATACTCCCTGCTGCCGTGCCTCGGTGTCTCTGTGGTTAAGAAGATGAGCGCACAGGCGGCAGCATCGTATCCAGCGCATCAAGCAATCGCTCAACATCACGCGGGCCGTTGTAGCACTGCACCGAAATGCGCAGGTACTGCCGCCCGCCCCATTCGACATTCGGAATCTCGATCGCATATTCGTCCCACAGGCGGGCCTTCAGCGCGGCCACATCGCAGGGCGGCAGCGGCAGCAGCGTCATCTGGCTCCACCATGCCTCGGTAGCGGGCAATGCCTGGCCGTAGCGCTCTACCACGCGGTCGCGCGCATCGCGGGCCAGGGCGTGGCAGGCGGCGCGCACACTGGGCCAATCGCGCTCAGCCATAAAGTCGATGGCGGCGGGAACGCCCAGGTAGGCGGCTGGATCGTGGGTGCCGCGCCACTCGAAATAATCGATAAATGGCGACTCGCCGGGATTCTGGCTTTCCCAGCCCCAGCTGACGACCAGCGGCTCGAGCAGGGCCTGGCGCTCAGGGCGGGCATATAGGAAGCCTGCGCTCTTCGGCGCGCACATCCACTTATGGCAGTTGCCGGTATAAAAATCCGCGCCCAGCGCATCGAGCGCCAGGTCGATCTGGCCGGGCGCATGCGCGCCGTCAATCACCGTCATGATGCCCTCAGCCCGGGCGCGGCGGCACACCGCTTCAAGCGGGAAGATCAGCGCGGTGGGCGACGTAATATGGCTGAGGAAAATGACTTTGGTGCGCGGGGTGACGCCCGCCCAGAGCTGCTCGACAAACTGCTCAGCGCTTTCGAGCGGCAGCCCAATTGGCTGGTTGATATAGCGCACGCCGCGCTTGTTGCACACAAAGCGCCAGGCCCGGTCGGCTGCGCCATACTCATGGTCGCTCGCCAGCACCTCGTCGCCAGGCTGCAAATCGAGCGAACGCGCCACAATGTTCACGCCATAGGTGGCATTGGGCACATACACCAGGTTGCCTGCCGCCGTGCCCAGGTAGGCAGCCAGGCGTGTGCGCGCCTCGGCCAACAGCGTGCTAATACGGCGGCCCAGGAATTCTACCGGCTGCGCTTCCAGGCGGCGCTGCCATTCTTGGTAGGATTCAAATACCGGGCGTGGGCAGGCCCCAAAGCTGCCATGGTTCAGAAAGGTAATCTCGGGGCGCAGCAGAAATTCGTCGGCGTAGCGGGGGAGCGAAAGCGATACCATAGTTCCTCCATTGGGCAGCATTCAGGGCAACTATTGTACTACCAGGTGGCGCGGCGGCAGCAAGAATGTTCCAACTCAGCGCCTCCGTGTCGCTGCAGTTCATCTCAGTACTCACCCCGCTCGGCGCACCGGCGCGCGGCGGCCCACGGCCACGGCGGCCATCACCACCAGCGCAACCAGCACCGTCGCGGGCGTAATCTGCTCGTGCAGCAGCAGCGCCGAGGCCACCAGCGTGAAAAACGGCTGCAGCAGCTGCAGTTGGCTTACGCGTGCCACGCCGCCCAGCGCCAGGCCATGGTACCACGCAAAGAACCCGAGCAGCTGGCTTACCAGCGCCACATACAGGAAACACAGCCAGGCATTCAGCGGCGCACTCACGCCGTGCTGCCACACTGCAACACTCACCGGCACGCACGCCAGCGGCGCAGCCAGTAGCAGCGCCCAGCAAATCACCTGCCAGCCGCCCAGTGTGCGCGCTAATCGCCCGCCCTCGGCATAGCCCACCGCGCCCGCCGCCACCGCCCCGAGCAGCGCAATGTCGGCGGCCTGAAAGCCGCCCGCGCCGCCGCTGGCTGCAAACCCAATCACTGCGCCGCTGCCAACGATACCCGCCAGCCAGAACAGCGCCGAAGGACGCTCGCCGCCGCGCACGGTTGCTACCAGCGCCGTAGCCAGCGGCAGCAGCCCGATGATGATCGCCCCATGCGCGGCGGGCACCTGCCGCAGTGCCCAGGCCGAAAGCAGCGGGAAGCCAAACACCACCCCGGCGGCTACCACCACCAGACCGCGTAGCTCGGCACGCGTCGGGCGGCGCTGGCTGGTGAGCACCAGCAGCAGGCTGCCTACGGCAGCGGCCAGCAGTGCGCGCCCCAGCCCTACAATCGTCGGGTCGAGCGCGGCCACCGCCACGCGGGTTGCGGGCAGCGTCAGGCTGAAGCTTAGCACACCCAGCAGGCCATACCATAGCCCGGCGGTTTCGGCGGGCATGCGCACCCGCGCTACAGATTGTTCCATGATGGTCGCTTTCGCTTGTCTTGCTTCATCGTTGCAGTATCCACGCAGCCGCCCATACTGTCGAGTGACAAACCGTGCCAATCAGGCCGAACAATCTGCAACCTTTTACTGCACCATACGTCGTATTAACAGAGCACGAACCCACGCAATTGTGCCGTGGTTGAAGAATAGCGATAAGGAAAGACACATGAATACGCAGTTTATGCGCAGCAAAAACGACAAGATGATCGCAGGGGTGTGTGGCGGCCTGGCGCGCTACTTCAATATCGACCCGGCGATTGTACGATTGTTGTTTGTGCTGGCAGTGGTGCTGGGCGGTGCCAGCCCGCTAATCTATGTTGTGCTGTGGATCGTCATGCCCGAAGAGCAGGCATTTACTGGAACTACACCTGCAGCCCTGCCCGACCACCCGCGCCCGGTCGAGCAGTGGAAGTACGATCCGTACACCGGCGAGAAAATGAAGTAGCCATAGGACTTTCGCTTACCTGTTTATTTGCCTGCGGCAGCACGGTACTCTTTTCTTGGTTCTTGGTGATATTTTGCGCGGAGCGCAAAATATCACCAAGAACAGGAAGAATTTGCTTGAGTAAGCGAAAGTTCTAAGCCATTTGTGCGCTGCTAGTACCTCAAAGAAGGCTCGGTATTCCGGGCCTTCTTTGTGTCTGAAAGAGCCTGATTTTCTCCCAAAAGTACGCTGCACGGCCCTGGTAAAATGAATCGTCTTCTACCGCATACTGAAGGCAAACTGCGCGCATCTACTATGTGCTATCAATGAACCGATTTTCACGAATTGTAAACGAATATTCATCTCGCCTACTTGCAACGTTTGCGTTCTGCGTGCTACGATCGTAGGCAGCAACCGGCTGTTTTCCAACCGTATCCAAGATGTATACGTGCCACTCGGCCGTTCCATACGCTGCGCTGCCCGCACTGGGTTAGCGCAGTATGAATTTATCCTGGTTTGCATTGGCTAGGCAATTGTCTATGGCACTGTTTCGAGACACACGTATCAGCATTCGCGCCAAAGTGCTTGGGCTGACCCTGAGCTTGGCGCTGGTGCCGCTGCTTATTGTGAGCGTGCTGGGGCTTTCGAGCCTCAACACCGCCCGTAACACTGCGGTCAATACCAGCATTCAGGCGCTGCGCCAGCAGGCCGAGGGCAACCTTGCCAAGCGCGCTGCCGATAAGGCGAAGCTGTATAACGCCACGCTCGAAGATATTCAGCGCCAGGTGGAGGGTGTAGCCACAACGGTTACCTCACTGATGAGTGCAAGCCAGCCGCCCTCTAATAGCTCGGGGCGGGTATGGATCTCGCCAAATGGCCCGGCACCAGCCGCCGAAGCCGCGCATGCCCAATCGGTCGCGCGCGCACGCCAGTTCATCCCGATCTTAGCGACCGTGGTACAGCGGTATAAGCTGCTGAGCCTGGGCTATGTCGCGCTCGATGATGGCGGCGTGATCGCATTTGATCACGATATTATCGACAATTTGCTGCCGCTGCACCACTTCGATCCACGCATACGCCCCTGGTATACCAGCGCGCGGGTCGCCGGACATACGGTGTGGGTCGATACGTATGTCGATGCCAATACCGGTAAGCTCATTACCACCTGTGCGGCGCCATTCTACGATCGGCGCGATAACCTCCTTGGCGTAGTGGGCTTCGATTTACTGCTCGACACGATTCAGCAAGATCTGCTCAAGCTCGACATGGGCCCGGCGGGCTATGCGTTTCTGGTGAACGACGAAGGCCAGGTATTAGTGCGCCCGGATATGAACGCCAATGGGCAGCACTGGAATGAGCCATTTACTACCGAGAACCTGCTGACGGCGAACGATGATAACCTGCGCGCCGCCTTCCAGCGGATGGTTGATCATCAGCAAGGCGTGGAGCGGCTGTTCTATAAAGGCGAAAATGTCTACCTGGCGTATGCGCCGATCGAAAGCACCGGCTGGAGCGTTGGCATTGTCATCCCCGAATCGGAAATCATTCGCCCGGCAGCATCGGTGGGCACGGCGATTACGTCGGGCCAGGAACGCCTGGGGCAGCTGATTGTGCTGGTGGTGGCGCTAAGTATTCTCGGCGTGCTGATCTGCGCGGCTGTATTCTCGTGGCTCATCACCAACCCGCTGCTTCAGCTCCAAGGTGGCGCGCAGCGTGTGGCCGCTGGCGATCTACAGTATCGGCTGCCCAAAGCCAGCAACGATGAAATTGGCGACCTAGTACTTTCATTCAACGTTATGGCAAATGCGCTGAATCAGAAGGTTGCCGAGCTGGAAGAAAACCTCAGCCAGCTTGCCACGCTGAACACCGTGTCAAATCGCTTCAAGACGATTCTATCGCGCCAGCAGCTGTTCACCGCAATCCCGCGCGCCGTCTGCAACGATTTTGGCTTCGAGCGCGCCGTGCTCTACCTGCGCGATGGCGATTGCCTGCGGGCAGCAAGCGCTTCGTTTGGGCCTAAGCACGATGATGCGGCAGAAGCGTTTGTGGCCGCGGTCAATGATCACCCAATCGAGCTGAACAGTGCCACAGTTGAGGCCGACATTATTCGTAGTGGCCAGGCAGTGATTGTGAGCAACCCTTGGGAGCATCCGCGGGTCTTGCAAAGCAAGCAAGAGCTTTCGCGCAGCGAATCGTATGTACAGGTGCCAATCTTTGGGCACGAGAAGCAGGTGATCGGCCTGCTCTCCGCCGATTATCAGCATAGTGGCCGGGCGGTAAGCCCGCGCGATGCGGCACAGCTCTTAGCCTATGCCAGTATGGTGGGCTTGACGATTGAAAATGTGCGACTCTATACCGAGCTTGAGCGCCAGGTGGTGCAGCGTACCGCTGAGCTGCGCACCGCCTTAGCCCGCGCCCAGCAGGCCGATCAGCTGAAGGGGCAATTTCTAGCCTCCATATCGCACGAGCTGCGCACACCGCTGAATGCGATTATCGGCTTCTCCACCGTCATGCTCGACGAAATGGATGGCCCGGTTTCGGCAATGCAGCGCGAAGACCTGAAAACTATTTACCGGAATGGCCGCTTTCTGCTGCATATGATCAACGAATTGCTCGACTTGGCGCGGATCGAGGCCGGGAAATTGGAGCTTCATCTCGAATCGGTAGATCTGCATGAGGTGTTGGGTGAGGTTATCGACACAATTGGCGGCCTGCTGCACCATAAGCCGATCGAGCTACATATCAATATCGAACCGTCGTTACCGCTGGCGCGCGCCGACGGTGCCAAAGTGCAGCAAATCGTGCTGAATCTGCTATCGAACGCGGTGAAGTTCACCGAATCCGGTACGATCACCCTGTCGGCGCGGTGCGTCATTGCCGCAAACGAAACTGACGCGCTGCATGCAGAACCCACCAATGGTATTCCCAGCGGCATGGTGCGCACCCGCGATGGCCGCCTGGTTACGCCCTACATTGCAATCAGCGTCCGCGATACTGGTATTGGTATCGATCCTGAGCAGCGCTCTTTAATTTTCGAAGAGTTTCGGCAGCTCAAAAAGCCGCGCGGCGAGAAGCAGGGCAGCGGCCTGGGGCTTTCAATTACGCGCAAGCTGGTTGAAGCACATAATGGTAAAATATGGGTTGAGAGCACGCTCGGCCAGGGCAGCACCTTCACATTTACCCTCCCCTGTGCGCTTGGTGAAGCCGAGCAGTTACTACCATCTGAACCCCACGCTATTCATGTTGGGGAAGCGTTAGTATCTTGAACAAGGTCATTGTTATGCCAACGCAATCGTCGCCATCGATTCTATATATTGAAGATAACGCCGATAATCAGCGGCTAGTACAGCGTATTCTCGAATCGCGCGGGTACCTGGTACAGCTTGCCGCCGATGGCCCCGATGGTATTGCGCAGGCCCGCGAAACCCGCCCCACGCTCATCCTGGTCGATATTAACATCCCCGGCCTCGATGGCTACGAAACGACTACACGCCTGCGCGGAATGAATCACCTGCAAGGGGTGCCGATTATTGCGGTTACCGCCGATGGGCGCGAGGGCGCGCGTGCACGGGCGCTGGTGGCCGGGTGCGATGGCTACATTACCAAGCCGATCGACCCGCGCCGCTTGACCGAACAGCTGGGCGAATTTATTGGCGGGAAGCGTGAGGAGCTACCACAGGGCGCTGAAACACCGCTGCTGCGCGAATATAGCCACAAATTAGTCGAGCGGCTTGAGCAGCAAGTGCGCGAACTCAAGGCCGCCAACGCCGAGCTACAAGAGCTGGATCAGCTCAAAAGTCAGTTCCTGGCCACGCTCTCGCACGAGCTGCGCACGCCACTGACCTCGATTCTAGGCTACCTCAACCTGTTTGAACGGGGGACGCTCGGCCCGCTGAACGATGCTCAGGGCCAGGCCATTGATGTGATTGCGCGCAATGCCCACACGCTCACGCGCCAGCTGAACAACCTGCTGTATTTGCAGGAAGTGCGCTCAACCCAGATTAAGTGTGCGTCGGTTTCGCTGTACGATATGGTGCTACGGCTGGTCGTCGAGCAACAAGCCCGTGCTGCAGATCTCGGCATTCAACTCGAAAGCGCGTTGCAGCCCACCCAGCCCTACGCTGGCGATGCAACCGCCCTGGAGCAAGCCATCCGTAATCTGCTCGATAATGCGCTGAAGTTTACGCCGCGTGGTGGCTATGTTCGCGTAACCCTGCACGATGATGGACAGCGGGTAGTATTGCGCATTGAAGATAGCGGCATTGGCATCCCCACCGATGCGCTAGAAAAAATCTTTGTGCCGTTCTACCAGGTCGATTCGTCGTTGGCGCGGCCCCATCCGGGCGCGGGGCTTGGCCTGGCGATCGTGAAACACGTCATTGAAGCCCACAACGGCCACGTCAGCGTGCGCAGCGCAGCTGGCTCGGGTAGTGTGTTTACTGTGGTATTACCGCGCACCCTGCGGAATGCGTAGAGCAGCCTGTTTCGATAATCGTGCGCTGAATGTAGCAGGCCACGCCAACATTCAGCGCACAAACGATACGCACTATTTTGCCGAGAACACGGGTCGCTGCGTAGCCCATTGCCACGCGGCTATGGCGTAAGTGTCAGCTTCGCGCTACTCGCGCCATCGACCGTCGCAGTTGCATAGCGCATCGGCAAATAATCCACCCGCACCCACCGTTCAAGCAAGTTGCTATAATCGGCGCTCAGCACCTGGCCCGATTGCCCCACTGTGTGCATAAAGCGCGACGCATCCAGGCTGCTCAGATCGATAATCTGGCGATACGATGGCACATGGTGCTGATTGTAGGGGTCGGTGAGGCTCGGCGGAGCGACATCCACGGTAAAGGCATCGCCACCATTCGGTACGCTCCGGCTGAAGATCGGGCGCAGCGCACCAACGCTATCGAGCACGTTATGCGGGAACACCGCGCGGTGAACTTTATCCCAGCGCCATGCCGTCAGCGTGTCGCTGCCCTGGGCCGCGCTCATGTCGGCCAGGCCGCGCACTAGCGCCGCGCCAAGTGTCGTCGCACAATCCTCAGCCGCCGGGGTGCGCGTGTCGTCGCACCAGGGGCTGGCCCCAGCCGTAAGCGACGCATCTAGCGCCATGGCGATGTTGTTACGCTCATCGGCGTAGTCTTCCCAGAGCTTATCGCCCAATTCGTCGGCGAACATTGCCGGGGCTAGCTGCTTGTACCATGCCTGGTAGATCGCGGCTTGCGCGCTATCGCCGCGCATCGTGCCATCCCAGCCCTTCAACATATCGCGAGCAGTAACGGCGCGCGCATCGTCGGTTTTGGCGGCGAGCAGTAGCGGCAACAGTCGGCGCGCAAGTGTCGATTGATCATCAGCGTGCATGGCAGCAACGTCGTCGGGCGTCAGCTTGGGCTTGGCTTCAATCAGCTCGATAATGCGCTCGGCACGGTATGGTGCGGCCCAGTCGGTGCTAATCAGGTGTGTGTAGCTGTCGGGTTCGACCTTATTATTGGCGGTAACGATATATCCCTGTGGCGGGTTGAATGTGTGCGGCAGCTCATCGAACGGCACGTAGCCTGTCCACTCATTTGCCCCCGTCCATCCTTCAGCGGGTAGCGTGCCATCGCCCGCAGCGCGCATGGGCAGGTTGCCAGGCGCATAGTAGCCAATATTGCCGTCAACATCCGCAAACACGAAATTCTGCATTGGCGCGGTGTAGCCATTGCGCAGCGCACTGGTAAACTCCTGCCAATTCTGCGCACGGTCGATGCCCAGAAACGCCACGAAGGTGCGATCCTCGGGGTCGAGGGCAGTCCAGCGAAAGGCCAGTGGCTGGGTTGCATCTTTCAGCACATCCGAAATGAGTGGGCCATGGCGTGTGACGCGTACCTGGAGCGTGACATCCGGCTGGCCCTTCACTTTAATCACCTCGGGGATAATTTGCATGGGCTCCCACTGACCCTTAAATTCGGCCTGATTCTGCTCGTTCGTATGCTCGATAAAGAGATCCTGGACATCGGGGCCGGTGTTGGTAACGCCCCAGGCGATATGCTGGTTGTGGCCGATAATAATGCCAGGCGTGCCGGGCAAAGTTGCGCCAATAACATCGAGCGTGCCGCCGGTAATATGCGCCAGGTACCAGATCGAGGGGATACGCGAGCCGAGGTGTGGATCGTTGGCGAGCAGTGGCTTGCCGGTGCTGGTGCGCGCCCCGCCAATGACCCAGTTGTTGCTGCCAATCGCGGTGCCGCCCAGATCGAAATCAGTCTTGAGGGTATGGTTAATCGCCAGCAGGCCATCGAACGAATCGGCGCGGATCGTGCGCGCGCTGGACGTATTCGGCGCGGCCTGGGCGGTGCTTGGCGCTGGTTGCGCGCTGCTGGCGCTGTTGCCATCCGGCAGAATAAGCGGTCGGCCAGACAGATAGTTTGGCAGTAGCTCGGCAGCTTTGGTCGCGCCAACCTGCGCCTGCAACTTCGCGCGCAGCAGCTCGGTCGACCAGTTTCCGCCCAGATCCCAGGCCATCATCTTGCCCCATACCAGCACATCTTCAGGCCGCCATGGCTCGGGCGTCAGCCCAAGAATAGTAAATTCGATCGGGAGCTGCCGTCCACTATGGGTGTTGATAAATGCGTTCACCCCTGCCACATACGCCTCGATTGGCTTGCGCTCGGCGGGCTGGAGGTGCTGCCAGGCGCTGGCAGCCGCACGGGCAGTGCCGAGTGTGCGCAAAAACTTATCGGTATCGAGCTGTGAGGCACCAGCAAATTCTGAAATGCGGCCATTGCCGATCCGGCGCTGGAATTCCATCTGCCAGAGTCGATCCTGGGCGTGGGCATAGCCCAGGCCAAACAGCGCGTCTTCTTCGTTCTGGGCGCGAATATGTGGCACCGCATCGCGGTCGCGGATGATGTCAACCGGCGCACTTAGCCCGGCAACTGTTATGCTGCCACTCGTTTGTGGCAATGCGCTACGCAGCCATAGGTACCCGCCGCCGCCAAGCAGTAGCACCAATACCACGAGCACGATCAGCACCCAGCGGAGGATGCGCCACAACAACTTCATTGTCGCCTCCAGTATGGCCGTCGCACGGGTCGCCGGGCCGCGCAGTCGGCACGCATGCTTGTCGCTTATGAACCGGCGGTTGCCGATGGTCGGGAGAGAATTTCGCGTAACGTCGGGTAGAGTGGGCTTTCGCGTAAATCGGTATCGCTCGCCTCGCCGCGATACACCCGGTTTGCCAGGTCGCGACCAAGGCGGGCCATATGGATACGGCCTTGCACGGCATCGCGGAAGGCGGTGTGCTTGAGCAACAGAGCGGCTTCGTTTTGCGGCTTCAGTTTGCCCGCATAGAGCGCATGGGGTGCACGCACCGGCAGGTTCAGGCTATCGCAGCGCGCCAGCAGCTCGCGGTCGCGGTCGGCGCGGTAGGTTGCGTCGGGCAAGGCCTGGTTGCCATAAAGATCGCGATAATAGCTGGGCGGGTAGGTGCCGATGCGCGCGATCATCTCATTAATGCGTGCGCGATGGCGTTCGCTCGGGATGTTGAGGTAATCCCACACCACAAAATCGGCCCCGGCTTCGACAATTGCATGCAGGGTTGAGCTGAGCATATAGTCGGTATCGGTAACGTAGGGAATGACTGGCAGGTAGGCGACGCCAACCGGAATGCCCGCACGTTTCAGCTCGGCAATTGCCTCAAGCCGGAGCGCCGGTGGTGGGGCTTTTTCTTCCAGCTTGGCCGAAAGGTATGGGTCGATCGTGAGCAGCGTGAACATCACAATCGCCAGGCTCTGCTGGTTAATGCGTTCGAGCAGCACCAAATCTTCGAGCACAGCCTGGCTTTTGGTTAAGATCAGGCAGGGCTGCCCACAATCGGCCAGGCGCTGAAGCAGCTGGCGGGTAAGGCGATAGGTTGCCTCGGCGGGCTGGTATGGGTCGGTTAGCGCGGTGATGCCAATTAAGTCGCCCCGGTCGGTCGCGGCCAGCTCTTGCTCGGCGAACAGCGGCAGATCGGTGGCAACACGCACCGTTTCGTTGAATGGGCGCATACGGTAGGCCCAGCCGTCGCAGTAGGGGCAGCCAAACTCGCAGCCATCGTACACAGCCATGCTGTACGACGAGAGAAAATACTCGTTGATGGTCGGGCGGCGCTCGCCAATCGCCAGTCCATCGATTTGATCTTCGAGGTAATAAGCCATAGAACGTGTCTATTGCGCAGCATTCAGTAGTGCGAGTAGCTCATCGTGAATCAGGCCGTTCGAGGCAACCATGCGCGCGCTCGATAGGCCCCAGCCTTCGCCGTGCGCGTCGCTGAGCTGCCCACCCGCCTCGCGCACCATCAGGGTAGCGGCACCAGTATCCCACGGCTTCAAACCAATCTCCCAATGGGCATCGAGCCGCCCCATGGCAATATAGGCAATATCGAGGGCCGCCGCCCCGGCGCGGCGCACGCCCTGGCAGCGCGCCTGCACCTTGTTGAATTCGGCCAGGTTATTATCGGCGCGCGTGCCATAATCGTAAGGGAAGCCGGTAGAAATCAGCGCCCCGGCCAGCGTAGCTACCTGCGACACATGCAGCGGCATGCCATTGCACTGCGCGCCACCGCCTGCCTGCGCGCTAAACAGCTCGTCGCGCACCGGGTCGTACACCACGCCTAGCAAGGGCTGGTTCTCTTCCCAAAGCCCGAGCGAGACAGCGAAATATGGAAAGCCATGGGCGTAATTATTCGTCCCATCGAGCGGGTCGATCAGCCAGGTTGGCCGATCGACACCGACCGCGCCACCACGCTCTTCGGCCAAAATGGCGTGGCCGGGGCAATAGGTATGAATCGCATCGACAATCAAGTCTTCGCTGGCGCGATCCATATCGGTTACCAGCTCGTATGCGCTCTTTAAGTCGATCTGACGCTGCTGGCTCAGGCCCACACGCAACAATGCACCGGCCCGGCGGGCGGTTTCGATTGCCATATCGAGCGTGGCTGCGAGATTTATTGCTGGCATTCGCTTGGTGATCTACTGTGATTCTGGAGGCGGAACCTTTGCCCGGCACGCAGCGTCTGATGTACGATCCAACCGCGTATCTACCGAGCGCGCTTCCGTCAGGTGCAACGCTCGCCTATTGTAACAGGGAGTTTCCGATGCGTAAAATACTAGTCGCCGCGCTCGTGGCGCTGGCTACACTGGCGGCATGTGGTGTTCCAGCCACGGGCGGCACCGCAACCCAGCCAGCGGCGGCATCGCCTACCGTTGCGGTTCCAACCATTCCCAACCCGACTCCACCGCTTACTGCGCCGCCGTCTGCTACGCAGATGCCCACCCTTGTAGCTACCGCTGCACCCACCACAGCGCCAACCAATATACCAAGTGCCCACCCTTCGCCAGTAGCGCCTAAGCCCGGTTCAGGTGGCACATCGGTGCGCCCGCCCGACGCCCTCGTGCAGACGGCCCAGCAAGCCCTGGCCGCCTACCTTCAGCGCCCGGCCAGCGACATTGAGCTACAGAGCGCGAATTATCAAGAATGGCCGGATGGCGCGCTGGGCTGCCCAGCTGAGGGCATGGCCTACCCACAGATTGTGACACCGGGCTTTCTGCTAGTGTTTACGACCGACAACCAGGCGCAGCGCTACGAAATACACACTGGCCGAGGGAGCAGTCAGCTGGTGCTGTGCAGTGCGGGCAAGCCCGTGAACCTAGCGCCGAACGTGGTGCCGCCGGGGGGCAACAGCGGCGACCTTGATACCCAGGGCCGCACAATGCTGGGCATGGCGCGGGCAGCCCTGGCGCAGGAGCTTGGCGTCGATGCAAGCGCGATATCCCTGGTGAGCGCCGAGCCGATCGATTGGAACGATAGCAGCCTGGGATGTGCCCGGCCCGGCCAGGCGGCGATGCAGGTGATTACACCGGGGTACAAATTTGTGTTCGCGGCGGGCGGCCAGCAGTACGAGTACCACACCGATGCCCGTGCGCGCGTCCTACGCTGCGATGGGAAATAATACCAATTCGGTACGTACGTATTACGAACTACCGCAAACATACTGCGTTCGCGCGCGAGCTTGCGCAGCTGCGTAAGTTCTCCCTGCAATCTGCTTTATGCGCCGATTCGGATAAGTCGCCTATTACTTGGGCCGCTTGCGAAAAAACTCAAGCCACTCCTCAACCTCAACGTCGCTAAGCCTCACATCGCGCTTTTCCTCGGGAGCAGCTGCGGTGCGTATTGGCCCGGCTTGCAGCTGGCGCGCAAATTCGTGCGCACCAATCACTCGGACACCGCGCTCAGCCGCCACACGCACAATCGCCTGATCTGAGGTAACCAGCGTCCATTCGCGCGGGCGCTGGATCGCGCGCAATCGCTTGATCAGCTCGGCGTCGGCATCTTGCGGCGAGCGTGCGAAATAGCACGTAATTCCGTAGCCATTCAGCTGCTGCGGATGCCCATACACCCCCCGATCGAAGACGACTATGACCTGGCGACCGCGCTTGGCCGTGCTGTAGCGGCGTAGCAGTAACACCAGCTGGGCCTCATCGTCGGCATCAGCCAGGCTCAGCCCGGGCACCTGGCCAATCAGGTTATGTCCATCCACTAGCAGCGGCATTGTTCGGCGGTCCCTGATACTGAGAAATGTTTCAGGTAAGCGAAAATTCTCACCAATTAAAAATAAAATAGTTATGGCCTTCGCTTAGCGCTTCGGTGCCTGCGGCAGCATGGTACTCTATCTCATTTTCTTGGTGATAATCTGCGCTCAGCGCAGATTATCACCAGGGAAGTGAAAAAGTTGCCTGGTAAGCGAAAATGCCAATATTGCTCTGCGGAAGAGTTGGTACACCAGCTGTGTATACTTCTGGCATTATACCCTGATTATTGGCGAATTCAGTGAATGGAGCGGGCAAAAGCGCTATTCATCGCAACACCATATTGCTGCGTATCGTCATAGCACCAGCAGGGGCAATCGCAGAGGACCCCGGTATCATTGAGGAGTACGTTCGGATGAGCGAACAAGAGACATACAGCCCGCAGGGTAACACACCAGCCAGCACATCACCGGCTACGCTGCCCAATGAAGATTACTACCAGCGTGCGCCAGCGCCAACACGCGGCGGGCGAAATGTTGGACTGGGCATTGCATTAGTCATCATTGGCGTGCTGCTGCTCGGTGGGCAACTCGTGGGCCAGATGATCGGCAAGGGTGGCAGCTATTCATTAGTCAATCAAGATGTGCCCGGTAATCGGCTTGAGCTAAGTGTCAACAGCTCTGATGTCGAGGTGCATCACTGGAATGGCGATACGATTCGCATCGAGGCCACCCAGCATGGCGGCTCGCGCGGCGATTACCAGGTGAAGGTCGAACGTAACGGCGATACGATTAATGTGACAGAGAACAGTAGTAGCTTCTTCTGCTGGTTTTGCTCGCGCAATGTATCGTATCGCATCAGTATGCCAGAAACCGCCCAGGCCGATATTCGCACAACCAGCGGTGATATTACCATCGAAGGGCTACAGGGTGCAGTGACGCTTGCCACCGTCAATGGCGAAGTAAGCGCCGATGAGCTAACTGGCGGGTTGAATGTCGCGACTACCAGCGGCGAGGTGCGCCTGACTAATATTGCTGGCAAGCTAGAGGTAAAAACGATTAGTGGCGATGTGCAGCTGGGTGATGGGCAGGTGACCGATGCAACAATTAGCAGCACCAGCGGCGAGGTTAATCTCGATGGTGTGGGCGGGCCAGTACAGATTGATACGGTGTCCGGCGATATCAATGTAAACCATGCCCGCGATGCACAACTGACGCTTTCAACCACCAGTGGCGATGTAGAATACGATGGCAGCTTGCAAAACAAGGGCACAAATAAGGTTAATACAATCTCCGGCGATGTGCAGCTCGATCTGCCTGGCGATAGTGCGTTCCAGCTCAATGCGAGCACAGTAAGCGGCGATGTGTCGAACGACTTTGCATCTAGCACCGAGCAGTCACCTGGCAACACGGCGGGCAATGATGGCACCACGCTTACAGTTGAAACAACGAGCGGCGATATAACCATTAGCAAGCGCTAATACTCAATCCGTTTGATTACTTGATTTTCTGGTGCGGTGCCCGGCTACGCTGGGCATCGCTTGAGAAATAGTAGGCTGCAGACAAACATTACGTTTATCTGCAGCTTTTTCGTTGGCTACGCCAGCGATGGCGTCATCTGAAGCTGCATATTATCGGTGCCAGCCCAGCGCGCAAGCACGCAGGGAGGCGGCTTGTTATGCCAATTTGCGCTTTTCCTTCGCTATGGTGTGAGGATGCAGGCGGGTTATGCGTCTTATTCAGCATACCAGGCAATAGCGCGCCACTGCCCAGTTCACCAATAGCTGGTGCATATGGGCATAACTCACGCTATTGCCTGTGAATGAACACTGGCTGTAGAACAAAGGAGGACGTATGATCCGTCGGTACGTATCCGTCATTCTGGTGACGCTAGCAGCCTTGCTGGCCTGGGCCGCCCCTGCATTCGCGGGCGGCTGGGCGATTATTACCCTCGATGCACTGCCAGGCGAGGTTCATGCTGGTCAGGCACTGCAAGTTGGCTTCACCGTCCTACAGCACGGCGTCACCCCTACAAATCGCGGCCTCGATGACAAGCCTTTGGTGCCGGTTCTAACACTCACGCCGCTGGCCGAGGGAACTGATCAATCGAGCGGAACACCGCTTACGTTTATGGCCCGCCAAGAGGGTGCTACCGGCCACTATCTGGTCGATTTTACCTTCCCGCAGGCCGGGCGCTGGGCCTGGTCGATTAGCGCGCCTACCTACTGGGTGCAGACAAACAGCTCTAATGCGAATGGCGCCGAATTCGCACCATTGACTGTGCTGCCCGGTGTTCAGGCGGCCCAGCCGCCAGCCGAATCTGCAAACATATTTTCTGCGACTAGCCTGCGCTGGGCTGGTATGGCACTACTAGTGGCCGCGCTGGCGGTGCTGCTGGCGGCGCGGTTTATCCGCCCCGGCGCGCGATCTACAGCGAAAGCACAACGCAGCGCGTAGCCTATTGCCGAGACAAGTGCCTCTAGCAGTCGGCCTGCGACAGTAGCATGCAGGCGCGGGCCGACGACCACCTGTGCGAGGTACCGATGTTCAAATTAAGCATCTTCCTAGCGGTGGCTGGCTTCGCGCTGCTAGCGGCCTCGGTGCTCGTTCAGCCAGCTGCGACTCCACAGCCAATGCCTACAGTGATGGCAGCGAACGCGAATACCGGCCGGGCGCTCTTCCTGTCCAAAGGCTGCGCAAGCTGCCACCACCATGCTGCCATATCAGGATCGGGGCCGCTTGGGGGCTTCGATATTCCCGATCTGAGCGCGCCACGTAGCGATGCGGTATTTTTGCGCCGCTGGCTCACCAACCCGACGGCGGTGCGCCCTGGCACGGCAATGCCCACGCTGAACCTGCGTGAAGACGAGATTACGGCGCTTATCGTATTTCTTAGCCAGGGCCAGCCGTAACCGCGTGCGGCCTGCTATTGCGTACCCATGCTATGATGCACTCTTCACTTGCTAACCTGCAGGAGCTGCCGATTGTGACCGAGGCCGGTGCCGCCAGAGCCGAACGAAGCGATGCCGACGCGCTACTGGTGGTACGCCTGCGCGCTGGTGATGTCGACGCGTTCGATCTCCTGGTTGAGCGCTACCAGCTGCCGCTCTTTCGGTTTTTGCGTGGGCTGGTGGGCAGCCCCGAACAGGCCGAAGACTTGCTGCAAGAAACCTTCTTGCGCGCCTTCCGGGCAATCGGCAGCCTCGATGATCCGGGCTTGCTACGCGGCTGGCTCTATCGCATTGCACACAATCTGGCGCTGTCGGCACTGCGCCGCCGCCGATTGATAAGCTGGTTGCCGCTCCAGCCAGGTCGCCCTCTAGGAGTGGTTTCGCACGATCGTACAGCGATAGAAGCCGCCGAAGTGAGCGCCGCATTGGCGCGTGTGCCGCTCGACCAGCGCGCACCGCTGCTATTGCACCTCGTAGCAGGCTTCTCATATGCCGAGGTGGCGGTGCTGCTCGGCGTCAGCGAAGGCACGGTGCGTATGCGCATAAGCCGGGGGCGCGCGGCCTTTCGGGCGGCTTATCGCGCCGGGGAGAACGACGATGCACCCTGAGCTGACCATGCTAACCGCCTACGTCGATGGCGCGCTTGCGCCTGCCGAAAACGCCGCCTTGCGTGCGCACCTGCTCACCTGCGCAGCTTGCACCGCCCGTCTCGACAGCATACGTGCCGACCAACAGCGTATTACGCGGGCGCTGTCGGCTGGCCCTGCGCCCGATGTGCGCGCCGCTGTGCGTGCGCGCCTGCCGCAGAGCAGGGTGCGTAAGTGGGTGGTGCCAGCTACAGGCGTTGCAGCAGGGCTGATCGGAGTGCTACTGTTCGCCATGCTGATCAGCAGTGGGCAGCTCGGCACCGCCGCACGCGCGCCGGCCCGCCTCCTCATCACCGATCGCGCAAAAGGGCAGATCGTCGAATTCGACCTGGCAGCGGGGACACAATTACGCAGTGCTTCCGTCGGCCCGGCCCCCACTGCAATTCTTTACGATGCGGTGCGCGAACGGCTGTATGTAGCGCTACAACAGTCAATCGTCGCGCTCGATGCCACCACATTTGCCCCGCTGAGCCATTGGGATACGCCACAGCCGCTGAATATGAATACCAACCTGGCGCTGGATGCGCGCGGCGGCTGGCTGTATGTCCCCCAGCCCGGCGGCGTGGCTGTGCTTGCGCTGAACGAACCCGCATTGATCCTGGCACACGCCTATACGCTCGGCGCGACACCATCGGCCCTGGCGCTAACACCCGCTGGCCGCACGCTCTATGCGCTTGCGCCAACTCAGGCGCGGCTGTGGAGCATCGACATCGCCACGAGCGAAACCCGATCGCAAGTATTAGCTCAGCCCGACGAGCTGCGCAGCGGCTGGTTGGCGCTCAGCCCCGACAGCGCAACGATATATGTGCTGCTCACACGCGCCACCAATGACAATAACCCGGTGCTCTGGCACATCAGCCGCAGCGAAAATGCAAGCACCACCCTCACACTCGCCAGCCAGCCACCACCCTACGATCTGGCACTGCTTGAACATGGCAGCATTGCCATACCGCGTGGTAATGCGATTGCCGGTGGCATCGAACTCATATCCACGAACCCGCTCAGCTCCACCGGCCAGATCGACCCTGACTACGACCAGCATCATGTGGTCGCTGGGCCAGGTAACGTGCTGCTTGGCATCAACTTCACCCATAGCACGCTCACGCGCTACGATAGCGCCACGCGCCGCATCATCTGGCGCATGAGCGGGCCAGTGGGCTGGCAGCCCTGGGATGGCGTCATCGTACCGAAGTGATGATACGCTTTGATTGAAATGCGCGTGGTCGCTAAAGCGAGAGACAACTGGGTAGCGAGCGCCACTGCATTACTCGCGTGGTGCGCCCGGCCTGCGCGTCTGCCCACAATGCACCGTCGTTGACATGGCCCCAGGCACATGCCATAATGCGCGCCCTATGCGAAAGGAGCGCGCCATGCCCGAACCCGCCACCGCCCTGCTACCCCTCTACATGCGCCTGGCAACCCTCAAGCTGCTGCCGCGCACCGGCTGGCTGCAACGCGGCATTGCCCAGCCCGAGAGCGTCGCCGAACATACTTTTGGCGTAGCGACACTCGCATTACTCATCGGCGAGCACTATCCCGCCCTCGATCGCGGGCAGATGCTGGCATTAGCGCTCGTACACGATCTGGCCGAGGCGCTACTTGGCGACCTGCCTGCTTCGGCGCGGCGGCTCTTCGGTGCCGAGGCCAAGCACGCTGCCGAGCGGCGCGCCGCCCAGGAGCTATTCAGCAGCCTGCCTGCTGGCGCGGCTTACCTCGCCCTGTGGGAAGAATACGCGTGCGGAGCCAGCGCCGAAGCCCGGCTCGTGAAGGGCCTCGACCGCATCGAGATGCTTGCCCAGGCGCTGGCCTACGAGCAGGCTGGCAGTCGCGCACTCGCCGAGTTCTGGGCCGACGCTGAAACCGGCTGGAGCGACGAATTCCCCCTGTTGGCACAATTGGCGAACGAGCTGTTGGCGCAGCATGGAGCGCTTGCGCCTGCGCGCCCATCGCAGCCATAGACTGTTAGGCATTCTGGCCCGATTCTTCTGGCGCGCGGCTCGCGGTTTTCGCAACCGCAATAGGGCTTCGGTGTATCCAACAGCATGTGCCGCGCTTGACAGCGATACCTTCACGGCGGTATACTGTGCGCGGTGACAAAAATCACGGATGTTGGTCGCTCCTTCGTTAGGCGCGGCACTCGCACAAACACAGGTCACTGTTCCGAACCGTCGAAAGACGCTAAGGGGCACACGGCGCGGCCCGGCCTAAGGGTCATGTCAAGGTGACTGCTGTATCGCTACGTTGTGTGAGGGCTTAAGCTCAACCAGGGGGGAGAGGACGGCGCAACGATTGCGTTTTCCGCCCCCTTGCAGTTATTGCGAAGGGGGCGTTTCAATGGATGGTGTATGGACGGCGGTCATAGTTCGACGTTACAACGTTCATCTGCAATTTGCTGGCAGTTTGCCTCTCCCTGCTTGCTGCACGGGTGTACCCTGCGCCGCTTCACGCTTGCCGCTCGCCGCTAAGCGCTGAAGCCGCCTCGGCCCGCGCAGCCGCGCGCCGGGTGTACGGTTAGCTGCGAGCTTGCAGCAACCGGAGGCGCGCAATGCTCTTCCTCGCAACGATTCTTGATGGTGCCGTACACGGCAAACGTAACGAGCCACTTGGCAAGCTCGAAGATGTCATCGTCCGTATTGGCGATGGGCCATACCCCCCGATTAGCGGCCTGGTGGTGCGCGATCGGCGGCGGTTGTTTTTTGTGCCCGCCGCCCAGCTCGAATCAATCAATGGCGTCGCCAAGCTCTCTAGCTCCACCGTCAACCTGCGCCCGTTCAGTCGGCGCGACGACGAAGTGCTGCTACGGAAAGATGTGCTCGATCACCAGATCATCGATATTACTGGCCGCCGCATCGTGCGCGTGAATGATGTTCAGCTTGCGCGCATCGAAGATGCCTATCGCCTGATTGGCGTTGATGTTAGCCCACAGGCGCTGCTGCGGCGACTCGGGCCGCGCCGCATGGCCGATCGGGTGATCGGTCGGCAGATCATCGACTGGCGCGAGGCGCAATACCTGGCTAGCGCCGCGCCGGTGCAGCTCAAAGTGTCCTACGATCGCCTTTCCGAGCTAAACCCGGTTGACCTAGCGCGAATTGTTGATGCGCTTTCGTACCGCGAGAGCGCCGAGATTGTGGCCGCCCTCGATGACGAAACCGCCGCTGAAACGCTAGAAGAAGTAAGCGACGAGCGCGTGGCCGATCTACTCGAAGGTATGGATCAGGAGCGCGCCGCCGATATTCTTGAAGAAATGGCCCCCGGTGCTGCCGCCGACGCGCTGGAAGATCTCGACGATGAGGTCGCCGAGCAGCTGCTGGCGCGTATGGAACCCGAGGAAGCCGCCGACGTTCAGCAGCTGCTGGCCTACGATGAAGACAGCGCAGGCCGCATTATGACCACCGATTTTGTACGGGTACCGGTAGGCTCAACTGTGGGCGATGCGCTGGCAATTGTGCGGGCGCTCGAAGAAGCGCCCGACCCGCTGCTGGCGGTCTATGTCATCGATCCCCAACCGGCCGAGCCCGCCGATGCAATTGAAGCTGCTGCGCCAACCCTTCCCGAAGACGATGCACCCGCCTTCTTACACGGCATTGTGCGGCTGCGCAACCTCATTCTCGCCGAGCCAGGTATGCCACTGGCGGAGCTGATGGACGACGACGTGCCAACGATTAGCCCCGACGATCGCGCCGAAGACGCCGCGCGCGTGCTGGCTGAATACAACCTGCTGGCCGTGCCAGTGCTCGATGATCATGGCCGCATGCTTGGGATTGTAACTGTTGATGACGCGCTGGCAGTGCTTTTACCCGATATCTGGCATCGCCGTGGCGCGCGCTCATTCGGCTAGGGTTTGCCCCTCAGCTAAAGGAAATCGCTATGATGACACGAGATACAACCCCGGGGCGCACAAGCAGCGGCACACGCGAGCAGACGCGCCCGCGCCGCCGTCGCATCTGGCCTTACCTGCTGGCATTAGGGCCGGGTCTGCTCGCGGCCAGCGCTGGCAACGATGCGGGCGGGATTGCGACCTACGCCTCGGCGGGCGCATCGTATGGCTACGGCATGCTCTGGGCGATGGTAATTGTCACCCTATTTGTGGGCGTGGTGCAAGAGATGAGCGCGCGGCTGGGAGCGGTTACGGGCAAGGGCTTTTCCGACCTGGTGCGCGAGAACTTTTCGCTGCGCGTCACCGCGCTCATTCTGTTAACCCTGTTCATCGCGAACTTCGGCATTATTGTTTCGGAATTTGTGGGCATTGCCGCCGCCGCCGAATTGTTTGGCGTCAGCCGCTATATTGCGGTACCTGTGGCGGCAGCTTTGGTGTGGCTGCTCATCACGCGCGGCTCCTATGATCGGGTCGAGAAGATCTTCTTAGCGCTTACCCTCGGCTTCTTTGCGTATATCGGCGCGGCGGTGTTAGCACGGCCCGATTGGGGCGATGTTTTTTGGCAAACGGTGCGACCGACGCCTAAGCTTGAAGTTGGCTATTTACAGCTACTGATTGCACTGATCGGCACCACGATTTCGCCCTATATGCAGCTATACGTGCAATCATCGGTGGTTGAAAAAGGCGTAACACCCGAAGAATACCGCTATACGCGTTTTGATGTGCTGGCGGGTACGGTATTTGCTGGGATTGTAGCCTCGTTCATTATTATTGCCACGGCGGCAACGCTCTTCCCACGCGGCATCACGATCGACACGGCTGCCGATGCTGCGGTGGCGCTTGAGCCAGTGGCTGGGCCATATGCGCGGGTATTATTCGGGCTCGGCTTGTTGGGCGCTTCGCTGCTGGCAGCAGGGGTGCTGCCGCTTGCCACTACCTATGTCATGAGCGAGGCGCTGGGCTTCGAGCGTGGGGTGTCGCGTTCGTGGAGCGAGGCGCCGATTTTTATGGGGCTGTTCACCGGGTTGGTGGTAATCGGCGCGCTGCTGGCGCTTATTCCTGGGCTGCCGCTGATTCAGGTATTGGTAGGTGTGTATGTGCTCAATGGCTTGTTACTGCCAATTGAATTGTTTGCCATTCTCTCGCTGGTGAATAACCATGAATTGATGGGGGCGCATACCAATCGTTTGGGCTATAACCTATTGGCCTGGGCGATTGCGATTATCGTCAGCCTGCTCTCGATCGCCCTGATTGTGATCACTATTTTGGGGTGGTTTGGGCTGAACTTGTAATATTGGTTTCGCTTGATGGCGTACTTTTTAAGGATTAGCGCTATTACTCATGCGGTGCCCGGCAGCCAGGCACCGCATGAGAAAAACCTGAAAAGCAACGATGTTGTATCAGCGAGTACGCTCGTGAAGTGGCTCGGGGCGGGGCTGATAGTGCAGCGGTGGTAGCTGTAGCACGGTGGTTAACCCTGGCTCGGCGGCGAGCACCTGCGGGATGGCATGAAGAATAAGCGCAGCAGTGGCCTGTTCGCCTTGCAGCCCACCCTGAATCACCAGATCAACCGGTGGCGTCGCTTCGATATAGATTGCATCATGCGTTTTGCGCGAGCCTACGGTTTGTTCCCAGGTGAGCGAAATCACATCGCGCCCATGCATCCAGCCACGTGCATTCTGGCGCACCCCCGCTACCTGGCCGGGCGCAATTGTGCCATAGGGCGTTGCGATCCATTCGCTCGCCAGGATTGGGTCAATCTGCTCGGTGGTGCGATACAGCTGCCAGCCCAATCCGTCGGCAATCAGCCCGATCGATTCGGCCAGGCCAATGTGGCGCACTGTACCCTGTGCCAGGTTTTCGCGAAACTGTTCAAGCGTCAGGCCAGCACCAATCCGCTGATGAATCATTGCGCGCCGGTTGGTCGCATCGATGACGCGGGTGACGCTAATGCGCTTAATGTTCACACAGGGGGCGGTCAGCATCAGGGGCAGTAAGTCCATGATGTAGCCAGGGTTAACGCCCACGCCCACCACAGTAACGCCCGCGTGCACCGCCGCCCGATGCAGCTTGGCCGAAGCGGCAGGTTCTTTAGCAAAGGGGTATACCAGTTCCTCGCAGGTGGAAATGACATTGGTGCGTGTATCGACACAGCTGAGGATTTGCGAATAGACCTCGTGAAAACGAGACGTGGTAGCGTGGATGACGAGATTAGGTTGCATGCGGCGCAGTGTGCCAAGCGCATCGCCCGAAACCTCAATGCCGAGCTGATGATCAAGCCCAATCACATCACCAAGGTCGCGCCCAACCTTTTGCGAATTGTGATCGATGCCGCCAACGACTTGCAGCCCGCGCTGGGTGCAGGTAAGCTGCGCAACGGCGCTACCAATAGCCCCCAATCCATAGTGAACGACGCGAATTGGTGCCATCACCGTACCTCCTTTGGTTCAAGGTAGCGGGTGACGGGGCGAGGGAGTGGCGAGAAACGGGCGTAGGTTGCTCGGTGTGAAACAATCTGCCCGAGGATCGGGCCATTTCCCACCAGGTCAGACGCTTATAAGTTCCATATGCGGTGCAAAAAACCGCTCGATATGTTCGCGTGCTTCATCGATGTTGTTCGCGCGCTGCACCGCCGAGCGTAGCACTGCGCTACCCGGCAGCGCTATTGCAAACTGGCCGATGAGCTGTTTCAGCTTATTCAGTGCCAAGCGATCGCCTATGTCTTCCTGGCAGAGCGCAAGGTAGCGTAGCAGCCAGGCTTGCTTATCGGCTGGTGTTGGCTCGAATGGCAACTCGCCGCGCCGCAGCTGTGCAATTTGCAAAAAGATCCAGGGATTGCTCATCGCGCCGCGCCCAATCATAACGCCGTCGGCACCGCTGCTGCGTAGCTTCTCAAGCGCTTCACCGGCCTCACGCGCATCGCCATTGCCAATCACCGGGATGCGCACCACCTGTTTCGCCTCGGCGATATGATCCCAATTTGCCAGGCCACTGTAAGCTTGCGCGCGGGTACGGGCATGGAGCGCTAGCGCCGCAATACCTACTTGCTCGGCCATGCGCGCCGTGTCGCGGTAATTCAGGTTTTGCTCATCCCAGCCCGAGCGAAATTTCAAAGTTACCGGGATTTGCACCGCAGCTTTCACGGCGCGCAATAGCCGCTCCATTTTAGGCAGGTCGCGCAGCAGTGCCGAGCCGTGGCCGCCACCAGTTACCTTGGGCGAAGGACAGCCGCAGTTAATATCGAGAATATCAGCACCGAGCTGCTCGACCATACGCGCTGCATTTGCGACCAAATCGGGATCGTTGCCGCTGAGCTGCATGGTAATCGGGCGCTCTTCGGGCAGGAAATCGAGCTGGTGGTGGTGCTTGATTGCGCGCGCGCTCACGCTGGAGGCATTTGTCATTTCGCTGCTCACCAGCCCACAGCCGCCCAGCCCCAAAATCATGCGCCGGAACACACTATCGGTAATGCCAACCATTGGCGCGAGAATAATATTCGGTTTGATCTGGATATGCCCAACCATGTAGCTTGTGGGCAGGCTATCGTACTGGTTCATGCTGCCATACCTTGCATGCGTATTGGCACTATTATAGCACGCGCTGCCCAGCAACGGCGGGTATGCCCATTGACGCGCGGTTATGATTGGGCAATCCGGCTATTGTGCACGCATAAAACAAGCCACACCAATGCGATAAAACACTGGTGTGGCCGGTGGCAATGCCTGGGTAAGCGAAAGACCAGAATATTATTGGGTAGTGTTTGGTGGTGTGGTTGGCTGCGTGCGCCCCAGCCCCGGCTCGTTGAGCAGTGCGCGCGCCTTATCCAGCATCTGCGCTAGCCGATCTTCGCCCTTCTCTTTCAGCTTGGCAATAATATCGTCGGCAGTTTTACCATGGGCTTGCGCATACTGTGCTAGGCTCTGGCCCGCCTGTAGCGCGTCGCGTACCGCCTGTGGGGTGGTGCCGGTTACTTCGGCAGTTGCGGCAATCAGCACAGCTTTCCCGGCCAGCTGTCGCCGCCCGGCGCGGGTAAACGCCTTGCCAAGATTCGTATTGGTCATGGTCTGCGGCGCGTTAGTATCGAATTGCGCCAGCAGTGCATCGGCACGCGCTTGCGTGAGCTTGCCATTTGCTACGGCTGTTTTCAACCGCTCGCTGAGGGTTGCCCGTGCGGCGCTAATAATATCAGCCGATTTCACGCCCTTGCTCTGGGCATACTGATCCAGGCTCTGCCCATTTTGCAGCGCGGATCGTACATCGCTCGCCTGCGTTTTGGTTGCATCGGCGGTGGCTTTAATCAGCTCGTGAACCAGCACAACCGCTTTGCGCCCAGGTCGCGCTGGTGCGCTCTGCCTACTTGCTGGAGCATTGGGTAATGGCGTTGCCTGCGCCACAGCTGGTGCGGCGGTAGCGCTGAGTGGTGAGCGGGCGTAAACCGCACCGCTCGCCAGGGCCAATGCCAGAACGCCGCCACTAAATCCAATCAATAACTTGCGCTTCATTGGTAGTGTCCTCCCTCAATGTACACATACGGTTATTCAATCGCCTGCCAAGCGCGGGGCGTAGGTGCTCCACAGTTGGTGCTTATCATCGTATGGGCGGGCTGTGAAGAAGCTGTGAAGGCGGTATATACGAGTAGTGAAGTATATGAAGATGCGGTGTGCTGAGGAATACACCGAAGGCCTACCTGCAGCTGTTTGACAGTGCAGCGCGCGCCTCGTACCATGACGCTGTTGCGGTTGCCCCTGAGCAGCTGTACAGCAAGCGAAATGAGTGAGATCAATGCCAACCGAAATCGTGCAATTGCGCGGGCTTGAAGGCCCCAATCTGTATATGCCACAGCCCGGTGTGTTTCTACAGGTGCGTAGTACTACGCAGCGCGCACGTCGCCTGAAAGATGCGCTAAAAGATGGCGCGCAGAGCATCGGCATGGTGCTGGGGCATCTTGAAGTCGATACGTTCGTGGATGAACACGGAAACGTGACCAATGTGAACTTTACCACGCCCACACCGCCAATTGGGGTTGCCCTGGCCCAATATGTGGTCGAAGGGCTGAATCGCCAGGAGGCTGGCGACGAAGAGTGGGATGCGGAGGGGCCGCTGTGGGACTTACAGAAACGCCGCCGCGCCGAGGCGCTACCATTGCCAGCCCTGCAGCTTATTGCTGAAGCGGCTTCGCGTGGCATTCCAAGCCAGGTGCGCCCCGACGGGCAAATTCAACTCGGCTATGGCGTGCGCAGCTGGGCGTTCGATCCAGGCCAATTCGCCAAACGTACCACTGCCAGCTTTGGCGATGACGATATTGGCATCGGGTCGCCGCCTTTCGCCCGGGCGCAGGCGGCCCTCGATGTGCCCTGGGAGCAGCTGGGGCCGATTCCTGTGCTAGGCATCGCTGGCGGTGCGGCGCGCGATATTGCTGCCCAAATTCTAGCCGCCGAGCTAGAAGCCCTGGGCCGCCCCACGAGTGTTGCGCTAGCCGCCGATTACAATGCGACGCGCACGCTACTCGCCAGCCCCAACGCCACCATTGCGGTAGTTGGCCTTACTGCTGTGGGTATTGCCGAGCGAGGACTGGCGCTTGAGCGCTGCGCATACAGCGCCATCACCGATCTACCCACCGAGCTGCCAGCGGGCATCGCCGATAGCGCCGAGCTCGCGCGTGTGCTGGGTGTGCCAATGCTGATTACCGACGCAAGCGGGGGTGTTGCGCTCAATGCCGATGTGCCAGAAATCGTGGCGCTAGCGGAGTATGCGCCCTGCCCACTGAGCTATTTCAGCACCGGCGACGACAACCCAATTATTGGGTTTCATCGTGCCGAGGGCGGACGGGCGCTCTTTGTGCGCGAGGGTGTAGTGTTTGCAGCACAAGGCGCTGGCGAGCAGGCAGTAGTGGCCGCCACCCTGCCACCTGCCGAAATGCCTGGGGCCTTAGCTGCACTGGCCTTGTTATGGGCAATGGGGCTTACCTGGGAGCAAATTCGTGGTGCAGCTGCATAGCACAATATTCTTGGCTTGCTGTGAATGATTGCTGCTATATAGGGCGGTTAGAGCGATGTCACGATCGCATCGAGCGTGCCGCGTAGTGTGGTTAAATTAAACGGTTTTTGCAGGAAGGCAGTTGGCTGCAAATGCGCATAGCGCTGCGCCATATCTTCCATACTATGGCCGCTCATCAGCACAACACGTACATCCGGACGCACCTGGCGTAAGTGCGCGAGCACTGCTTCGCCGCTCATGCCTGGCATTGTTAAGTCGAGCAGGACGCATAAAATCTCATCCCTATGCGCAGTGAGCAACTGAATGCCCGCAGCGCCCCCGCTAGCCATCAGAGTACGAAATCCCATCCGCTCAATCATTCTGCCCATGACCGCACGAATAGCGTCTTCATCTTCGATGATGAGAACAAGCGTTGGGTTATCGGCGGTATGTTCCATAAGGTGCAGCTGCTTTGTTTTTGTTTGGTTAGGTTTACGCCTATTATACTATAACTAAGTTTCTATGGGCTATATAAGGAAACAGCGCATGAGCAAGGCAATATAAGCATGCCCCTATAGTGGCGCGCCTTTGCTTTTTACCACCATCACCGGTAAGGGGCTGATATCGAGGAGGTCTTCGGTAATATCCTCAAGTAAAATTCGGTCGAGTGCGCTGGCGACACGGTGCGCACCAATCACTAGCAAATCATAATTCCCCTCGCGCAGCTCGGCCAGAATCTCATCCAACACCGGCCCGACCCGCCCACGCAACTGTGCTGCTACGCCACGCTGCTTGAGCATCGCAACGGCATCGCGTAGGGTATGCGCCTCGGGCGAATTACCTGCCAGAAAGGCATCGACCGTGAGAGGGCGTGGGCCAAAGCCCTCGAACAGCAGCGATTGCTGCGAGAGAATGTGCAGCACAGTTACTTCTGCGCCGAGTGGTTTGGCGAGCTGTAGTGCTGCGCTCACATCGCCAAACGTGTGGAAATCGCCGCCGCTTGCCAGTAGGATGCGCCGGAGCTGGCGAGGTGGCCCCTGCACCCGCAGCACCGATGGCTCAAGGCGCTGCGCGATGACTTTGCTGCGCACGCCCGGTAATAGTCGGCCAAGTGGCTGATGCAACCGGCCTAAAATAACTAGATCAAAGGGCTGTTCGCGGGCCGCTGCCAGGATGGCAGTTTGCGCATTCCCAGGCAATGCGCGCAGCGTTACCGACACATGTTCGGGTGGGTGCAGGCGGCTGGCAGCCTCACGCAGTAACGCTTCGCGCTCGGCCCCACCCCCTGACACCAGCGTCAGCGTGCGGACGCAGCGTTCTATAATCGGTGTACAGAATTGCAGCACAGCATCGCGCGATGGTGCTACCCCAGCGTAGATTAACACCTGCATTTACTTCACCAATAAGAGGATAAGCGGCACAACTAGCATAATACATAGAAATACGCCAAGAGTGCGATTTGTATGAATAATAAGCTCTTGCGTGCGTAAAATCGTGCGTTCGAACCCACGATAGAAGAAGAGCAAAACTAGCAACGAAAGTACTGCCACGCTAATCATCTCAACGAGTACGATTGTGAAGGCAGCTGGCCCGCCGTTAATCAGCGCGGCCACTAGCGTATCGATAAACGTAGTGATATTTGCCCCCATAATGTAGGGGAGCGTATTTTCGCGCCGCACCAGGCCCTTCGCCGAAAGTGGCACAAGGATTGAGAGTGATACCGATACAGAGAGTGTAACGGATGTAACTGCGCAGCCAAGCAGGAACATCGCCATTGGCCGGTATACCAACCGCCCAATGCGTTGAAAGGCGCTGCGTTCGGCGTTCATCTCGGGCAGCGCCCGATCGAGCAGATTAAACGCTAGCAGCAATGTGCCAATCCCAAGCCCAAACACTACCCAGCCAGGCAGCCCGCTCCTTTTAATCGCATCCAGAATCGGGTTAAAGATTGTATCAATCGCCGACGAAAGCGGCGAGGTTGCGCTTACTTGCAGGCCCGCAAAAACGCCCGATGTGAGCAGCCAGTAGCCCAGCGCCAGCGCTGGTACGTAAATCGCTGCGGTGGTGAGCAATGCCAGCACCCCAATCGAAATACTGGCCGAGCGCTGATGCCCACGCATATAATAGATGAAACCGACAAACAATACAATGAACGAGGCTCCTAACCGCGAACCAGTGATCATCGTAAATGCCTGCATGGCGGTAATCGTGCCTGCGGCGAAGAATGATACGGCGATTGCCGCCACCGGTGAACCGCTGAGAAAGATATAGGCCAGCAGCCAGCCAAATCCCAGTGAGTTTGCGGCGGTGCTTACATTCAAATACTGAATAATTTGGCGCCCGTATTCTTTTGCGCCCTGCTTGAGCAGCTGTAGCGCGAGAATGAACACCAGCAGGCCAACTACTAGCGCTAATATTTTGAAGACCCAGCGCGGAATACCAGCGCGCGGTTTTGTCGGCGGCACTGCGTTAGTGGGCAACTCGCGGTCGGGCTGTGTCATACCATAGCTCCTATGCGGTACATGCGAACCATACGGGGTGAGCCAGGGGCAAGCAGCAAGCACCTCTACCACGTAGCCATTGGCCTGGCGTATTGCATACCGGTAATTGTTGCGCTGTGCGGTTTAGGTTTATCGTCGTGCGTGGCTATTACGTGGCACCAAGCGATTGTTGCAGTCGTGCTAGCACATCGGGCGGAAAACGCGTGGGCTTGCCAGTAGCACGCGCCACCAGCACATGCTCGGTGCGGGCGGTGAGTATTGGTGCACCAGTGCGGGCATGGTGCAGCGCATACCCAAACACGACCTGGCGGCTGCGCAATTCGGCAAGCTCGGCGCGCACTATCACCTGGTCGTCGTAGCGCGCCGCGCCCAAGTAGCGTGCCTGCAAATCGGTGAGGAGCACATAGTAGCCAGCCGCCTCGATCGCGGAATACGGCAGGCCGATACTGCGGAAGAGTTCGGTGCGGCCTTCTTCGAGCCACACAATATAGCTCGCATGATGTACGACGCCCATCGCGTCGGTTTCGGCATAACGAGCGCGCACGGTGATTTCGGTATAGTGCTGTGGGCTGGTGGTATTGCTCATAGCTTACTCATTTGGGCGCATAACGCTGTGCGCAGCGAGCCGCTTTTACGCCTGCCAGAGCATGCCCTCATCGCCGAGCACGACCTGGGCGCTGCCCTGCTGCACCAGATAACCCAGGTGTGCGGATACCGCCGACACAAAAATGGCATACTGCGGAATCGCTGCGAATTGAAGCCCAAGCGCGACGCGTACCCGTCGTGCTACCGTTAGCAGGTCGCCTGGATCGGCGAGGGCCGCACGTACCGCAGCACTGGCCCGTTCGATCGCGGCCTGGTTGATCGCGAGCAGTTCTTCAAGCTGATCACGTGGTGTCAGGTCGCCATGGCCGGGCAGGAAGAACAGATCGTTGCGGGCCGCAACCCGGCCAAGGCTAGCCAGCTGTAGCCCTACATCCTGAGCATATGGAATGCCATGCTTCTGTAAGATGGCCGGGCCGAAAAAGCCATCGGCAGCGAAACATACTCCATCTACCGCAAGCCCCACCTGGCCCAGGCTATGGCCGGGTAGCGGAATGACATCCAGCGTAGTACCACCGATCGTCAGCTGATCAGCTTCAATCAAATGATCAACTGCTACCCCCTTAGCCATAAGCCATTTGTTTTGCAGCGGCGCAATTGGCTGGGCGCCCATACTTAGGTACACTGGTTCGAGCAACGGGTAGGTAATCAGCGCGGCTTCGAGCGGGGGCGCATACACCTGCACGCCTGGAACGTTGCGCACCAGGTATTCGTTGCCGCCAATATGGTCGGCGTGATGGTGGGTATTGATAATCGCGCGCAGCGTCAGCCCGGCCTCATCGAGCGCTTTGCGAATGAGTCGCCCGGTGTCTTTATCCAGCCCAGTGTCGATCGTTATCGCACCGCCATCGCCAGTAGCAACGACCCCCAGATTATTTGCGCCGGGAATATAGAAGGTGCGTGCGCTGATCTGCTGAAGAATAGCCATTGTTTCCCCTACTTGCTGATATATGGCGTGTGGTGAGCAATGTTACAAACGCAAGCGCGGTATGCTAGCCCACTCAATCCGACCCTGATTGCTCTCGAGATCTGCGGGAATACAGGCGCGCAGCTCGGCAATGTAGGCGCATACCGCAGCCATATCAAGCCCGGTGTGCTGTGGTTCATAAGGCGCGAGCAGCCGGGCAGCACTTGCGAGGGTACGGCGCGGCCCGGTAATCAGGCCCAGGCGCAGCTGATTCAGCGCATTGCTCAGCTGCAAAAGGCCGCGGAGGAAATCATTACGCTCGGAAAACCAGCATTGCTCGAAGGCGAGCAGCGCGTCGCGATAGGCTTCGGCATTGAAATGCGCTACAGCCTGGGCGAAAGTTTCGTTGGAAGGGGCGGTAGCAGGCATTGTCGCGCTTCCTTATCGTTCGTGCGTAGGTTGGCACTGAGCAGGTTCGCCGTAGAATAGCTACGGTTACGTTTCACCGTTGGCCCTGGCACGAACCGAATGTGAGTGTGCACTGTGCCGGGCTTTCTGTATTCTATGCCAATAGGGTGTAGTGTCAAACCCGGCCCGTTTGCTCAAACCAGCTGGCAGCGGTACTATACTCCCGGCCGCACAACTATAGCCAAAGGAGGCGCTATGCCCGATGCTTGGCTGCGCGACGCGATAGCTGCGATTAATGCCGATTTCACACGCTCGGCAGATACCCACCTCGTGCCGGTGTTCCTACCCGCTTTTCCTCAGATCAAGCTCTATATTAAAGATGAATCGACGCATGTAACTGGCAGCCTGAAGCATCGGCTAGCGCGTTCGCTCTTTTTGTACGCACTGTGCAATGGCTGGGTGACGCGCAATACGCCAATTATCGAGGCGTCTTCCGGCAGCACAGCTATTTCTGAAGCGTACTACGCGCGCCTGCTGGGGCTGCGTTTCATTGCCGTAGTGGCGCGCAGCACATCGCCTGAGAAGCTGCGCCGCATTACCCAGTATGGCGGCGAGTGTATGCTGGTAGACGATCCGAGCCAGGATCGCGCGCATGCACGGGCGCTGGCTACCGAGCTTGGCGGCCATTTTATGGATCAGTTTACGTTCGCCGAGCGCGCGACCGACTGGCGCGGCAATAATAATATCGCCGAGTCGGTGTTTAAGCAGCTTGCCAACGAGCCGTACTCTTGCCCACGTTGGATCGTGTGCGGTGCGGGTACTGGCGGCACCGCAGCTACCTTCGGGCGCTATATTCGCTACCGTAGCTATGCCACGCAAGTTTGTGTCGTCGATCCCGAACGTTCAGTGTTTTACGAGTATTTTCGCACGCGCAACCCGCAGTTACGGGTGGCAGGTGGCTCAGGCGTTGAGGGTATCGGACGACCGCAGGTTGAGCCATCGTTCCTCCCCACCATTGTTGATCATATGATTCGCGTGCCAAATGCGGCTTCATATGCCGCGATCCATGTCCTCGAAGAGCGAATCGGGCGGCGCTATGGCGGTTCGACTGGCACAAACTTTTTTGGCGCGTGCTGCCTGATGGCCGATATGGCAGCGCGCGGCGAGAAGGGTGCGCTGGTAATGATTGGCTGCGATGCTGGCGAGCTCTACCGCGAAACCTATTACAGTGCCGAGTGGTTGCACCAGCAGCAGATCGACATCACGTCCTATTGCACCCAGCTGCGCAGCTTGCTCGACCAGGGACGCTGGGCGATCGGCCCGATCGAGCGGGCGAGCGCGTAGAAAGATCGGTGGATTCGCTTCACACTGCTTCGACTGTAGCAAAAAGCGTGCTATTAAAACCAAAGTATTTTCTCGCAACTTCTCTCAACGTTCAGGATATACTGCATAGCGTATGCACTGTGGTACAATACTTACTCGTATGGGTATGTACATAGCCGATGAATCATCTGGATACGTGGATTCGCTAATGACAGGAGGCCCAGTATGACGTTTGACGCGCTTCAGAAATTGCTGACCGGTGGGGGCCAGCAGCAAGACTACCTGGATTTCCTGAAACGTTATCAGGACGATCCAAGCAGTATTTCGGATGCCGAGGCGGCGCGCCGCTATCGCGAGATGATGAGCAATACCCCGGCAGGCATGTCTGCCGATGCCCACGCCTCAGCGCTTGATCACCTTTCGGCGGCTGAGCGCGCCAAGCTAGCCGAGCAATATAAGCAAGCCCATAACGACCCGAATAGTCCGTTTGATGGTTATACCAGCGACGACGACCAGGCCGCCGACCCGAGCAACCTTGGGCGCATGGCCGCCCAGGCCGGCCAGCAAGCGCCCGATCTATTCGATAAAGTATTTGGGCAGGGTTCACCGCTTGGCGGCACGCTGGGCAAAATGGCGATGGCCGGTGTTGCAGCGTATATGGCAAGCCGTATGCTGGGCGGACAGAACCGTAGTAGCACCAGCAGCACAAGCGGTGGCCTGGGTGGCCTGCTCGACGCGCTTGATGGTGGTAGCAGCAGCCAGGGCGGCCCATTTCAATCGCCTGCATCGCAGGCCGAGCCAGGCTTGCACGTGAAGGGAAACCGGTAATAACAGATACTGGGCATTAGCCGTAGCTCGATTGAGCTCTAACCCAATCACATATAAAGTGCGCAGCACCACCAAGGCGCTACGCACTTTATAGTTTATAGCCTATCGCATACTGCCGATCGGCGCGCTGCTTATACGACATCCGTTTGATGCGCGGTTTTCGCATGTGTCACCGACTAAGCGCGGCAGCGCACAAGAAAGGGAAATTCGCGAGCCACAAGGCCACCCCGAACCCGCACCATACAGCACTCTATACACCAGATTTGGTATTATGGGTAAAAAACATAGCGCTCACTGATGCGCATTCCTAATAGGCGATAGTAAGATGTGCCCAAGGGTTCTGCAATGCTCAGACGTACCATATATATCGGTGGTGAGCAAGGCTGCTTGAGCACACGCTGCAAACAGATACGGTTCTCAATAGCTGTATCAAGTGTATAGCGGCCCAGTGTCACCGCGCCCAGCACGGGCGCTATCATTCCGGCGCGCATTGCCCCTGCCGCCGTAGCGCAAGCCAGCAACAGCGCAAACAGCAAACCACAAAGAATCAACAGTGTGTGCCGTGAGCGGATCGATTTCACATAGCCACCATTGATACAACCGAGCAACCAGCTCTTACATGCGTCTTTCGCCTGTGGCAGAATCAAGCCCCAACACAGATGACGGTGTAAGTCCTGGAACAAAAGACGAAAGACGCACATTCTTGTCTTCCGCCGTTTATTCACTCAGCTCCAAATGCACACTTATGCCAACGACTCTAGCTCATCCACCAATCGCTCGAAAGTATCCATAGCTGCCTGCACTGGCGCAGGTGTCGTCATATCTACCCCGGCGTCGCGCAGCATATCGATCGACGAGCGCGACGAGCCACTGCTAAGGAATTTCAGGTAGCGCTGCACTGCTGGCTGCCCTTCGTCGATGATCTGTCGACTCAGCGCCAATGCTGCCGACAGGCCAGTGGCATATTGATAGACATAGAAGTTATAGTAGAAGTGCGGAATCCGCGCCCACTCAAACGCAATTTCATCGTCGAGCGTCACCGGCGGGCCTTGGTAGCGCTTCACCAGCTCGTAGTAACGTTTGTTGAGTGTGTCGGAAGTCAATGGCTCACCCGCCTCAGTGCGCGCGTGAATATCAAGCTCGAACTCGGCGAACATCGTCTGGCGGAAAATCGTTGCACGGATATCATCGAGCTGCTGCACAATCAGGCTTTTGCGCAGCATCGGATCATTCCGTGTTTTCAGCAGGTAATCGTTCAGCAGCGCCTCGTTGAGCGTCGATGCGACTTCGGCCACAAAGATGGTGTAGTTACCATACACAAAGGGCTGCGTGCGCCGCGTGAAATACGAGTGCATCGAGTGGCCTAGCTCGTGCGCCAGGGTGAACATATCGCGCAGCCGATCCTGGTAGTTCAGCAAAATAAACGGTGGCGTTGAGTACGAGCCGCTGCTATACGCACCGCTACGCTTGCCCACATTTTCATACACATCGATCCAGCGCTGGGTAAACGCCTTGCTCAGCGCATCGGCATAATCGCGGCCCAGCGGCTTGAAGGCTGCGGTAACCGTCTCACAGGCTTCGGGGTAGGGCACCGCCAGATCGGCCTGAGGCACCAGCGGCGCATACGTATCGTAAATATGCAGCTCATCCAGCCCCATGATGCGTCGGCGCAATGCCATATAGCGGTGCAACTTGGGCAGGTTGCCATTGATAGTTTTGACCAGGTTGTGGTACACATCCAGCGGGATATCGCGCGGCTCAAGCGCCGCCGCCAACGACGAATCATAGCCGCGCACACGCGCATTCACAACGTGGCTGCGCACCTCGGCGGCCAGCGTTGTACCGAGGGTATTGAGAATACCCTGATAGCCACTATAGTAGTTTTTGAAGGCATCGCGGCGCACCCGGCGATCCTGGCTTTCCAGCAGGCGGCCATAGCGCGCATGCGAAAGCTGAATGCTCTGGCCCTGCTCATCCGCAATCTCGGGAAACTTCAGGTCTGCATTGGTCAAAATCTCAAAGATTTCGCTCGGCGCGCGCGTAACATCGCCAAATTGCGCCAGAATACCCTCAACTTCAGCCGAGCGAATGTGCTCGCGCTGGCGGGCAAGCTCTTGCAGCTCGTAGCTGTAAATCGCTAGCTTCGGTTCGCTCTTCAGCCAGCCATTGACAGTCGCCTGCGGAATCGCCAGAATTTCTGGCTCGATGAACGCCAGCGCCGCACCGATCCGCGCGAGCAGCGAGCCAGCCCGCTCATCGAGCGCTTGCCCGGTAGGTTCGGTGCTATCGGAATTCTTGAGGTTACTGGCGTAGGTATAGAGCTGATAGAGAATCTGGGCAATCTCGTCGCGCAAGTTCAACGCGCGAAGCAGCTTACCTGCTCCCTGGTCGATCGCACCTTGTAGTGCGCTAAGTTCAGGCAGTAGCTCTTCAATGCGCGCTACATCGGCATCCCACGCATCGGTGTTGCCATACACCACCGAGAGATCCCAGGTATACGCTACAGGTAATTCACTGCGGGAGGGGACTTTCTGGGCTTCAGCCATTTCAACCTCGCTTCTTGGTAGGTAAGGAGCCGTAAGGTACGCCATCCTGGTTCAATCTTGCACAATTGTACCACTTTTGTCATCGTCAAGCAGCGTGCTAAAGACTCATCCATACCATCGGCGGCGACCGCATTGTACAATAGCAGCCCTTGAATGCAGGTATCGTGCGGTTGCGCACAATAGTGCATCACACCGCGCTACCCGCTATTTATCCGATTGGAGCTATATCGTATGCCAGCGCTTACCCTGCCCGAACCGATTGCTGAGGTCATTGGCGCGTTTCGCACCTGTGAATTCAGTACACTCGCCAAAGATGGTACGCCGATCACCTGGCCGACGCTGCCTTTTTTCGATCCTGAACAGGGCCAGTTCATCATCACCACCTCCATCGCGCTACCGCAAAAAGTGTTCAACATCCGCCGCGATGGACGGGTAGCGCTGCTCTTCTCCGAGCCGCGCGCAAGCGGCATAACTGCCCCAGCAGCAGTGCTCGTGCAGGGCGACGCGGTTGCACCCGACGAAATTATTACCAGTATCAAAGGCAGCGAGCAGGCACTGGCAATGGTGTTTCAGCGGCAACCAGGCAGTGCGATATATAGTAGTAACCGGCTTATGCGCTACCTGTCCGATTGGTACTACATGCGGCTCATAATGACTGTGACACCACGCCGCATCAGCTGGTGGGCAGCCGGCGATTTCAGCCGCGCGCCCGAAGTGCTAGAGCTAGATAGCAGCCCTGCTATAAGCAAGCCAGCCACAGCCGCCACGCCAGTGCGCATGGAAGAAGAATGGCCGGTGCTCCTCAATCAGCTAGCAAGCTACCCAAACGCCGTACTCAGCGGGCGCGATGCCCAGGGCTACCCCTGGAGCGCCCGCGTTCGCCCGCAGCCCGATGCTGCAACGCATACGCTGCGAGTAGTGCTGCCGCCGGGCGCACCGCTCGTCGCCGGGCCAGCCGGGCTGCTCTGCCATCGGCACGACGATCAGCTATGGCAGCAGGAAAGCTTTGGGGTGCGCGGCGCGCTCGAACAGGATGCGCGTGGCTGGTTGTTTCGCCCGGCCCGGCTCGTGCCAGGTATCAGCCCCGACCTTCGTAGCCTTGGTCGCTTCTTCGTAAGCTGCCGCCGGAACGCACAAGCCTACCTGACAAAACGCAACCTACCACGCCCGGTGATCCCCTGGGACGATATTATCGCCGTGAAGCGAACCGCGCGTGGGGCGTAGCGCTTGCCGGGGATGCTGCTCTCGGCTACAATCAGCACTACTGCGCCCTAAGGCGTACCATATCGACACGAACCATAGGCAGCAATGGCGAAACTTCCCGAAATCACTCTACCACAGCAGCTCAAAGAGCGCCTGGCTCAAGGCCACCCATGGGTGTACCGTACCCATGTGCCGCCGCAATTGCGCTTACCCTCGGGAACATGGGTGCGTGTCCGTAGTGGCGACTGGTCGGGTTATGGGCTGTGGGAGGCAAACCGCCCGATCGCTATTCGTATCTTCAGCACCCATCGCCTACCCGACGCGCATTGGCTGCGCGAGCGCGTACACGCCGCCTGGGAACTGCGCGCCCCCCTCCGCGATGACGGATGCACGGCCTACCGCTGGCTATTTGGCGAAGGCGACGGTCTGCCTGGCCTTACGGTCGATCGCTATGGCGATTGGGCCGTGCTTGCAACCTACATGGAAGGCGCAGGCGAGCTTATTGGCTGGCTCATCGCTGCGTTGCGCGATGTTGACCCGACCATACGCGGTATTGTGCTGCGCGGGCGCGATACCGATGAGGACGAGCGTGGCGGCGAGTCGCAGATCGGTGATACCGGGGCGGCACATTCACCTGTAACCCAGCGCGCGTCGGTTGTGTGGGGGGTAGCTCCACCGCAAGGGCTGGTGGTACGCGAACATGGCATTCAGCTCTATGCCGATTTGCATGCCGGGCAGAAAACTGGCCTATTCCTCGATCATCGCGAAAACCGACGTTTTATTCAGCAGATCAGCGCCGGGCGCACAGTGCTCAATTGTTTTTCCTACACAGGCGCATTTTCGCTATACGCCCTGCGTGGTGGTGCGCGCATGGTTACCAGCACCGACATTGGTAAAGGGCTGGCGGCAGCCGCTGCGGCGAATGTCCTCCTCAATGGCTTCGAGCCTGCGCGGCACACCTTCGTTACAGACGACTGCTTCGCCCTGCTTGAGCGCTACGCTGCCGAGGGGCGTCAATTCGATCTCGTTGTGCTCGACCCACCCAGCTTCGCAAAGAGCAAGCAAAGCCGCTATGCGGCGCTGCGAGCCTATACCCGCATCAACACCCTGGCTATGCGCTGTGTTGCGTCGGGTGGTGCACTGGCAAGCGCCAGCTGCACCAGCCAGGTTGGCCCCGAAGCTTTCAAAGAGATGCTGGCTGCCGCGGCTGCGCAAGCGCAACGCAGCCTGCAAATATTTCACGAAGCCGGGCAGCCACTCGATCATCCCGTGCTCGCGTCCTTCCCCGAGGGGCGCTACCTGAAATTTGTGGTGGGTCGCCTGGGCAACCGTCTCTAATTCTCTCGTTGAGCGGTTCATAGGTGACAAATTTGTATCGTTACCCGCCATAGATATAGGGCGGCGTTTGGTGTATTGGCACCCGATGACAGGCCAACATACTGGTACTGCGTGGTATATTCGGAACCATACCCAGAAATCTATCTTGTACATCATCTTCTTGGGTAAGGATCATGCAACACTATGCAACTTTCACTCATTCAAAAACTTGTTCTTGGTGCTCTCGTATATACTATTATGCTCGTACTCGTTGCCATCTCCGCATTTCACGAAGTGACAACCTTTGGGGATTCGATTGCAACTGCAGTTGCAGCTAAAACGGAACGCGAGCATTTCGCCAATCAGTTTAATACCCAGCTGAGTTGCGTGCTAAGTGCCGCACAACAGTATGCGTTATTCCACAATACCGATGATCTACGGAGTGCCAATGCCGCACTCACCATGATGGAAGATGCAAACGCACAGCTAGTGCAAAGTGAAAACAATGCTCAGCTCGCAATTGAGCTAGCCGACGAACCAGCGCAGATTCGGTCATTTCAACAGCAACGTAGCACACTCATTATGCAAAGCCAGCAGCTTATAACCGCGCTGGCGGCTCAACCGAATATCATCCCCGATCGCCAGCAGGTTCAAGCACTCCAACATGCTTTAGATACCTTAACAGATGAAACTAATCGCGCACACCAGAATACGGGAACAACGCTGATAACGGGGATTGGGCGCATTGCTAATACAGGCATATGGACTATTGCAGCATCGGTTATTATATTACTAGTAACACTGGGCGTGCTGCTTGTGCGCCTCCAACGGATTATTATCACACCGATTAAGCAAATGGCCCTGGCTGCGCGGGCCGTGGGCACGGGCGATTTACAGCAAGAAATTCAGGCCACGCGCACCGACGAGATTGGCGAGCTACAGCGTTCCTTTAACACAATGACAGCGAATCTACGCGCGCATCGCGATGCGTTTAAGCAACGTGCTCAGGCGGAACAGGCGCGCATTGCCGCTGAAGAAGCCAATAAGGCCAAAAGCGCATTTCTGGCCAATATGAGCCACGAGCTACGCACGCCGCTTAGCTCAATTATTGGGTATAGCGAACTGCTGCAAAGTATTGCAACCGAACCTGGGCAGGTCGAACTCTTACCCGATATTCAAAAAATCCAGCAAGCTGGGCGCCACTTGCTTACGTTGATCAACGATGTGCTCGACCTTTCGAAAATTGAAGCAGGTAAAATGTACCTGGCACCTGAAATAGTGCGGGTTCGAGCGCTGGCCCAGGAAGTTACTACCAGCATTCAGCCGCTAATGGAAAAGAATAGTAATCACTTGACGTTCCATTGTGCGCCCGATATTGATACAATGTATACCGACCCGACGAAACTGCGGCAGGTGTTGCTCAACCTATTAAGTAATGCCGCCAAGTTTACCGACCACGGCGAAGTAGCACTGGAAATAACCTCCACTGAGGATAGTATAACGTTTATTGTGAGCGATACCGGAATTGGCATGTCGCTCGAACAGATCAAACAGCTTTTTCAGCCCTTTACTCAGGCCACGGCGCAAACCACCCGCCTGTATGGCGGTACTGGCCTGGGGCTAACGCTGAGCCAGCATGTATGCCGACTTATGGGCGGCGACGTTCAGGTATCGAGTGAGCTGGGCAAGGGCACAACCTGTGTCGTGAATCTCCCGTTGCAACATGTGCCCGCTAATGCCAGCTGGTCGCCGACAACAACAGCCGGACAGCGTAACCTGGCACCACTGGCGGATAAACAAGTACATCGTATGATATTGCACATCGACGATGACCCGGCCACGCGCGATTTAGTGACACGCGCCCTTGCGCCAGAACTATTCACGGTGGTAACCGCTGCCGATGGTGAAATGGGCTTGCAGCTCGCCCGCGATTTATTGCCCGATGCCATCATCTTAGACGTTCTCTTGCCAAATATTGACGGATGGACAGTGCTGAGTGCATTAAAGAGCGATCCGCAGCTTGCCGATATTCCGGTGGTGATGCTTACCATCGTCGATGATCAAGCCACCGGCTTTTCGTTAGGAGCTACTGACTACCTTGTCAAGCCGGTGGAGCTTGACCGATTGTCGACATTATTGTTAAAGTATGATGTGAGCATTGCCCCAGCCACTCATCAAGCGACAAAACAAGTGCTCATTGTTGAAGACGATGATAGTACGCGCGAGCTTTTGTGCCGTACCATTCAATCAAGTGGCTATACCATCGCTCAGGCATCCACGGGTATTCAAGCATGCGATCATTTACAGGCTGGGCACCAAGATTTATACATTGTTGATTTAACATTACCGGACATGGATGGAGTGCAGGTGATAGAAGCTATTCGCTCGACACCAGCGCACCGTACTGCTCCTATTATTGTGCTCACAGCCAAAGATCTTTCGGCCAGCGAGCGTGAGCAGCTCAGCGGTTCAGTGAACCGTATTATCGCGAAAGGAATGTATCGCAGCGAAGAACTTCTTGCAGAAGTACAGCAATTATTGACACTTGATCTTGAACCAGCCCAGACCTGATACACGGCATACATACGACGCTTGTGTACTGAACGTACTATTTGTTACGCCCTGCACTGCGTAAAATACATGGAGCGAACCATGAAGACAATTTTGGTGGTTGAGGACGAAGATATGATCCGCGATATGATCGAGCGAATGCTTAAAATCTCGGGCTACCAGGTGATTACAGCTGGCGATGGTGTGCGTGCTGTAGCGCTAGCCCGTTCCGAGCAACCCGATCTCATCCTGATGGACATGGGCCTTCCCGTACTGAATGGCTGGCAGGCAACCCAGCGTATCAAGACCAAGGAAGAGACTCAGCACATTCCAGTCATTGCCCTGACGGCATATGCACTCACTGAAGATCGTGAGCGCTGCTTTGCCGTTGGCTGCGATGAGTATGAAACGAAGCCAATAGAGTTTCCCCGCTTGTTGACGAAGATTCGTGGGTTGCTGCAAAACCCGAGCTTGTACACCCGCGCGGCTATTTAATAGTTGCTCGCATAGTGTTGTTTCGGCACGCATACTATCTGATAAATTCAGGCTATTTGATAGGGTTGTGAGGCTCTTGTCACTATGCCACCTATCAAGTATAATCGCCGCTACCAATGCTCGTCGGTTTGGGCAACGGCGCCCGCTGCGCACTTATCCGTGTGTCTACAGCAGAGGGCGGCGCCATGGGCAGTTTATTCAACGATTATACCCTCGATGGTTTCTTCGACGAGATGTTTGCGGCACCTGGCAAGCCGCACCCCCACTACGAGCGCCTCTACCGGCGCTTGAGCGAGCTTTCGCGCGCTGATTTCGACGATCGCATTCAGCTCGCCGATATTTCGTTCCTTTACCAGGGCATTACCTTCACCGTATACAGCGCGCAAGAAGGTATTGAGCGCATTTTCCCCTTTGATCTCGTTCCGCGCATCATCCCACAGGCTGAGTGGCAAATGCTCGACCGCGGGTTGCGCCAGCGTGTCACTGCGCTGAATATGTTCCTGCACGATGTGTATCACGAGCAGCGGATTTTGCACGATGGCGTTATTCCACTCGATCTGGTATTGAGCTCGCAGGGCTTTTCGCCGCTGATGATGGGGGTTGACCCACCCGGCGACGTGTATATTCATATTAGCGGCACCGACCTAGTGCGTGACGAGCAGGGGCACTACCTGGTATTGGAAGATAATGGCCGCAGTCCTTCTGGGGTGTCGTATGTGCTCGAAAACCGCACGGCCATGAAACGCGCCTTCCCACGCCTGTTTGAGCGCTCGGGCGTGCTGCCGGTTGAGCATTACCCGCAAGCGCTTCTTGAGACATTGCGGAATGTTGCGCCGCGCCGCGCCGACCAGCCCACTGTGGTGCTATTGACACCAGGGGTATATAACTCGGCTTACTTCGAGCATTCCTTCCTCGCCCGCCAGATGGGTATTGAGCTGGTGGAGGGGCGCGACCTGGTTACATCCGAAAATCGCGTATTTATGCGCACTATCCGTGGGTTGCAGCCCGTGGATGTGATTTATCGACGTATTGACGATAATTTCCTCGATCCGCTGTCCTTCCGCTCGGACTCAATGCTGGGCTGCCCAGGTTTGTTTAATGCGTATCGCGCTGGGAATGTAACCCTGGCAAATGCAATTGGTACCGGCGTGGCCGATGATAAAGCGATCTATCCCTTCGTGCCCGCGATGATTCGTTATTACCTGAGCGAAGAGCCGATTCTGAACAATGTGCCAACCTATCGCGCCGATAACCCCGTGGATCGGGCGTACATCCTTGAGCATCTGAACCAGCTAGTGGTGAAATCAGTCAATGAGTCGGGCGGCTACGGTATGCTGGTGGGGCCGCATTCTACCGCCGAGGAATGCACCGCCTTTGCCGAGAAAATACGGGCGAACCCTCGCAACTTTATTGCCCAGCCCACGCTCGCACTCAGCCGGCACCCGGCATTTGTCGATGGGCATTTCGAGGGGCGGCATATTGATTTCCGGCCCTACATCCTGCAAGGCCGCGATATTACTATTATTCCCGGCGGGCTTACACGCGTGGCGCTGCGCAAAGGCTCACTGGTGGTTAATTCGTCGCAAGGGGGCGGCAGCAAAGATACCTGGGTATTAGAGGAATAGCCAGACGACAGCCCAGGCGAACCTGTACGCAGGCCGCTGCGGTTGCCGCCTACCCAATAGGTGATTGCTATGCTAAGCCGTGTTGCCGAATCGCTCTTCTGGATGGCGCGCTACCTTGAACGCGCCGAAGATGTGGCCCGGATCATTGCCGTAAATTTTCAGGCATCGCTCGATGCACCGAGCGCCAGTCAGGAACTAACCTGGGAACCGATGATTACGATCACCGGCGACCGCGACCTGTTTACTGCCGCGTTTGCGCGTTATGATGCCGAAAGCGTCACCTCGTTCCTCACCCTTCATCCAGGCAACCCCAACGCAATTGCGTCGTGCATTAGCCGTGCCCGCGAAAATGCCCGGGCAGTACGCGAGCAAATTAGCCGCGAGATGTGGGAACAGCTTAATCGGCTGTATCATTCGATTGTGAATGCCGACCTCGCCACAATTGCACGCAATCCCTACGATTTTTTCAGCGAAGTGCGTAACGGCTCGCACCTCTTCCAGGGCATCACCGACGCGACGATGGCACATACTGAAGGCTGGGAATTCATTCAAACGGGCAAGTTCCTTGAGCGGGCCGACCAGACAGCGCGGATTCTCGATGTGAAATATAACGCGCTGGTGAGCAACATGGGGGGCGAAACTGCGCCGCTGGCAAGCTTACAATGGATCGCGCTGCTGAAATCGTGTAGCGCATTTGAGCCGTACCGCCGCGCCCACTCACAGCTACAAGCCTGGCGTGTGGTCGATTTCCTGCTGTTCGACCGTACCTTCCCGCGTAGTGTGGCCTTCTGCCTCGACCAGACGCGCGACGCGCTGCGGCGTATCTCCGATAGCCCACTCGATCGGCCCGCGAATACTGCCGAGCGCTTGCTGGGCCGCCTCTGTGCCGAGCTAACTTATCTTGATATTCGCGAAGCCCTGGCCGATTTGCATATGTTCCTCGACGATATGCAGCACAAGCTAAACCACGTTGGCGATGCGATTGCGCAGAGCTACTTCGATGTCAATACGATGCCAGCCGGGGTTGCGGCCATAAGCCGCTATGTGCAGGCGCAACAGCAGCAACAATAATGTCAGCGACAAGGCCAAGGAACGACCGAGCTATGGAAGACCTGCAACCCGACAGCCAGGAACAGGCTATATCGAATGATGCTGCCGATACCACTGCACCAGGAGTGGATCGGCGGGGTGTGCTCGATGACGAGGTGTTTAGCTACCGCGCCAGCCGCGATAAGGTGTTTCTTTTCTGGTATGGCAAGCAGGTGATGATCTTGAAGGGCGAGCAGGCAGCGAAATTCCTGCGTAAGATTGAGCCGCTAGAAGGCAAGGCCGCGCAGCTGGTGATGGCAAAAATGACCGGCAATTTTAAGCGTGGTAACGAGCGCTAGCGGGCGAGGCACACGGTACAAACGATGAAATTGCATATCGAGCACGAAACGGTTTTTCATTATAATGAGCCAGTGTGCGAGGCGGTAGGCGAAGTACGCTTGCAGCCATATGATCACGATGGGCAGTGGCTGATCAACTTTCGCTTGGCGCTCGACCCGCCCACTGGTTTCGAGCGTATTACCGACCGTTTTGGCAATGCGATCCATTGCTACAGCGTACTGCCACCGCACCACCAGCTCACAATTACTGCGCAGAGCCTGGTAGAAACGAGTAATACCCCGCTGCTCGCTGCCACTGCAATAAGCCTGCTTGAGCGCCATGAGTTTTGTACCCCAAGCAAATTTGTCCCTTTGAATGACGCGCTCGCTGATTTTGCGCGCCAGCACACACCGAGCGATGCCAATGCCGAGGCAAGCGCCTATGCACTCATGCACGCTATTGCTAACAACTTCGTGTACGAGCGCGGCAGCACCGATATTTCGACCACTGCCGATGCCGTGCTGGCCGGTGGACGCGGCGTGTGCCAGGATTTTGCGCACTTGCTGATCGCGCTCTGCCGTAGCCAGGGATTACCCGCACGGTATGTGAGCGGCTACTTCTACGATCCGGCACTACCACCAGAAACGGTGTTGGCGAGCCATGCATGGGCCGAGGTCTTTCTGGAAGGGCGCGGGTGGCTGGCGCTCGACCCGACACATAATTGTGCGATTGGGCCGCAGTATGTGCGAGTGGCGGTAGGGCGCGATTATGCCGACGCCGCGCCAATGCACGGGGTATACCAGGGCAGCGGGCACGAAACATTGAAGGTACGGGTATTCATTCGCGTCGCCGATATGCAGCCTACAACGACACCGTAATGAGCGCGGCTTGCTGTTGCGGCAACCACCCCTAGCCGTTACGAAGCCACCGCCGTGCGCCGCATAGCGTAGCCGATGACAATAACCACAATGATGCTGAGCACGCCCAGAGCTACCAGCTTCACTGCCGGGGCCACACTAACAATGCCAATAAGCCCAAAACTTGCACTGAGTGCATAATAGAACAGCACCACCTGACGCGGCGTAAAGCCCAGGTCGCGCAGCCGCAGGTGCAAGTGGTCGCGCCCGCCCTGCGCTGGCGAACGGCCCGACAGTATGCGCGAGATGATCAGCCAGATGACATCGAGGATGGGTACACCGAGCACCAGCAGCACGGTAGCCAGCTTGGCCCCGCCGATGATCGCGCTGACCCCAAGCACATAGCCCAGAAATTCAGCCCCGCAATCGCCCATGAAGATGCGCGCCGGTGGGAAGTTAAATAGCAGAAAGCCTGCGCTAGCACCGGCCAGCGCCAGTGGCAACAGCGCGATTGTAATTTGCGGCTGAGGCTGGCGCAGTGCGTTGAGTGCCAGCGCCAGCGCGGCAATAAGCGACACGCCGCCCGCCAGCCCGTCGATACCATCCGACCAGTTGATAGTGTTCGTCATCCAGCCGATCCAGAAGACCGTAGCGATAATTGCCAGCCAGGGGCTAAGATTCCACAGGCTGATCTGGTCGATAAATGGGAACTTAAATGCAGTGAGCACAATGCCGCGCGCTTCGGTCAGGCGGCCTTCGATATCGGGGTAGCGCGTATGATCCCACAGGTAGGGGCCTACAGCAATTAGCGCGGCGGCAATTTGGGCAATGAATTTGGGCAGTGGCGGCAGCTCGACAATATCATCGCGCCACATTACCAGGAAAATCAGCGTGCCGCCCGCCAGCAGCAGCAGCAGTCGCAGCCGCTCGAAGCCCGAACGTGGCAGCAATGGCTCGAAGGCGAAGGTAAGCAGCAGCGCCGCCACAAACCCGCCGTAGATCGCAACCCCACCAATATTGGAAGTAGGGCGGGCGTGTAACCGCCGCCCGCCGGGCTGTTGCACCCAGCCGCGCCGCTCGCTCAACCACATAACCCAGGGCATAAGCAGCGCGGTAACCCCACAGGCGACGCAAAAGGTTCCAAGCAGCAGCATGGTGCTTTGCAGGCTCACAACGTTCTCCCGCATAGAACAAAGTGGCTTTTCGAGCGATGGTAGCGGTGTGCTACCCGATAGCTAAAAGACTGGTTGCCCGGCAATTAGCTTCTCAATCGCTGGCCCTAGCTCTTCATTGGTAATCCCACCCTCGTAGCGGCCCACAATCACGCCTTTCGCATCAATCAAAAACAGCCACGGTTCAGATTGCAGCTTCCACGCAACGATTGCATCAGACAAGCCAGCAGCGGCCTCAGCATCAGTAAGTGGGCGGTTCTCCTTCGCCGCTTTCTGCACGGCGGCTTCTTGCTGGGCAACCGATTGGTCGAAGGGGTATTTGTATACCTCAACGTGGATGAAGTTCACCTTCGTGCCATAGATTTTCTGTAAACCCTGCATCACCTCAAGGCTCGGCCCACAGGTGGCAGTGCGGCAGAACGCTGGCGTGGCAAATAAAAGTGCCGTCGGCTTGCCATTCTTCAGGGCATCGTCGAGGCTGATCTGGTACATCACCGGGTTGGGGTTGGCAGAAGAAAGCTGCGCCAGATCGGGCACGTCCTTCACCGTCAGAGTTTTCACCGAAATAGCTGGCTGTCCGACATTCGGTACCTCGGAACTCTCCTTCACCGCCAGGCGACTTTTACTGCTGCTCGGCTTATCCTGGCCCGGCATCTGCACCTGAATTTCAACACCCCAATTCCCGGCTTTATCGAAAGTGGGGTAGGCAATGTAGAAGGCGGCTGGCAAGCCCTTGCCATAGTAGGTAGCATCGGATTCGAACTTCACCTGCGGGTTATTCTCGTCGAGGTTGTAGAAACGCAAATGCACTTTGGCATCGGGGTTATTCAGTGGGGTATTGTTGCTTACCAGGCCAATGGCAATTCGGTTTTTACCGACCACGGCCTCAGAGAACGCAAAAACTGGGATGACGTTCGCAGACGCATTTGCCCCGCCGGTCGTAGTCGCGCCATCGGCAGCTGTATTCGATGAAGTGCCAAGCTGCCCACAGCCAGCCAGCATGAGCATCAGGAAGAGAAATATAACGTATCGTTGTAGGCGCATCTGATCAGACCTTTCCGCTTACCATAGAAACTTAGCCTGCCATTATACAACGCACGCGGCTGAGTGCAGTAGGCAGTGCTTCGTAGCACACCAAAGGACGAGCGCGCACGTTCGTCCTTTGGTGTGCTACGAGCTTCGCTTGGCAATGTACAAATTATGGTGCGCGGCGCGGTAAAGCCGCGCACCATAAAAGGAAAGTCTGGGGGCGGCTGCGCCACCCCCAGACCCCCAGCATATAAGCTCTATACCGGATGTAGTGTGCTTGGGCAATACTTCCAGTGGGACTAATCGGGTTGCAATACGAGATTCTCGCCAGCCACCCATCCTTCGTTGCCGCCAACCGTGCGTACACGCCACCACTCGCGCCCGCCGTTGGATTTTGGCCCTTCGAGCACCTTCAATTGCGTGCCTACTGGCAAGCGCGCAACAATCGCTTGATCTGTGCCCGCACCTGCACGCATGCGCAACGAGAGGCCGCCCTTACGGGTCACCCAGGCATCGCAGTTGGGCGCGAGTGTCGTACAGCTAGCAGCCTGCCCGCTGCCAAATGTCACACGAATGGGTTTAGCCGTTACATCGGTGGTGCCTGCCGGGCGCGCACTATAGGCCGCTGTGCTGCCGGTTGGTGTGATTGGGAAGCTCCAGGTGCCATCGGCACCCACCGTTACCGTGCCAATAACCTTGTCGCTATCAAGAATCTCGATCGTGCTGCCCGGCGTGCCAGTCCCTTTCATTGTGAAGGGGTCGGTGCCAAGCGTGGCATTATCAGCCGGGAAGCTAATCACCGGGCCGCTGGCGTTTGGTACTGGTGTCGCGGCGCCTGCCGTAGCTGCGCCAACCGTAAGCGTTACCGGGGCGCTGGCCGCAACCTCACTGCCCGCCGCATCAAGCGCGCGCGCACTGATTGCGTGATCGCCTGCTAGCAGCGTAATTGGCAAGCTCCACGAACCATCGGCACCTACGGTCACTTTCCCAACCGATTGTCCATCGACCATCACCTCAACCGTGCTGCCAGGTGTGCCTGTGCCGGTGAGGGTCACTGGCGCATCTGCCTGCGCACCCGTGGGCAGTGTAATGGTTGGCGCTGTAATGGCAACTGCCGCGGTTGCGGCTGGGGCTGCCGTGGCCGCCGGAGCAGCCGTGGCTACTGGTGCACTAAGCTTCAGCGTTGCCGGATTTGACGCAGCGGCTACAGCGCCGCCTGCATCAAGCGCCTGGGCCACAACTGCATGATCGCCAGGTGCATCAATTGTGGCGTCGAAGGTCCAATTGCCGCTTGCATCCGCCGTTGTCGTACCAACAGGTTTGCCATCAACCGTGATCTGTACCTTACTATTTGGTGCAGCTGTGCCGCTCAGCGGAATTTTACCGGGCGCTAACGACCCGCTGCCTGGCAGGGTGAGCGATGGCGCTACTACTGCTGCAGGTGCGGCCGTTGCTGCATTTCCCGCCGGGGCGGCTGCCGTAGGCACGGCAGGCGCGGCGGTGGGTGCCGTGCCTACAGGCGTGGTACCAGCGCCACGTAGCCAGAACATCAGCAGCAAGAGCAGCAAGATGATCGCTACGATGAGCTTGAACCAATCGTAGCCGATCCATCCAGTTGTACGCGTATTCATCGGCTAGCTCCCGCTTTTCTGCGCCGCACGCTCGCGGGCCTCGACGATCCAAGCGGCTGGGTCGGCTTCCTGCCAACTCTGTAAGCGTGCAATCTCGCGCAGGTGCTCCGGCGATTCTTCGGCAAGCTGCTCAAAGGTGAAAATGCCAGCCTCAAACAGGCGCTTTTCGATGACCGGCCCGATGCCGTTAATGTCGATGAGTGGGTCGCGGCGGGGGCGGCTATACAGTGCGGCAAGCTCGGCCTGCAGGCGCTCGTTTTCGGCGCGCAACCGTTCAAGCTCAAGCGCCGACTGTACTTCAGCGCTGCTCAGCTGCTGGGTAGCAAACTGGTTGCTGCCCGCTGCTGCTGCGCTCGCGCCCGCACTGAACTGGGCGTGTAGGCGTTCGTTCTCACCTTTGAGGGCATCGCGCTCGCTGACCAAGGCGTTTACCTGATCGTCGAGGCTGGCCGCGGCACCTTTCACCACATTCATACGGGCACGCAGCCGAGTCAGCTCGGCGCTGGCATCTGTCTGGCTAGCTGCGCTATCGCGTAGCGCCTGTAGCTCAGCTTGCAGCCGGGCGTTGTCGGCACGCAGGGTGCCGCCGTCGGACAGCGCTGCAGAGAGTTTGCCATTCACATCGGCGGCTTCAGCCTTAATCTTATTGACCGAACCAGTTGCAGCATCAAGATCAGCTCGCAGGCGGCGATTTTGCGCCCGCAAGTTTTCCAGCTCGGCAGCGTTATCCGACGAGCCGCGCCGCCAGTAGATCCAGTCAATCACCCATTCCACCAACCAACCAACCAACAAACCGACAATCAGCCAAAACCAATTCATGAGGTGCTCCTTTTGGCGATGCACAGGCATCTACCGCTTGCAAAAGCCCGGGCGTTTCGCAATGCACTGGGCGAAGCTACCACCAACATCCTTCAGCCAGCTTAGAGGGCTGGTTTAGCGCTGCGGGTTCCATTATCCTCGTGGCTGTGCTGAGATGTAGACGGCACGATACGGCAATAGTCACAGCCGCAAGGCTCGGTAGGCAGCGTTAGCCGTTCATTTGAACAGATGCGTATCGATGCCACCAAGATGAGTAAGATTATGGGTAAAAATGTTGGAAATTGCGGGACGCATTATAGTAGAGATCGATGCGCGCCGCAACTTGACAAGTTGCACGGCCCTGTGTATATTTAGTGTAATATTTACACTAAAAGGAACCGCCATGGACGAACAAGCTGAAACCTACGATCCTACCCGCTACGAGCGCCCATCGGTCACGGTTGACGTGGTCGTTTTCACGCTGCAAGATCACGAGCTGCATGTGCTGCTGGTGAAGCGCAAGCACTGGCCTTACGAAGGGCATTGGGCGCTGCCGGGCGGCTTCATCAATATGAACGAATCGATTGAGCAAGCGGCGCGGCGCGAGCTTGAAGAAGAAACCGGCGTGCGCGACATTTACCTTGAGCAGCTGTATACCTTTGGCGAACCGCGCCGCGACCCGCGCACGCGCGTGATTAGTATCGCTTACATTGCGCTGGTGAGCGCCGACAAACAAACCCTGCGCGTGTCGGACGAAAGCATCGATGTGCGCTGGTTTTCGGTGCAGCGGCTGCCCGGCCTACTCGCCTTCGATCACGACCTGATTCTGGCAACCGGCCTCGATCGGCTGCGCTCGAAGCTCGAATATACCACGCTGGCCTTCCAGCTCCTACCCGAGGTTTTTTCGATTCTTGAGCTGAAGTATATCTACGAGCAGATTCTGGGCGAAGAGCTGGATAAGGGCAATTTCTACCGCAAGATCAAAGACGCAAATGTGCTGGAAGACACTGGCATGCGCCGCGAAGGGCGCGGGCGGCCAACCACATTGTATCGTTTTCGGCGTAATCGCGGCGACGAGCAGTTTGTATTCCGCTGGCGCGAGGCCCGCGTCGACGAGGTCGAGAGTTAGGCGATGAGCGAACCACGCGCCGCGCATGGCCTCATCCTGGGCAAGTTTATGCCGCTCACACTTGGGCACTGTTACCTGATCGAAACTGGACTGCGCGCCGTTGATCAGCTGACGGTGCTGGTGTGTACGCTCAAGCGCGAGCCGATCGACGGGCAGCTGCGCTACGCATGGGTGCGCGACGCCTTCCCGACCGCGCGGGTGGTTCATGTGATCGATGAAGTGCCTTCATACCCGCACGAGCACCCCGATTTCTGGCCGATCTGGCGCGAGCTGATTGGGCGCTATGCGCCGCCAGTGGATGTGGTGTTTACCTCCGAACAGTACGGCGATCGGCTGGCAAGCGAGCTTGACGCGCGCCACGTACTGGTTGATCTTGAACGCCGCACCGTACCGATTTCGGCCAGCCTGGTGCGCGCCAACCCACGCGCCTACTGGCAGTATATTCCCGAGCGAGTGCAGCCATATTTTGCGGCGGTGCTTCAGCAGCAAGAACTCAAGTGACATCTTGACACTAATTCGGTGGTGTGTTACAATAGTGCCATATTAACACTAAATGCTTTTGAGGAGGCTTCTCGTGACAACTTACACCCTTGCCAATACCAGCCGCCCATTTCTGGAATATCTGGATGCCTGGTACGCCGCCCTGCCGCCCAGAACACTTGAGGAAATTATCGCGGGTGCGCCTGAGCATGTCGCCGTCATCTCGATCGATGTCATTAACGGCTTTTGCAGCGAAGGCGCGCTAGCCAGCGCGCGCGTGGGCCGCATCGCTCAGCCGGTGGCCGAGCTGTTCGCGCGGGCGTATGCGCTGGGTGTGCGCGCCCTGGCCCTGACCCAGGACACACACGATCCAGCGACGCCCGAATTTCAGGCGTACCCGCCACACTGTCTGCGTGGCACGCCCGAAAGCGAGGCTGTCGATGCGCTGAAGGCACTGCCGTTTTACGACGAGGTGGCGATCTTCCCGAAAAACTCAATCAACTCGCACCTCGGCACCGGCCTGGGCGCATGGGTCGCAGCGCATCCGCTGGTCAACACCTTCATTGTCGTGGGTGATTGCTCGGATCTGTGTACCTACCAGGCCGCCATGCAGCTACGGCTCGAAGCTAATGCTGGCAACTTCGCGCGCCGCGTGATTGTGCCCGCTGCCGCCGTCGATACCTTCGACACACCCGTAAGTGTCGCGCGCGACCTGGGCATCTATGCGCACGACGGCGATTTGCATCATGTTCTGTTCTTGCACCACATGGCTTCGAACGGCATCGAAGTTGTAGCCGACCTGAAGTAAGCGCGATGATCATCTTTTTTGGCACACGCCAGGTAGTGCGCGACGACACCCGGCCCGGCGGCGGGATGCAGCAATGCCCGCGCTGTGGCCAATACGCGCTGCTGAAGCCGCGCACTGCCCGCACATTCATCCATATTTTCTGGATTCCAATTATTCCGCTCGGGCAGCCCGAGCCGATACTCGAATGCCAGAACTGCCATAGCCGCTTTGTGGCGCGAGTTTGAGCTTGCAACCTGCCTTACTACCTGGATGGCAATCGCTTTGATCGCATCCTGGTACGATAGCGCACTCCGCAATCAACTACACTATTGCCAGTGGCCTTGCTCGGCTTATTCGTGCGCTGGCAAGGGTTGGCCCATACTATGATGAAGGAGGACAACAATGCCAGTTGCAATTACGCTCTGCGACCGCACCGCCGACCTGGTACAAGCCTGGAAGCGCTACTTCCCCGACGAAAGTGGCGTAAAAGTGGCGAATCAGAACATTCTCACGCTGCCCGTCGACGCGCTGGCGATACCAGCCAACTCGTTTGGCTTCACCGATAGCGGCGTAGATATGGCGATTAGCCAGGAAATTTTCGACTGGCGGCTGCAAGACACGCTGCGCCTCCAGATCGACCGCGACCACGACGGCGAGCTGCTGGTGGGCCAGGCACTGGTGCTGCCAACGAAGAGCACCCGCCTGCGCTATGTGGTTGTGGCCCCAACCATGCGCCTGCCCACCGATGTATCGGGCAGCGTGAACGCCTACCTGGCGATGCGCGCTATCCTGCGCGCAGTCGAGGCGCACAACCGCGCTAATAAGCCTACCCCCGCCGAGCAGATTCGGTCGCTGGCGGTGCCGGGCCTGTGTACTGGCACCGGCAAAATGCCCGCCGAGCGCGCCGCCTACCAGATGTGGACGGCCTACCGCAGCGTGATTATGGGCGACTTGGAATGGACAAAATCGCTGGAAAAGCAGCTCGAACACGACCGCAAGATGCGCCAGCGCTGATGTTATAGCAGTTGGCAACAGGCAGTCGGCAGAACAACTGCCAACTGCCTGCCTTCAACGCTCCCCTCACGCGGCACCCTGGGCAGCGGCGAGCTCGCGCTGCACTACTTGCACCACCAGATCATCCAATCGCTCAACCGTAAACGACTGTGGATCGACCTGATGAACCGTCGTTTCGCCCGGCGCGCCGCTATTCTGCCCTGGCTGGTAGGTCAGGAAGATGAAGTGCGCCAGCGTTTGCTGGGCGATCTGGCGCAACACATATTCGGCTTCATCGCCGCTGTTGCTGGCCGCGATGGTATACACCTTAATGCCTTGCGCCACGGCATTGCGCGCTTCCTGCACATAATCGTAATCATTCGGGTAATCGAGGTGCGGCGGTGCATCCGCCACCAGGAAGGTCAGGCGCACGGCGTTATCGGCCCAATGTACCCCGGCCACCGCCGCGTGGAGCGCCTCATTCAGCGACTCAGGGTCGTCGCCGCCGCCGCTCGCGCTGGTAGCCAGCAGCGTCTCGCGGAATTGCGCCACGTCAGGCGTGAAATCGTGCACCTGCGTCACATAGGCGTCGCCACGGTCGCGGTAGGCCACCAGCGCGAAACGCAGCTCGGGGCGCGGCTGGCTGGCGTCGATGCGCTCGGCGATGCTGGCAATCGTCTGCTGAATCTGGGCAATTTCATCGCCCATGCTGCCCGTCGCGTCGAGCAGGAAGAGGACATCGAGCCGGGGCGTGGCAGGCGCAGCCTGGGCATCGCGTAGCACGAACGTTGAGGCGCTGGCCTGGCCGCGTGCCAGCGTGCCCTCAACCGTACTGTTGCCCTTTTCAACCAGCACGCGCAGCTGCTGGTCATTGCCCGAAACGCCAGCCACACGCGGGAAAAACACGGTTTTGCCGCCCGCATAGGTGCGGCCCTCAAATACCTGCTGCTCGCCATCGAAAATCCGCACCCGAGCATCGAGCACTGGACGACCCGCCGCGTCGTTCACGCGCAGCAGGTAGCGCTCGCTCACATCGGCTGGGCGTGCGCGAATGCCCGCCGAGCGATTGAGGTAGGCCAGGTAGCTGTCGAAATCGGCATTGTCATCGACTTCGCCCGCGCGCAACGCGTTGTACTGCTGCGTCGGTAACCCCAGCGCGGGTGTTGGCTGAGGTAGCGGCGCGGGCAGGCTCGTAGGGGCACCGCCAATAGCCGCCGCAGGCGCGGCTGCATCGGCACGCTCGGCGGCAGTACCAGCCATTGGCGCTGCGGCGGCGGGTGCGGCAGTGGCGGCGGCTACCGCCGCGCCCACCGACGAGACTGGTGCCTGCGGGGGTTGTGCGCCAATTGTGCCGCCGCTTGGGGCAGTGCTGGCCGCACCACCACAGGCCGCCAGTAGCGGCAGCGCTAGCACCAAAGCTGCCAGTAAGGTTCGGGGGAAAGTGAAATTGGGGTGCATCGCCGACCTCCTGTTCCTGAGCATTTGCATATCGTAGCTCAGAGACGCAGGCGGAGGGCGAAGAGTTCCGCTAATCCTCCCAAAAGGGTTTGACCCAGCCGCGCCGCGCCAGCTCGGCCCGCAGCTCAAGCATTGCGGTGTAGGTCGGCAGGGCATACAGCGTTGCACCGGGGGGCAACTGCGCCAGCGCCGCATCGAGCGCGCGCGGCAAATCCGGTTCGCTGCGAATCTGTGCCGGGTCGATACCAGCATATTTCAAGCGTACCGCCATATCGCCCGCTCGGGTACCACTCACCATGGCGCTGGCAACATGCCCGGCCAGCCGCTCGAAATCGGCATCCCACAGCCACGAAACATCGGTGCCATCGGCGTATTTATCGTTAATCGCCACCAGCATGTGGAGGATGGAGGATGGGGAAGTTGAACCCGATTCCTGTGCACCAACCAGCATCCGCACGGTTTCGCTCGCGCCCACCGGGTTTTTGATCAGCGCCATAAACAGCGGTCGCCCCTCCGCGTCGATGCGCTCGATACGCCCGAACGCCGCGCTAAACTGTTCAAGCGTAGTGCGAATATGCGCGGGCGCAACGCCCAATAACAGCCCGGCGGCAGCGGCGGCCAGCGCATTCAGCGCATTGTATAGCCCAGGCAGCGGCAGGCTGATTTCGAGCGCGGTGGGTAGTGGCGTGCGCGGCCCGGCGCTCAGCAGCAAGCGTGAGCCGCTGGTGCCGTCAAGCTCCAATCGTTCGAGCCGGAAATCGGGCGCCAGGCGGCGCTGGCCGCAATTCGGGCAGGCATAGTGCCCAACGTGCGCGTAGAAGCGCGCGCTATACACATAGGGCGTGCCACAGCGTCGGCAGAACTGCGAGTCGGCGAAGTGTGTGGCACCCTCGCCCGCGTGGCGCGTATCTTCCAGCCCATAATAAAACACGCGCGTCGGCAGGGTTTCGCCCAGCGCCGCCACCGCCGGGTCATCGGCATTCAATAGCACCATTGCGTTCGCGGGTAGCTGCTCAAGCGCGGCGCGCCAGGCGCTGGCAATGGTATCGACTTCGCCATAGCGGTCGAGCTGATCACGAAACAGGTTATGTAATACCACCAGGCGCGGGCGGGTTTCGAACAGGGCCTGCGGCAGCGCGGCCTCGTCGGTTTCGAACAGGCCGATATCGGCATGTACCTGCCCATTCAGCGAGCTGCCCGCCAGCGCGGTTGCCGTAAGCCCGCTCACCAGGTTCGCGCCCGCGCGGTTATGCAGCACCCGCCGCCCATCACCCTGAAGAATCGCCGCAATCATGCGGGTGGTGGTGGTTTTGCCATTGGTGCCGCCGATCACGGCCACGCCATCGGGCAGGCCCGCACTCAATCGGCGTAGCGTATCGGGCGCGATGCGGCGTGCTACCACACCTGGTAGCGTTGTGCCGCCGCCACGGCCCAGTGCCCGGCTGGCGAGGCCAGCGGCTTTACCTGCGCCAATTGCGGCAATCAAGCGGAAATCAGGGAAATTCGGCATTCAAGTCTTTCGTATCAGCAGCGCAATTAGCTCGTTGCTGGCAGCCGCGCCTCGTGCAGCAGCTGCTCAATCAACGCATCCTTGGCTTCCCACAGCTCGCGAATCCACGCCTGAAACTGCTCGCGGAACTGGGCATCGCCAGCATAATCGCCGCGTAGAAATTCGGATGGAATGGCAATTTCGCGCACATGCACAATCACATGGCGGATGCGCCCCGACAGCAGATCGCGGAAATTGGGGCGCAGCTGCGGGTACACCAGCGTTACATCAAGCAGGCTGTGCAGCTTTTCGCTCATGCTCGACATGATCAGCGCCGCGCCACCAGCCTTGGGCCGCAATAAGTGGCGGTAGGGCGATTCTTGCGCCGCGTGCTTGGCAGGTGTCACCCGCGTACCTTCGGCAAAGTTTAGCAGCGTGGAAGGTTGGGCGCTAAAGCGCGCGCCCGCCTTGCGCGTCGTCGCCAGGTCGCGCCCGCGCAGCTTGGGATTGCGCGCCAGCTTCTCGGCCGAATAGCGCTGCATAAACGGGAAATCGAGCGCCCACCAGGCCAGCCCAAGCAGCGGCACCCAGATCAGCTCGCGCTTGATAAAGAAGCGAATAAAGGGAATGCGCCGGTTAAACACCCGCTGCAATACCAGAATATCAACCATCGAAACATGGTTACTCAGCACCAGATACCAGCGCTGCGGGCTTAACCCTTCCAGGCCGCGCACATCCCAACGAATCGGCTGGGTCGCAGCGAGGATGCGGCTATTGCGGTCGATCCAGCCCTCGGCAAAATGCACCAGCGTCGCCGAGCAGCGCCGCCGCCAGGCCGGTACGGGCACCACGAGTTTCGCGAGGGTAACCGCAAAAAATGGCACAATCGTTACCAAAAGGTTGATGAGCAGCAGTAAGCCGGTGAGTGCGCTCAATAGCGGCGCGGGAAGATGCTTAACCATACCCACACTCCTCGTTGCCACCTGTGATTACGCAGCCTAGTGAAGGGGTGGCAAGCGTATTCTACCATACCCCCTGAAGCAGCCTTTAGCTAGCCCTAGCGAGCCAACGCCCCATCCACTGCGCAATACTGTTCGTAGCTAGAACGGTGAGGATTGGGTATAATAAACTCGTTCACTTTGTCACAAACGATTGGATAGCACATGGCAGCCAGTATAATATTCGATACGAACCCGCTGATCCGGCTGGAGGGCGTGAGCAAGAGCTTTGAAGAAGCTGGCCGCGAGCGCGTGGTGCTGCACGAGGTTAACGCCGAATTCGCGTCGGGCGAGTTTGTAGTGCTGATTGGCAAAAGCGGCTCGGGCAAAAGCACGCTGCTCAATCTGGTAAGCGGCATCGACACACCCAGCGCCGGGCAGGTGTGGGTCGCAGGGCGCGACATCACGCGGCTGGCGGAGCATGAGCGTACTTTGTTTCGCCGCAAAAATATCGGCTTTATCTTTCAGTTCTTCAACCTGGTGCCTACGCTCACGGTGTTTGAAAATTTACTGCTGCCACTTGAGCT
>JAFEAS010000038.1 GCA_018266315.1 Chloroflexi bacterium SZAS-1 | reverse complement strand
CTCAACAGCATACATTTCGATAACCTTTCATAGAACTCGCTCCATGGTACGTTATCTATGCGGCACCGTTACGGTTGCAATAGCAGCACTAACGCTATAAGGAGCATCTATTGCTATTTTTCGTCTGGTTCGACGATAACCCTAAAAAACTATTGTTGGAAAAAGTTCAAGAGGCAGTTGGTGCTTACATCCAGCGCTTCAAATTACAACCAACACTCATACTGGTCAATCCGGTAGATATCATTGAGCTAGCAAACTTCACAATACGCGCCGAAAACACTGTACGACCCAATACCTTTTGGCTTGGGTTTCAAGAGCAATCTGGTTGCAACGGATAAGCCAAGCACGCGATACTGAACATCCCAACACTGCCACAAGGAGAGCATTATGGCAATTAGATACCCTTTGGTTGTATTCGCGCCAAATGGTGGTACAACATTTGTCATTCAATTTAGCCCCGCTACGGCGTCGCCGCCATTACCCACCCCAATGCCTGAGGTTGATCCTGATGGTCGGCTTGCCGCGCCCTGGCGCTGGGGCGGCCACACCATCGATATCGCCTCGGGAGTCGTGCATTTTCGGTTTGTCAACCGTGTCAACGATGCTCTTTGGGAAGATCAGGTGCCATTTCAGCAGATGTGACGAAGCGGGCAGGCAGGAGATATGGCAATAAGTGAAGGCATAAGGATGAAGAATCAATATAATCACGTTCATCGCCAGGGGCAACTGTACCGATTTTCGCTCGGCAACCAAGAGTATGTAGCATTTATTTGGCGTACAGGCACGCAATTTCGTGGTCGGCTCGAAGGCTATCCCGCAATCCCTGAACATACGGCCCATACTGCGCTTGGCGTTCGCGACGCCTTGCAACAAGTGGTCACGATGGCACAGGCAAAGGACTAAGCACCGCTTGAGCCTGGGATGTTTTTAATAACCCATTACATGTTGAAACGAGTACATCATGGCTGTGCTACCAGCGCCACCCTTCGAACACGAGATCGAAGTCGGCGAACATGTGTCGATTAAGCAGGGGGAATATTCAATCCCGTTATTTCTTGGCAAAACCGGTATCGTTGTTGAGGTTTTCCGCATACCACAGGGGAGTTGCCTAGTGCGGCTCGACGGCGACCGTAATCTTCAGCGCGAATGGTTCTTCTACTCCGATGAAATAACGCTTATCCCCCTGGCCTAACGAAAGGACTCAGCGAATGTTACCTTTTACCCGCCGACAAACCGGCATAGAACTCCCCTGGACGTGGTGTGCACGCTGCCACCGTGCCTATATAACGGGCAACGCGCGTGTGGTGCAATTCTCTTCAGATGCATTACACCCACACCCGGTGCGAATGGTGCTGTGTCCCTATTATGATTGTAACAGCAGCACCCGGCGTCATGGATGGGACTGGCGGAGCTTCCAACGGCAACATCCGCAGTATCCATATTTTCCCACCACCGATGTGATCTATCAGGATTAGGGCTAGCCGCGCACGATTGTGCAGGGCAGCGAAGAGAGCACTCAGCGTAACGAGAGCCATGTACGCAGCTGTGCGTAAACGTCCTGTCGAGCCAGAACATCCAGGTGGTTCAGCGCATAGCCGACCCATTGATGTTCTGTCGGCATATCCAGCGCGTAGCACGCCTTTGGGTGCTTGCCCAGCGCACTAGGCAGCGGCACCAGGCCATCGCCCAGCAGCTGATCGCGTACATCGTCTGGCGCGTTCCCTAGGGTTGCCCCAATCGCATAACAGCGCACACCACTCGGCAGGGGTATCGGCTGCCGCTGATCGTCGGCGTGGGCAAATCGATCGTGCATAGCCCAATCCTCATCGCGCAGATTCCCGTAGCGTAAATCGGTGATTCCAGCACTACGTAGCTTGCCAACTCGCGCGAATGCCGCTGTGTAAGGGTTCGCCTCCAATTGAACATTCACCCAGTTGCCAATTTGCTCCAACGGTGCGCCCTGATGCGGTGTACACAGAAATACAAGTGCGCGAAGCTGGTTCAGCCACTCATGGCCTGCGGCAGCACCATAAGAGCAAGCGCTGCGCGTCACCAGCCCACCCATGCTGTGGGCAACAATCGCCAGCTCTTCAACCGGTACCGGCCAGTGGCGCAGCAGCATGTCGAGCTGCTCGGCGAATGCCTGACCATTTGTTGAGATATGCAATCCCGTGTTGTAATTGAGGTAAACGGGCGTATAACCTAAGTCGACAGCCAGCTGGGTGCCATGATTATGCCCCTGCCACTGCCAGTGTCGGTCGGCGAGGCATAAGCCATGAACGAGCACGAGGATCTTTCCGCTCGCCTGTGGCAATTGCTCAGCTGCCGCCAGATTGTGTAGTTCAAGCGCCTGCGTGTCGCGACGCAGCTGCATAGGAATAGCCAAAGGGTTATGGCTCGCCACAAGATAATCGCCGATAACACCATTCAGTGCCGCTATGACCCTTTCACGCTCGGGCGAAGATTGGCGCGCAGGTAGTAGTGGGTGCATCATTGTCGCGCTCATGTTCAAGCCATTGCCTATAAGTTGAGCTATGCCACGGATGCTGTCATACACCAGTCCGGCAATGCTCATTCCCATCGGTGCGCGAACAATTGTGGTATGGAGGGCTTCGGTCAGGTCAGTGAGTGCCACCGTTGCTTCTGCCCCGAGCCGCCCAAGCCCGAATATATCGGCAGGATGAATATGGTTCTGTGGAGCCATGATCGCTCGCTATCTGCTATGAGACCAGGAATTGCACGAGGTCAAAACGCAACTGCTGCCTGTGAGCCATTTAGTTCGCCAAGAGCTGCCATACCGGGCCGTGCGCAGGGTAGATCGTGGTTGCACCAGCCGCGCGGATGGCGGCCCAGCTTTGGGCAACCTCGGGGGACGCATCAGGATCGACCATCTGCACGGGCGGCAGATCGCCGGTGAAAGCCACGCCATTCGCCAGCACCAATGTCACACTATCGGGGGAATGGCCGGGCGTGCTGATAATTTCGCCCGCGATGCCAATGCTATGCAGGAAGGCAGCGCTCGCGGCAAAGGTGAGCTGGTGTGTATGCTTGAGCGTAATCGCGGTGAAGGTATCGCGCGGCTTCACATAGCTTTTAAGCAGATCGATGGCGGTGCGCTGCGATTCGAGTACGATCAGGCGTGGGCCGTGGGCTTTCAAATCTTCCGCCAGGCCCGCGTGGTCGGGGTGATAATGCGTCGCCAGCATATACCCAATATCGTGCGGGTCGATACCTTTGCGTTTCAGCTCGGCCAGCATGCGGTGCAGCGTTCCCGGCCAGCCAATATCGACCAGCAGCCGCCCACGGCCCTGCCCCAGCACATAATAATTGGTTGAGCTATAGCCAACATTGACGATATTCATCGCCAGGCTTCCTCACCTTTCGCAGCACCTGAACAGGCTAGAGGCACCGCTACTCACACGGTTCCTTGCACTGCCCATGCTCGTGCTGGTAATGTGATACTGCCATCCGCTGTGCGTACCAGCCGCGCGTGCAACAAGGCGCGGATTCGCTCACGCCGCTCGGCATCCAACGTCGCCAGGTAGGAGGGTGCTGGGCCTTGTTTGCCCAAAAATGGTTCCCAATATTCTTCAAAGTTGCGAAAGTATGTCGTGATCTCAATTGCACGAACTGCCAGCGCGTGCAACCCAGCAGCGCGAAAGAGCATCGTAAGCGGCTCAGGCTGGCAGAGCGGGAAACGCACACCCTCATCATATCCATGATCCCGCGGCGCGACTTCGATTACCACATCCCAAAAATGCCGTAGCATCTGCATTCCACTGGCATAATCCCAAACGTAGACTGCCACCGTGCCCTGTGGGCGGGTGACACGCACCATCTCGCGCACCATCGCGCCAGGATCGGGCACAAAGTTCAACACCAGGCCAGAAACGCTGACATCACAGGCTGCGCTTGCCAAGGGCAACGCGGTTGCATCAGCCTGCATGCATCGCATCCGCTCATCAGCGATGGTATGGTGCGCGCCAGCAAGAAAGGCTTTGGAACGGTCGATTGCGTAGACCGTATCGGGTTGCGCCAGGGAGAGAATGGTGTTGCTAAGCGCGCCAGTACCGCAGCCAACATCGGCCCAAACCAGGCCAACCGGCGCACCCAGCCACTCTAGAAAGCCGCGGGCAACACGTCGGCTCCACCGGCCCACATAGCGTTCGTATGCGCGGCCAGTATCCCAGATATCCTGCACCGGTTCAGGCATCGCGTATTCCCTACGCCCAAAGGATGCGGCCAAGGCACGCGATGTTGATCGTAAGTACTCGGCGGCATCATTATTTGGGCTGCTTTGATAACGAAAAATGCGCTCGCTTCCCCAGCAGCTTCAATCGGTCGCTAATGGGTACTATCGCCCATGTGCGGTTGCACAAGATTGATCAAGTTGCCGCAGGTATCTTCAAATACAACTGCCGAAATAACCCCCATCGATTTCGGCTCGCCACGAAAGACCACGCCGCGTTCCTTGAGCTGCTGATAGTCGCTCTGTATATCTGAGCTTATCAGCGCCATCGCCGGAATACCCGCGTCGAACATGGCCTTTTGATACGCCTTGGCCGGTGGAAAATTCATTGGCTCTAAAACAAGCTCGACGCCCGCGATGCCGTCAGGCGAAACAACCGTTAGCCAGCGAAACTCACCCATAGGAATATCAGCCATTTTTTCGAAGCCGAGGATAGCGGTATAGAAGTGGAGCGCGGCATCTTGATCAGTAACCATGACTCTGGTGAATTTGAGCTGCATGAACATGCTCCTCTCGCAATGCTACCAAACCAGCAGGGGTTAGCCGTGTGTTGTGCAAGTGTTGGCTCACTTCGGCGCGTTTACCCATCCTTCTGCCTTGAACACTGCCCAAACCGCCATCGAATGGCCGTGGCCCAGCCCGAACTCTTTCTTCAACCAGGCAACAAGATCGCCTGCTTTCATGTCAGGATGATAGACACCCACCTCTGTGGCAAGAACCTTGAAATCCTCTGGAGTCTTTCCCGTCTTCGCCTTAATGTTATCAAGATAGGCTTGAAACGACATACGAGCGCCCTCCAATTATCATGTTTGTTCATCGCCAATGCACCAAGCGCCCAACGAAATTTTATGCTCCAGCCGCCTGCAATGCGGCAGTGACAATTGCCTGGGCTTCGTGCTGAATGCGCTTGAGGTGCTCGGTGCCAAGGAAGCTTTCGGCATAGATTTTGTAGATATTCTCGGTTCCCGAGGGGCGGGCCGCAAACCAGCCATTTTCCGTCACCACCTTCAGGCCGCCGATCGCCGCATGATTAGCTGGGGCGTGGGTCAGCTTGGCCGTAATCGCCTCACCTGCCAGCTCGGTAGCCGCAACCATCGCGGGCGAGAGGTTTTGCAGCACGGCCTTTTGCGCCGGGCTGGCCGGGGCATCCATGCGTTCGTACACGGGCTGGCCGAACATCGACTCAAGCTCGGCATAGTGCTGCGCCGGATCGCGGCCGGTTTTTGCCGTAATTTCCGCCGCCAGCAGATCGAGAATAATGCCGTCCTTATCGGTCGTCCAGGCGGTGCCATTGTGGCGCAAGAAGGAGGCACCGGCGCTTTCCTCGCCGCCAAACCCGAACGAGCCATCGACCAGCCCATCGACAAACCACTTGAACCCTACCGGCACTTCGGCCAGGCGCCGCCCCAGGCGTGCTGCTACTCGGTCGATCATTGAGCTAGACACTAGCGTCTTCCCAACCGCCGCGTCGGCGCGCCACCCTGGGCGATTCTGGAACAAATACCACACCGCAACCGCAAGGTAGTGGTTCGGGTTCATCAGCCCGGCGCTGCGGGTGACGATGCCATGCCGGTCGCTATCGGGGTCGTTACCAAACGCAATATCGAAGCGATCCTTCAGGCCAATCAGGCTTGCCATGGCGTAGGGCGACGAGCAATCCATACGGATTTTGCCATCTTTATCGACGGTCATGAAGCTAAACGTCGGGTCGACCCGGCGATTCACCACTTCAAGATTAAGGCCATAGGTTGCAGCGATTGGCTCCCAATAGGCCACTGATGCGCCGCCCATGGGGTCAACGCCAATCTTCAAACCCGCCGCTGCCACCGCCTGCATATCGATAACATTGTGCAGATCGGCGACATATGGCGTAATGTAATCATGCGTGTGCGTGGTTTCGGCCTTGAGTGCGCGCTGGTAGGGCATGCGCTTGACGGCGCGCAGCCCATCGGCCAGTAGCTCATTGGCGCGGCGCTGAATCTGGGCAGTAATCGTTGTGTCGGCAGGGCCGCCACTGGGCGGGTTATACTTGAAGCCGCCGTCGTCGGGTGGATTATGCGAAGGCGTAATCACCACGCCATCGGCTAGCTGTGCGGTACGCCCGCGGTTATACGTCAAAATCGCGTGCGAAATAACCGGCGTCGGCGTATAGCCGAACGATTGGTCAATCATGATGTCGGCGCCATTGGCGGCAAATACCTCAATCGCAGTGGCTAGCGCCGCCTCCGAAAGCGCGTGCGTATCCATCCCCAGAAATAGCGGGCCATTCAGCCCGTGCGCCTGGCGAAATTCGCAGAGCGCCTGGCAGATCGCCAGAATGTGCTGTTCGTTGAACGAATTGCTGAGCGACGAGCCGCGGTGGCCCGAGGTACCAAATGCAACTTGCTGCTCGGGAATGTTCGGGTCGGGAAGGTGTGTATAATAGGCCGAGATCAGGCGCGGAACGTTGACAAGCAGATCGTAGGGCGCGGGCTTACCGGCGAGTGGATGCGTTGCCATAGCATGCTCCTGATTCAGTTTGTTTACGGCGAATTGTGTTACCGACACCTGAGCCTAGCAGCCAGGCATATTGCGCAAAACAGGTGTGGCTCTATAATAGCATACTCAAAGCGTAGAATTTCGGATACACCGCACAGGCACGTTTCAGCAGCCGTGAACAGAAAGACGCGCACACACCCGCCCGCATTGTTGCTGCCAGAATGTGCGATAATAGTCTGCGTTGAAGTTCGTTCGCGTCTTATGGGCATATCACATATAGAGAGGCAACTATGACGCAACCTGCATCGGGGAAGGTACACATCACGCGCGGTAAGTTTAATGGAATGAGCGCGGTGTCGGATGAGCATGGCGTGATTGCTGCAATGGCGATCGACCAGCGTGGCTCGCTGAAGAAAGCGATTGCCAAAGCCAAGGGCAGTAATGCCAGTGATGCTGAGCTAAGCGAGTTTAAGACGATTGCTGCCGAAGTGCTTACGCCTTACGCCAGCGCCATTCTGCTTGACCCAGAGTATGGCCTTGAGGCAGTTCACCACCGCGCAAAGAATGCTGGTGTGTTTCTGGCCTATGAAAAGACCGGGTACGACGCCACGGTCAAAGGCCGCCTGCCCGATCTGTTGCCTGAGTGGTCGGTGCGGCGCCTGGTTGAAGCGGGCGCGAATGTAATCAAAATCCTCCTCTACTACGATCCAGATGATACGGCGGCAATCAATACGGTCAAGCACGCGTTTATCGAGCGTATTGGGGCCGAATGCCGTGCCAACGATGTGCCGTTCTTCCTTGAGCCGATTTGCTATAGCGATGAGATTGGCGACGAGCAGAGCCTGGCCTTCGCACGGGTAAAGCCAGATAAAGTAACCAAGTATATGCGCGAGTTTTCGCAGCCGCGCTATGGCGTCGATGTGCTGAAAGTCGAAGTGCCAGTAAATGTACGCTATGTTGAAGGCTCGCAGGCCAACACCGACGGCCAGGTAGCATACTCGCGCAATGAGGCGATGGAACTGTTCCGCAGTGCTGCCGCTGCGTCACGCATCCCCTTCATTTACCTCAGCGCAGGCGTGAGCGATGCAGTATTCCGCGAGACGCTGGAGCTTGCCGCCGAAGCTGGCACGCCATTTTCTGGCGTGCTGTGTGGCCGCGCCACCTGGCAGGATGGTATTCCCGCATACGGCAAAGGCGGTGCCGATGCACTGCGCGCGTGGCTCGAAGAGCGCGGGGTACAGAACATTACCGCGCTCAACGATGTGCTGACTAAGGGTGCTAAGCCCTGGTGGGATTTCTACGGTGGTAAAGAGAATATTGAGGTTGTCGATCTACCAGCCTAAATATCGCTTTACCCCTGTATATTCATCTGGGCTTTTGCTGACCAGGCAGCTTTCTCTGGTGATTGTTTGCATCGAGTGCAAACAATCACCAGGCTATCATAGGCGCACATCTGGCAAGTGAAGGCCCGCCTAACAGCATTCATAGGGAGCGCCCGCATGTGTACCCGGCGTCGATTAAGCAGCACCGTGGAGACCACCGATGCTTGAGGCAATATTTGCGCCGCAATCGCTCGCGGTTGTAGGTGCATCGCCCGACCCAACCAAGCTAGGGCATCGCGTGCTTCGTAATATTGTTGACAACGGCTATACTGGCCGGATTGTCGCAATTCACCCAACTGCCACTAGCGTGCTTGGTCATCCCGCTCATCCCTCAATTGCCGCCATGCCCGAACCCGTCGATCTGGCCGTCGTCGTTGTCCCGGCTGCCGCCGTACTCGCAGTTGTTGAGGAGTGCGGGGCGAAGGGCATTCAAGGGCTGATCATTATCACTGCTGGCTTCAAGGAAGTTGGCGGCGCAGGCAAGGCACTCGAGCGCACATTGATCGAGCGCATGCGACATTACGGCATGCGCATGGTTGGCCCGAACTGCCTGGGCGTAATCGATACCATTACGCCGCTCAACGCTTCGTTTGCGGCGCTGATGCCCAACCCCGGCGGCATTGCGTTTATGTCGCAGTCGGGTGCGCTCTGCACCGCTATTCTCGATTGGAGCAAAACCGCTGGTATTGGCTTCTCGCGCTTTGTGAGCCTGGGCAATAAAGGCGATGTCGATGAAGTTGCGCTACTCCAGGCGTGGGGCGGCGACCCACAAAATCGTGTCATTCTGGCCTACCTGGAAGGTATCAACAATGGGCCAGCGTTTGTTGAAACTGCCCGTGTTGTTACAAAGCAAACTCCAGTTATTGCAATTAAAAGCGGCACGACCCAGGCGGGTACGCGCGCGATTGCCTCGCACACCGGCTCGCTGGCTGGCTCGGAAAAAGCCTACGAGGCCGCATTTATGCAGAGCGGCATTTTGCGCGCCACAACCATGGAAGAGCTGTTCGACTATGCGCTGGCATTTGCATACCAGCCGCTCAGCACCGGCAATCGCATCGCGATCGTGACGAATGCAGGCGGCCCCGGCATTATTGCTACCGACGCTGCCGAGCGCAGCGGCCTGGCGCTGGCGCAATTCAACCCTGAAACCATTGCCACCTTGCAGCGCGACCTGCCGCCAACGGCAAGCGTGTTCAACCCAATCGATGTCATTGGTGATGCGCGCTCTGATCGCTACCGGGTAGCGCTGGCGGCTGCCCTGGCCGATCCAAATGTCGATGCAGTGCTGGTGCTGTTTACACCACAGGCAGGCAGCGAACCAGAGGTTACGGCGCAGGTGATTGCCGATCTGTCGGCGGGCCAGCACAAGCCGGTTATAACCAGCTATATGGGCGCGGCGAGCCTGGGGCCAGCACTTGAGCTGCTTAATGCCAACCGCATCCCCAACTATGCCTTCCCTGAGCGCGCCATCGCTGCGCTACGGGCGATGGCGCGCCAATATGCCTGGAGCCAGCAGCCCGCCGGTACCATCGCCACGTTTGATGTTGACCGTGAGCGTGTGCGCGCGGTGTTCGCGCAGGTACGTGAGGCGGGCCGGGTTGA
>JAFEAS010000037.1:71472-78777 GCA_018266315.1 Chloroflexi bacterium SZAS-1 | reverse complement strand
TTTGTCGGCATCGTAGGTGTGGTTCGGCTGGCCTAGTTCAAGCATCACATAGTTCGATACATCAACGATGTTGTAGATTGGGCGCATACCGGCTAGCGAAAGGCGGCGCTGCATCCACAGCGGCGATGCGCCAATCGTCACGCCTTCGATCAATGTCGCGGTGAAGCGCGGGCATAGGTCGGGATTCTCTACCGTCACCTGCGCGCGTCCCGTGATGCTCGGGCCAGTCGCCTGTACCGCAATTTCGGGCAGATGCAGCGCGGTGCCAGTAAGCGCCGCTACTTCGCGCGCCACGCCCAAAATCGAGAGCGCACGCGCGGTGTTTGGCAGAATATCGATCTCCAGCACTTCGTCGCCCAGGTAATCGCGCAGCGGTGTGCCAACCGGTGCGTCGTCGGGCAGAATAATGATGCCTTCGTGCTCTTCCGACATGCCCAGCTCTTTCTCCGAGCAGAGCATCGCATCGGACATAACGCCGCGCACTGGGCGGCCTTTGAGCTTAACTTTGACCTTGCCCTCAGCGTGGCCGTCGTACAGCTCAGCGCCTTCCTTCGCGTACACGCCTTTGAGTGCGTGCGGCAGCCGCCCCAGCCCACGATACTGGAATAGGTTTGGCGCGCCAGTAACCACCGTGTGCGGCTCGGATGCGCCATAATCGACATCGGCCAGCACCAGGCGATCGGCGTTGGGGTGCTGCCGTACTTCGAGAATATTGCCAATTACGATTTTTTCGGAATCCCAGGGCAGCTCGGCGCCAGGCACCCCAATGCGAATAATGTCGGCCACTTCCAGCCCCGAAAGCGTGAGCTTTTCGGCCAGCTGGTCGGCTGACATTGTAATATCGACAAATTCTTTCAACCAGGAAATAGGTACTTTCATACAACCTCCCGTATGAAATAGTGCGAGGCGGATTTAATCAACGCGCACCGTGGCAAGCACATGGTAGTCGCCCATCAGTCGCCCACGCGGGCTGTATACCGCGGCGCGCTCATTCGTCACTGCATCAAACAACCCGACGCGTAATTCGTATTCACCCGGCGGCACCGTGGCTGGAATGTGCAGAGTGTGCGTATCCTCCACCCAATCGCCCGCAACCCACTGCGTCATTGGGAAACGGCCTGCCTGTGGCTGGGTATTGTCTTCGGCCACAATCGTATCGCTCGTATCGGCCAGATGAATAAACACCGTCCAATCGCGGTTTTGCCGCCCGCGTGCGTGCCACATCAATCTTAGCTCGGCCTGTTCCCCCGCATGTAATGGCTGCGCCAGCTGCCAGCCAAGCAGCTCGGCACCGGGGTCGCCGGGTTTACCCAGCCGCGCATAAGTTGCTTCGCCCAGCCGCGCCTGCGCTGTAGCGGCGGGCAATGTGTAAAAAGTGTATGCTGGGCGAATAACACCGAATGGCAGCCAGAGCGCTACGAGCAACAGCACGCCGAGCAGCAAGAAACCGGCGCTTTTTCTCCAACTCGTGAGCTTTTCGCTTCCGCGCCCGCGTTGCTGCCAACCCGCCAGGCCGCATGCCAGCAGGATAGCAATTGCAGGCAGAACCGGGAAGAGCAGCCGCCCCTGCCAGGCAACCAGCCCGGCGGTGAGCGCAAAGCTTACCACCCACGCGCCTGCCAGCAGTGGCAGCGCGATGAGCGGCCAGTATGCCCAAAACCAGGCGATGTTACCAGGCTTGTGCAGTAGGGCACGCAGCCCGGCCGCCAGCGCGGCCAGCTCAATCAAGCTGAACACCCCCAGCGACCAGACAGGCATTGGTACGTTCATCCAGCCGAAGCGCCCCCAGAACGAGCTATGCAGCTGCCGAAGCGCTCCGAACCAGGCCGCCGGGCTGCGCACATTGAACGCCTGGGTGGTAAACTCGGCCTGAAAGACGGCCAGCCCGAACAGATCGCCATACAGCTGCAGGTTGCGCCAGAACCACCAGCCGCACACCAGCAAGGTGGTGCCGCCAAACAGCACCAGCGCTACCAGCTGCTGTATGTGCCAGGCGCGCCCGGCGTTGCGCCAGCTATGCTCGAATACTGCGACACCAGCGATTGGGAGCAATATCAGTGCGCTCTGCTTGGTGAGCAGCGCTAGCCCGGTGAGCGTACCCAGCGCCAGCGCATAACGAACATAGCTGCCAGCTGCATACCGCCGCAGCACCAGCCAGAGCATCGCGGCGCTTAAGGCTGCCAGGAGCGCATCGTTCGTTACTAGCGCCGAGGTGAAGAGAAATTGTGGGTTCAGCGCCACAATGCCCGCCGCCAGCAGCGGAACGAACGATGCAGGGTGAGCGCCGAAGTCAGATGATGGCATTTCCTCAGTTGCTCTTCGGCGATTGTCAATCAGTGTTTGCGCCGCGAGATAGGTACACACCACCGTCGCTGCCCCGCACAGCACCGATGCCAGGCGCGCCAGGTGCCAGGCCAGGGTTGCGCCCTGCCAGGGCCAGTATTCGCGGCTGCCATGCGCCACCGCATTCAGCTCGCCACCGCCCGCCCAGGTAAAGTGCGGGTTGGCGGGCTGGTCGAACACACGCTCGTTGCTGGGCAGCCAGGCTACCAGCGGTGCCGCTAGCACATACGCCAGCGGCGGCTGATGCCCCTCGCCCGGCACCTCGTTGGCGCGCTGGTCGGGCAGCCGCCCGGTGCGTGCCAGGAAGAACACATAGCCAGCATGCCCAGGCTCGTCAGGCCCTTCGGCGAGCGGTACCAGAGCGCTGTAGAGCGCGGACAGGCCCACAAAAGTACAAACAATCACGAGCAGCCCGACGACTGACGCCCGCTGACCAACAACCAGGCGTGCCTGGCTGCCGTCAGATCGTGGTTGGTGGTCGGCAGTCGCTCGTTTCAACGTACTACCCAAACTGCTGTAAGAAACGCTCATCGCCGCTGAAGAACCAGCGAATGTCGTCGATGCCATATTTTAGGATGCCGATGCGCTCGGGGCCGAAGCCGCCTGCAAACCCACTGAACTCAGCCGGGTCGTAGCCGCCATTGCGCAGCACATTTGGGTGTACCATGCCGCACCCGCCGATTTCGAGCCAGCCGGTGTACTTGCAAATGCGGCAGCCCGCGCCCTTGCACAGAAAGCAGGTTACATCCAGCTCGGCGCTCGGCTCGGTGAAGGGAAAGTAGCTCGGGCGCAGGCGTACCTTGGTACCTGTGCCGAACAAGCGCTCGGCCATGCCGTGCAGTGTCCCCTTCAGGTCGCCCATCGTCACATTGCGCCCCACCATCAGGAATTCGAACTGGTGGAACATCATCTCTGAGCGCGCAGTCACCTGTTCCATGCGGTAGCATTTGCCGGGCAGCAGCACGCGTACCGGCTCGGGCGCATAGCGGCGCATCGCGTGGATCTGCCCTGGTGAGGTGTGTGTGCGCAGCACCACCGGCGGCGAATCTGGCGGCGTTTCGACATAGAAGGTATCTTGCATGTCGCGCGCGGGATGGTCGGGCGGGAAGTTCAGCAGCCCGAAGTTGAACTCATCGGTTTCAACTTCGGGGCTATCCCACACCTGGAAGCCCATCTCAGCAAACGTTTCAATCACATTGCGAATAACAATCGTGCTCGGGTGCAGCCGCCCAACCGCTGGCGCGCGCCCCGGCAGCGTCACATCGACCTGGTCGGCTTCAAGCTCATCCATTTGCGCAGCCCGCTTCAGGCGCGCCTCGGCTGAACCAAATGCCTCTTCCAGGTGCTGACGTACCGCATTGAATTTCGCACCCACATCGCGGCGCTCCTCGGCTGGCACGCTGCCCAACCCCTTGCTCATGCGCGTAAGCGCGCCCTGTTTGCCCAGGTAGGCACTTTTCCACTCATTGAGTTCGGTGGTGTTGGCGGTGGCGGTAAGTGCCTGAAGTGCCTGCGTTTCTAGCTCGTGTAGCTCATCAATCATTGCCATAGTGGCTCCTCCTGCCCTGGCAGCCTACGCCACCAGAAAACAAAAAGCCACGCACTCGCCAGGGACGAGGCGTGACCCGTGGTACCACCCTGCTTCAGCTAGCCGCGCGAGTGCGCAACCAACCCTTAAGGCCCCTTATCGGCGGGCACCCGGATGCAACTACACGGCTACAGTAAAAATGGTGGCTTTTACTGTTTGCCTTTCCCTGCATCGGCTCGGAAGGGAACTTCGGCGGGCGTAGACGGCGATGGCTCACAGCCTTTAACCATCGCTCTCTGCGCGCTTCTACCCGCGTACTCGCTTCGTCACAGCCATATGAATTGTGTATGCCTTCAGCTTCGGCCCAGTGTGCGCTGGCGCAGCGCTTCAAACAGAATAATGCTGCCTGCCATCGCCGCATTCAACGACTCAGCGCGCCCACGCATCGGAATGCCGATCAATTTATGTGCCTGCGTGCGGGCATCATCGCTCAGACCGTGGGCCTCGTTGCCAATGATCAGGGCCGCAGGCTGCCGCCAATCGGCGGCGTAGTATGGCATGCTCGCTGCCGCATCGGCAGCATACACATGATCAACATATACCAGCCGTTCGCCAACCTGCTCCCAGCTGAGATCTTGCTCCATCGCAAGGTGGAAATGCGCACCCATTGCAGCGCGTACGACCTTGGGACTAAACACATCGGCAGTGCCTTTAACGCATAATAGCTCGGCAATGCCTACAGCTTCGGCGCTTCTGAGTAGCGCCCCCAGGTTGCCAGGGTCTTGAATTGCGTCGAGCACCAGCACCAGCCCGGGCATACCTGCATCGCGCTGCGGCCAGCGTGCCAGTGCAACTACACCCTGCGGCTGCACCGTCTCGGCGGCAGCGGCCACAGCTGCGGCGCTTGCCGGGTAGGCCCAGTGCTGCCCGCTGAGCCGGGCCAGCAGCGCCTGACCAGCCGCAGTTTGCTGAAGCTGCTCGGGCGCATACAGCGCTAGCTCAAGCGTGCCTGCATGGGCAAGTGCGTCGGCGACCAGGCGCACCCCTTCGAGCACAAACAACCGCTCGCGGCGGCGATCTTTACGATCGGCGGCCAGCGAGCGGATGCGTTTGATATGAGGGTTCGCCAGGCTTTCGATCATCCCGCGCGCTGGATCTGCTCCACGACGCTGGTAAAGCCAGCTGGATCGCGCACGGCCATATCGGCCAGTACCTTGCGATCCAGGGTGATCCCGGCTTTCTTCAGCCCGCTAATCAGGCGGCTGTACGAAATACCGTTTTGGCGTGCCGCTGCATTGATACGAATGATCCACAGGCGGCGGAAATCGCGCTTTTTGTTCCGGCGGTCGCGGTAGGCATACGAGAGCGCTTTGAGCACTGTTTGCCGGGCTACGCCGATACGGCGGCTACGGCTACCCTGGTAGCCTGCGGCCTGCTTCAAGAGTTTGTTGTGGCGCTTGCGCACCATCACGCCACGTTTGACACGAGCCATGGTTACTTAACCTCTATACTTTCGTTACTTTCAAGCCGTTTCGCAGATATCGCTTGACGGCGAACGTACCTGTGGGCTTAACGCCCGTGCTTGGCACCATACGGTAGGGCTACACCAACCATGTGGCGGTTACCCGAGTGTGTCTCTTTGAGCTTATCGAGCTGCTGGAGCAGGCGGCCCGCCTTGCGGCGGCGGAAATGGCCCTTGCGCCCCTGCGATTGCACGATCTTCCCGGTACCGGTAAAGCGAAATCGCTTGGCAGCGCCTTTATGGGTTTTCATCTTGGGCATGAACTATTCCTCTTCGTCTATGTCGTCTGCGTCGTCATCATTGCCATCGGGCGCGGCCGATACCGGTGCTGCCGATTGGCGTGGTGACGACTGTCCAGGTTCACGCTGCGCAGGTGCTGGCTGACGCTCGCGCTGGGCTTTTGCTTTGGTTGAGGGTGCCAGCAACAGCGATAGTGCCCGACCTTCCATCAACGGTTTTTGCTCAACGGTCGCGACGTCGCGCAGCTCTTCAGCCATCTGCTCAAGCATTTCGCGCCCGATATCGGGATGAAAGATCTCGCGACCACGGAACCGCACCGTGAACTTCACTTTATCGCCAGCCAACAAAAATTTGCGCGCCTGCTTCGCTTTTACCTCAAGATCGTGATCATCGGTTTTGGGCTTCAGGCGAACTTCTTTCAGCTCGGCTTGCTTTTGATTCTTGCGCGCCTCGCGGTCTTTTTTGCTTTGCTCGTAGCGGAATTTGCCATAATCGACGATACGGCAAACTGGCGGCACAGCATTGGGTGCAACTTCCATCAGATCGAGGCCGCGTTGCTCGGCAAGGGTGAGCGCCTCGCGCAGCGATACAATTCCAAGCTGCGCACCCTCTTCGTCGATCAAGCGCACCTGCGGGGCACGAATGCGGTTATTTACGCGAAACCGATCTCTAATAGCAGGGCTCCTTCTGGCTAGCCTATACACACAATGAACCTGCCACGCCTTCGTTGCGGGCCAGGTCAGGGCCGTAGTATAGCATTCAGCTGCCGTTTCGTCAACTTTTGCAGACTCGGGCGAAGAGTGCTAAAATCCCCCTTGACAAATATTCACCCTTTGGGTAGTATAGTGGCTGTTAGCACTCTACTTAGCCGAGTGCTAACAGCCGCTTTCTTCTGGCGAGTTACGTTCAGTGGAACTTAAGGAGGTATAGGAAGTATGGCAGCCGATTTTCGCATTCGGCCGCTAGGCGACCGTGTTGTGGTCAAGCCTGCGGATCGTGAAGAAAAGACCAAGGGCGGTATTTACCTGCCCGATACCGCCAGCAAAGAGCGCCCGATGGAAGGCACTATTCTGGCTGTGGGCGAGGGCCGTCTCGACGACAATGGCAAGCGTGTGCCAATGAATGTGCGTGCTGGCGATAAGGTACTGTTCGCGAAGTACAGCGGTACTGAGTACAAGATCGATGATGTTGAGTATCTCATTCTGAGTGAGAAAGATATTCTTGGTATTATCCAGGAATAGTAATCAGGGCTGAGTCGCTGCTGTTGCGACCGCACGCAAGAAGTGCTTGTCGCCAGCCAATCGCTCATAGTTTGTGTTATATAGAGAGGACTGTATAAGGTTATGCCGAAGCAGCTATATTTCAACGAAGAGGCGCGGCGCGCACTTAAGCGCGGTGTCGATATCGTTGCCGATGCGGTAAAGACCACACTCGGCCCACGTGGCCGCAATGTTGCGATCGACAAGAAATTTGGCGCGCCAACCGTTACCCACGACGGTGTAACGGTTGCCAAAGAGATCGAGCTGAAGGATCCATTTGAGAACATGGGCGCGCGTCTGCTGGTTGAGGTTGCTACCAAAACCAATGACGTTGCCGGTGATGGCACCACCACCGCTACCGTTCTGGCCCAGGCGATTGTAACCGAGGGCCTGAAGGTTGTGGCCGCCGGTGC
>JAFEAS010000037.1:65162-71412 GCA_018266315.1 Chloroflexi bacterium SZAS-1 | reverse complement strand
GAGCTGAAGAGCCTGGCCAAGCCGGTGCGCGATCGCGCTGACATTGCGCACGTTGCCACCATTTCGGCTGCCGACAGCGAAATTGGCGACCTGATCGCCGAGGTTATGGAGAAAGTTGGCAAGGATGGTGTAATCACGGTCGAAGAGAGCAAGGGTATTGCCTTCGAGAAGGAATACACCGAGGGTATGCAGATCGACCGTGGCTATATCTCGGCCTACTTCGCTACCAATCAGGAGCGCATGGAAGCCGAGCTCGACGAGCCATACATCCTGATTACCGACAAGAAGATTTCGGCAATTAACGAGATTCTGCCGGTGCTGGAGAAGGTGCTTCAGGTCACCAAGAACTTCGTGATCATTGCTGAGGATGTTGATGGTGAGGCGCTGGCGACCCTGGTAGTTAACCGGCTGCGTGGCACGATCAATGCACTGGCTGTGAAGGCCCCGGGCTTTGGCGATCGCCGCAAGGCAATGCTGCAGGATATCGCCATCCTGACCGGCGGTACCGTGATCTCGGAAGAGATTGGCCGCAAGCTCGATAGCGCAACGACCGAGGACCTGGGCCGCGCCCGCAAGGTTGTTGCCGATAAGGATAACACCACCTTCATCGAGGGCCATGGCGACGAGGCTGCGATTCGCGCCCGGATCGAGCAGATTCGCTCGCAGATTGAGACGACGACCAGCGACTTTGATCGCGAGAAGCTGCAGGAGCGGCTGGCCAAGCTGGCTGGCGGTGTGGCTGTGCTGAAGGTTGGTGGTGCCACTGAGCCTGAGCTGAAAGAGAAGAAGCACCGCGTTGAGGACGCCCTTTCGACCGCGCGCGCCGCAGTTGAGGAAGGCATTGTACCAGGCGGTGGCGTGGCGCTGATCAATGCACTTGGCGCCCTCGATAAAGTGCAGGTAAGCAACGACGACGAGCGCTTCGGTGTGCAGATCCTGCGCCGCGCACTTGAAGAGCCAATGCGCACGCTGGCCCGCAACGCTGGCGAGGATGGCGCGGTGATCATCGACACTGTGCGCCGCCACCAGAAAGAGAAGGGCGACACCAGCTACGGCTACAACGTGTTGACTGGCGAGTTCGGCTCGATGCTGGATCAGGGTGTGGTCGACCCGGTGAAGGTCACCCGCTCAGCAGTGCAGAACGCCGTCTCGATTGCAGGCCTGCTGCTCACCACTGAGGCGCTGATTACCGATATCCCTGAAGATAAGCCAGCGCCACCCATGCCGGGCGGCGGCGGGATGGATTTCTAAATTATTAGCTTGTACTTCTAGCTAACGACGACGCGAGAGCCAATATACGGCTCTCGCGTCGTCGTTAATATCTGGGGCTTGCACTTGCCGTTTCTACGCCTGTGATAGCGCGGCACGTTTTGCTTTTTGGGGATTGTTTGTACATAGCACAAACAATCCCCGGGACATGCAGTAACTTGGCCTTTTATCCAGAAACATGGAGAATTTACTTGGGCAAACGAAAGCCCTAGTATGATTGATTTCTCAGGGTATGCTGCCGAAATATCTGCTAGTATATATAGTAGTAGTGACTCTGGGCAATTGTCTCAAAAGCGTTTATCTTTAGTGATCAATTTGTGCGCACCTTAGACTGCTTACTTCCGGTACAATATGCGACAAGTGTTTTTCTTCCGCAACATTTTATACTAGTAACGTCCAAGGAGACGATTGTGAGCAACAGCGAGAGTATTATCGACATGAGCCGCCCCAGTGCTGGCCGTATGTATGATTACATGCTAGGGGGCCATCACAATTTCGAAGTTGACCGCCAGGCCGCCGATCAGGTGGTGAAAATGCTGCCGTTTCTGCCTAAGGCTGCGCGACTCCAGCGCTGGTGTTTGCAAGATCTGGCGATTGAGCTGACTGAGAAGCGCGGCTACGATATCATTATCGATTTCGCCTCGGGGCTGCCAACGAACGACCATATTCACCATGTCGTTCCAGAAGGCACGACCGTGATTTACTCGGATTTCGATCCAATAGTAGTTGAGTATGCGCGTGAGATTCTGGCCGATACCCCGAATGTTCACTTCTTCCAGGCTGATGCGCGCCACCCCGAAGAGCTGCTCAATCGCCCGGCCGTGAAGGATATTATTGGTGATCGCCGTGATGTCGCACTGGTATACTGGGGGCTGAGCGCCTTTTTATCCGATGAAGATATTGCTAATGCGGCGCGGTATTTATATGACTGGGCCGATCCGGCCAGTACCTGGGTATTCATGGCGCAGGGTGCTGATATGGATCCGAATAGCCCTGATCTTATGGCGATGATGCAAGTATATGAGAAGATTGGGTCACCACTTATCTTCCGCGCACTCAATTGGGTAGAACAGTTGGTGCAGCCCTGGCACCCCGACGAAAACAACTACGTTTCGCTGCTGGATTGGCATGGGATGGATACGCGTGAGCTTGACCCTGAGGAAATGCAGACATGGGGACCAGCGGCGGGTGGTTATGGTGCGTATTTACGGAAGTGATGTACTAGATTTACTAGGGCTTCCGCTGTAATATTAATAGGTTTTCGTATGACTGAATTGCCCGAACCTTTGAATAGTCTCAACTGTGAACGTTTAGCTGCTGAGCTGAAGCAGGTGCTTCAGGCGACGATGTTCACAAGTACACTGCGTGTATCGCCACGACATCTGCAGCAGATGGCAAATGATTTAACAAATGCAGTGAGCGCTTTTATTCAGGGGGCGGTGGATGCCGAGGCCATCCACCGCCATGGTCGACATCTTGCAGATAATGGCTGTGGCCATAAAGCGGTTATTGAGCAGGCCCATATTATTAATCGGTTTTGTTGGGAAACCGCTACCCCGGCGCTGCAACAAATTGCATTGACCGGAGGCTTTACCCGTCCACTGCTCGAAGGGTATATGCGAGGGCGTGAAGAGTCGCTACTGCGCGAGCAGGAGCGCACCCAAAATGCGCTGGCCCGCGCCCGCGAGCCTTTAGATCAGTGAGCGCATTTTCGTATATAAGGGCTTACAATTATTTGTTCGCACCTAGTGGAAACATCGTATTCAGATATCTCTAAAACTGCGCGGGCATTTTTTCGCATGTAACGGTAATATCGTATAATACTGTTTATTATATTGACCGCGCTGCCAGTAACCAGAGCACCACAATGAATGTGTCCACAAGTGCGTTAGCATTATCTTCAACGCCGCCGACGCATCAGATTCGGGCATGGCTTTTAGCAAACCATAGTGAATTACAATCGCGTTATGTTCAAGCGCTGCGTACGATCTTATTTACAAACCGGCCAGAGATCCGACCTTCGGTGCTTACTCGTATCGCGCAGACCGAAGTTGATGCACTGCTTGCGTTTATCGATACGGTCGATGCAGAAGTGCCCATAGTGCATGGCCAGCAGCTATGCCGCAGCGGTTTAAGCGAAGAGAGCGTACTACAACTTGGTCAGACAACACGACGTGTATGTCTCGTTATGCCAGAAGAGTTACGGCTTCCAGCGCTTGAAGTGGTTGAGGGATACCACAGCCTGGTGATGCGGGGTTTCATTCAGCGCCACAAAACTCTGATTCTTGAAGAACAGGAGCGAATTCGCTCGGCGCTTCAGCGCACCCTCAGTCGCAACGCTGTTCAGATGACCCTGGCAGCGAACGTAGCTCGCGCCGCCACCTCAATCTTGGATCTCAATGAGCTTTTGCAATCAACAACCGAGCTTATTCGCGAACAGTTTGATCTTTACTATGTCAGTATCTTCTTGATGGATGAAGCCGAGCGGTGGGCCATTCTGCAGGCTAGCTCGGGTGTGCCTGGCCAGACCATGCTACGGCGTGGGCATCGCCTCAAGGTAGGCGGCGACTCTCTGGTTGGCTTGTGCATTGCCAATGGCGAGCCGAAGATTGCGCTTGATGTTGGCGATCGGGCAGTTATTTTCAATACACCACTAATTACTGATATTCATTCTGAAATGGCGGTGCCGCTGATTTCCCGCAGTAAAGTGATTGGCGCAATCGCAATCCAAAGCCGCCGGGTTGCAGCGTTTTCAGAGCAGGATATCGCCATTATGCGGATTGTGGCCGATCAGCTGGCGAATGCAATTGAGAATGCGCGCCTGTATGAGCAGGTATGCCAGGAGCTGGTTGATCGGGAGCGCACTACGACCGAATTGTTTCATGCGAAGGAAGCAGCCGAGACGGCGAATCGGGCTAAGAGCACATTTCTAGCGACGATGAGCCACGAGCTACGCACGCCACTCACGGCGATCATTGGATATAGCGAATTACTGCAATCGGAAATCGAACAGCTGGGGGTAGAGGAGTTAATCTCTGATTTAAGCAAAATTCATGCTGCTGGTAATCATTTGCTCGCGCTCATCAGCGACATCCTCGATTTGTCTAAAATCGAAGCTGGCAAGATGCGTATGTATATCGAGGATTTTAGTATCACTACGGTGGTGCGCGATGTGATTACAACTATTCAACCGCTAATCGATAAGAATGCCAATACGCTTGTAGTTAAGGTCGATGAGTCGCTTGGTACAATTCGCGCCGATCAGACGAAGGTGCGCCAGGCATTGTTCAATCTACTCAGCAATGCTGCTAAATTTACCGAACACGGTACGATTAGCCTGGGTGTGACACACGAGGTATTACGAACTAGCGAATGGATTCTGTTTGAAGTGAGGGATACGGGTATTGGCATTTCGTCCGAGCAGATGCGGCATCTATTCAAAGAATTTACGCAAGCGGATGCCTCAACCACGCGGCGCCATGGTGGCACTGGCTTGGGGCTGGCGCTTAGCCGACGTATGTGTCAGCTTATGGGCGGTGATATTACGGCTACCAGCGTGCTCGGGGTTGGTTCGATATTTACCATCCGTCTGCCGATCGATGTATCAGCGGTGCTAGGGGGGCAGGGCGCGCTTGAAACTGACCGTAGCTTGCGTGGAGCTACAGCTGTATAAATCGGCGCACAGATTGCCCAAAAGGCTGAAGGCATATCAGCCATTTGTAGGAGCACGCATTCATACCTTGCGATGATGCGCTGTGGCACGAAACCTGCTTTAATTCATAGCAGAACACGATGATTGCGGCGGTCATCGTCAATGGTAACAAACATCACCGAAAACCTGCACGTCGCCCCCTTCTCCCTCACGGCTGCCGAAAGGCAGTCGTTTCTGCATATGCTGTTCGAATGGTATACTCTGCCTGTGTAGCGATTGCTGCATACGATTGATAGCGGTAGGGCGTTCGCTGGTCGTGTGTGCTTGCGACCGTAGGCTCCGTTGGCTCTGCTGGGTAATGTTTTTGCGGAGGGCAAAATATCACCAATGGCATGAAGCAATTGCGCGGGTAAGCGAAAGATCTAAGAGGATTGCCATGACGATTGCGCAGATCTTTGCGCGCTACCAGGCAGGTGGGTATAGCCTGGCAGCCGAAGGTGTAAGCCAGCGCGCTGATGAGCAATTGTATCTTGCATTGTTGGCATTTGGCGCAGGTGATTTGGCGACTGCCCAGCACCACGCTGCAATTGCAACACAGCACGTGCCCAGCCAGCCGGTGTATGCTGCGATTGCGGAATATTTGGCAGGGTTAGCGACTATGGCGCGCAGTAGTGTGTACGTTGAGCCTGGTGCGTTTGCTGCATTTGTGCGTGGTGGCGGTAATGTGGGCTTGTATGAAGCGACGAGTGCAGCGTTGCGTGAAGCCTATACCCAGGATGGCGCGCGGCGTGTGCTTGACATCGGCGTGGGCGATGGCCTTGCGCTTTTGCCAGCCCTCACCGAAACAATTCGCCAGATTGATTTGGTTGAGCCATCGCACGCGCTACTTGCGGCCACTGCCCAGCAGCTTGCGGCGCGTGGAATTGCCCACCGTGCGTTCAACAGCACATTGCAGGAATTTATGGCGCGCGATAATAATGATGAAGGATGGGATATTATTCAGGCAACATTTAGCTTGCAGTCGATTGTGCCAGATGAGCGGGAGCCGCTATTGCGCTGGCTGGGCGAGCGCGGCCAGCGGGTATTGATTGCTGAGTTCGATGTGCCTGCCTTTGCTGACCAGTTTGCGCCAGAGCGGGTAGCCTATGTCGTCGAACGGTTTACGCAAGGGCTGGCAGAGTATGCCGATGATGGTGGGCTGGTGGCACAGGGATTCTTGATACCGGTCTTGCTTGGGTATTTCGACCGGAGCGCCGCGCGTACAAACTATGAACAGCCGATTGCGGAATGGGCCGAGCAGTTGCGAATGGCTGGGTTTACCAGTATTAC
>JAFEAS010000037.1:60354-65102 GCA_018266315.1 Chloroflexi bacterium SZAS-1 | reverse complement strand
TTTGCCTATGATATTGTATGGTAGAACGCACTGTGTTGGTGATAACGTGGGCTGCGATATGATTATTGCGCCCGCACTGCACGATACATCCGACCCGGCGGTGCTAGCGGCGCATTGCCTGGCCGATGCCGACCCGGCGCTTGCTGATGCGGCGCGTGAGGGCGATGTGCTGCTCGCAGGGAATAATTTTGGTTGGGGTGATGCGCCCGAACCAGCTGTGGTGGCGCTGCAAGCGGTGGGCTTGGCAGCCATTGTTGCGGCCAGCGCCGATGCCGGGTTTGTGCAGGTCGCTGCCGGGTATGGGCTGCCGGTGCTGATTAGCTCGGCGGCGAAGGCAATTGCGGCGGGGCATGTTGTGCGTCTTGATCTTGCGGCTGGCACGATCGCCGATCGTGATACCGGCGCGCATTTTTCTGCAAACCCCAGCACCCCCGAGCTGGTGGCGGCGGTGCGCCGTGCACAGTTACTGCGGCGCATGCGCCAGGTGGTTGACGAAGAGGGTTTTGATGGCTGACGCCGACGGGTTTGCAGAAGAATGTGCTGCCAGCAATGATTGATCCAACCACCATTCCGCGCGGGTTGCGGCGCACGATAAAACCAGCTGTGTATACCTACCGTGGGCTAACTGCGGGGCTGCGTTTGCTGCCCGATTTTTTGATTATTGGGGCACAGCGCGCAGGTACCACATATTTGTACAATAACCTGGCTGCGCACCCCTGTGTTGCACCGGCGCTAACCAAGGAAGTGCATTTTTTCGATGTGTGGTTTGCGCGTGGGCTGGGTTGGTACCGTTCGTTTTTCGCTCTCCAGGTACAGCGCCGCATCTGGCAGGCGCGTGGCCGCCCGCTACTGGTGGGTGAGGCCAGCCCGTATTATCTGTTTCACCCACATGCGCCGCGCCGGGCCGCCGCAACCTTGCCGCATGCCAAGCTGATTGTGCTGCTGCGCAACCCGGTTGATCGAGCGTATTCGCAGTACCAGCACTCGCGGCGGCGCGGTGCCGAGCACCTAGCCTTTGCCCAGGCGCTGGCGCAGGAAGAGGCACGGCTGGCAGGGGAAGAGGCGCGCTTGCTTGCCGATGAGCAATATATTAGCGACAATCATCAGAACTTTTCGTACCAGGCGCGCGGCTTGTATGCGGGCCAGATCACGCGCTGGCTGAATTATTTCCCGCGCGAACAATTGCTAGTGATTCAATCGGAGCTGCTGTATGCCGACCCGGCGCAGCAGCTGGCGCGCGTGTTTGCCTTTTTGGAACTGCCGCGCTGGCAGCCCCGCCTGCTTCGCCCCGATAGCCCGCCGTATATAACGATGGCGCCTGAGACGCGCCGCACGCTGCGCGCGTTTTTTGCGCCGCACAACGCGCAGCTCTATGCGCTACTCGAGACACAGTTTGATTGGGATGAGAAGGAATGACGCAGAGCACGAAACCATTAACGCCCAAATTATTTCGCCGCCAGGTGCTTGATGCCGCGCGTAATGGCGAACCCGCTACGCCGCTGTGCCGGCACGCCCCGCCGCTCGATTTTTGTGGCGGCTGCACATTTCAAGATCGCAGCTATGCGGCCCAGGTAGCTGCTAAACAGGCGGCGTTGCGAGCTTTATGGCAGAACGATCTGCCCGCCGAAATGCTTGCGCAACTGGTGATGGTCGGTTCGCCTGAGCCGTTTGCCTACCGCACGCGCATGGATTATGTGGCAAGCAAGGGGCGCTTTGGGCTGCGGCGCGGCGGCAAGTTCAACTATATTGTTGATCTGCAGGAATGCCACCTGATACCGTCCGCTGCATTTGCTACTGCGCGTGGCGTGTTCGAGCACGCCGTTGCGCTGGGCCTGCCCGATTACAATTTGCATACGCATGCGGGGTTTCTACGCTACCTGGTGGTGCGCCGCAGCCCACAGGATACGCTGCTGCTGGCGCTGGTTACCTCAGCCCCTGATCATGCGGGCCAGCAGGCGGCATTAGTGCAGCAGCTGGCAGTTGCTGCGCTGAAAGAGCCGGGTGTAGTCGGGTTTCACTGGCTGGTGAATGATACCGTCACCGATATTTCGTTTGGCACGCCGCAGCATCATTGGGGGGCTGATTTGTTGGAAATGCAGGTGGCGGGCCATACTCTGGCGATTGGGCCGAACACCTTTTTCCAAAATAATGTGTACCTGCTTGTTCCGCTGCTTGATGATGTGTTGGCAGCGGTATGTAGCGGCGAGGAAGCTACTTACCAGCATTATACGGTGGCCGATTTGTATGGCGGTGTGGGGACAATTGCGCTGCACCTGGCCGCGCATGTGGGCCATGTCACTTGCGTTGAGTCGTTTGCCGAGAGTGCGGCGCTCGGCGCGCGGAATGTGATTGCAAATGGTGCTGGCAATGTGCGAATGGTGGGCGCTGATGTTCTGGAATGGCTGCGCGAGCAAGCGCCAGGCGCACTCGATGTGGTAGTGGCCGACCCGCCGCGCGCCGGGATGGGGCCGGAGGTATGTGCTGAGCTGCTGCGGCTACACCCACGTCGATTGGTGTATGTATCGTGTAATGCGCTGACCCAGCTGGAAGATACGCGCGCTTTGGCCCCTGGATACCACGTGCGTGTGCTGCGCGGCTACGATATGTTCCCGCAGACGGCGCATATGGAGGCATTAGCGGTGTTTGAGCGGATTGAGGAAGGCACACGAGATACGTAAAATTCCCGATGTGTGTGCCAGTCGTGAAGTGTAGAATAAACTGGAGGATTGGATTTCACACGGGGAGACTGCCATGGCGCGCACTCTGCTTCGTACCATAACAAACCCTCGCTTGCTCACTATTGGGCTGATTTATAGCGTGGGTTTGCTGGCTTTGGCAGTATTGTTTCGGCTGATGGGCTTATAGCGCGCCGAATATTCTAGCACTTTCGCTTGTTTACATATGTTGCGTGGTGCGACGCAGCCGCCTGCTCCTACCAGACAGTTGGTAGCAATCTTTATAGGGGTACGCACTACTGCGCGCCTCTTTTTTTTGCTCTGGAACACGCGAAAATTCCCTCTTGACGATATATCGTTATTGTGGTATATTCTGATACATCACGATATATCGTTATATCGTATTGCGATTTGGAGGTATTGTATGTTTCGACGACGATTTGGCCCACGGCGTGGCCCGTGGATGCACGAGCACTTTGAACACGAGCAGGCCGCCCCGGAAGAGTTTTCGCACGATGTTCCGCCCCATATGCGCCATATGAAATGGGCGCGCCGCGCCTGGCAGCGTGGTGGGTTTGAACCTGGGCACCCCATGCACTTCGGGCGGCGCGGCCCAGGCGCGTGGTTCGGCCCCGACGAAGGCGGCCCGTTTGACCGAGGGTTTTGGCGTGGCCCGCGCGGCGGTGGCCCATTCGATGAGGATGGCGGTGGACGGCGACGGCAGCGGCGCGGCGATATTAAATTCGCGCTGCTTGAGCTGCTGGCCGAGCAGCCGCGCCACGGCTACGAGCTGATCAAAGAGCTTGAACAACGCTATGGTGGCTTCTACCGGCCCAGCCCTGGCTCGGTGTACCCGACGCTCCAGCTACTGGAAGATGAAGGGCACCTTACCAGCGAGACGGTTGAAGGTAAGCGCGTGTACACGATCACTGAATCGGGCCGCCAGCTGCTGGCCGAGCGCCAGGCGCGCCCCGACGGGCCAGGCCACGGCCCGCATCCTGGCTTTCGCGGCCCTGGCCCCGAGCTAGAGGGCTTGCGCCAGAGCGGCATGAGCTTGGTAGCGAGCGTGATGCAGGTGGCCCGCCATGGCACACCCGAGCAGAAACAGGCAGTCATGCAGCTGCTCGATAGTACGCGCCGCGAGGTGTATGCCATCCTCTCGCGCAGCGGCAGCGACGATACGAAAAACGAGTAGCAGCGTATTTGGGCGTAGGGTAAAGGCGTAGGCGGCGTAAGTTTGCGCTGCCCTGCGCCTTTTGTTGTATAGTGGGGTTTTGGGGGCAGCGAGGCCGCCCCGAATTTCCTTAGCGGCATACATGCTTACCCGTAGATTCACGCTTTGCCGCTATGCTGGCGATTGAAGGGAGGGAGAGGTATTGTGAATCCCCAATATGAAACCGATCGGGAGGAGCCTGTTGCCTCCGATCCACTCCGCCCACGTTACCATTTCCTGCCGCCTGCCAACTGGCTGAATGATCCGAATGGGCTGATTCAATGGAATGGCACGTACCATATGTTTTACCAGTACAACCCGCATGGCGCATTCCACGGCACAATTCATTGGGGACACGCTGTCAGCCCTGATCTGGTGCATTGGCGGCACCTGCCGATTGCGCTGGCACCAACCCCGGGCACTCCCGACGAAGACGGCTGCTGGTCGGGGGGGGCGGTTGACGATGATGGGGTGCCGACGCTGATCTACAGTGGGAATCGCCAGGGGGTGCAGCGGGCGTGCCTGGCAACCAGCGTCGATGGGCTACTGACCTGGCAGAAGTACGCAGGGAATCCAATCATTCCTGCCCCACCCACTGATCTCGATCTCGTTGCCTATCGTGATCATTCGGTCTGGCGCGAAGACGGGCTGTGGTACCAGCTGATGGGCGCGGGCATTCAAGGCCGGGGCGGCGCAGCTTTGCTGTATCGCTCAGCTACCCTGCGCGAGTGGGAATACCTACACCCGCTCTGTGTTGGCGATATTCATAGCTACACACCGCTATGGACGGGTGGAATGTGGGAATGCCCCGATTTCTTTGCGCTCGGCGACCGGCATGTGCTATCGGTATCGGTCTGGCA
>JAFEAS010000037.1:50575-60340 GCA_018266315.1 Chloroflexi bacterium SZAS-1 | reverse complement strand
GTGGTGCATAAGCTTGACTATGGCGACCGCTATTTTTACGCTCCACAGTCGTTTACCGATACACAGGGCCGCCGGATTATGTTCGGCTGGATCTACGAAGGTCGCACCAGCGACGCACAAATGGCACGCGGCTGGTCGGGGGTGATGTCGCTGCCGCGGATTTTGTCGCTGGGGCCGGACGGGCAGGTATGCATGCAGCCCGCGCCAGAGCTTATGGCACTCCGTAGCGAGCATATTCAGCATAGGGCGATCGAGGTAGCCGCAAACCAGGCGCTGGTGCTACCGAATGTTAGTGGCGACGCGCTGGAGCTACAGGCTGAGCTAGTGCCCGCAGCCGATGGCTGCTGTGGTGTGCTTGTGCGTCACGCACCCGATAGTACCGAGCAAACGCGCATCCTGTACAATGCCGCTGCGCAGCAGGTGATTGTCGATCGGGCGCGTGCGAGCCTGGATCAATCGACCGATCACACTGCGCATACGGCACCATTGCAGCGAGGCCCAGGCGAACCAGTTCGCTTCCATATTTTTCTCGATCGCTCGGTGCTCGAAGTGTTTGTGAACGGGCGTATCAGCATTACTACGCGTATCTACCCAACCCGGCCCGATAGCCTGGGTGTTGCCGTATTCGCTGAGCGCGGTGCAACACAGCTGCTTCAGCTTGATGCCTGGCAGCTGCAGTAATCAAAATTAGGGTAGCAGAATGCAGTGCCGTTGGTGTATTCGCCACCAGCCTGCGCGCAGCCGTTGCGTGCGGGCTATGCGCTCGTTTTGCGTGTGTAGCGGTGCTTAACGCCGAGTGGAAAGTATTCGGGGTCGCCGAGCGGTCGTAAGGTAATGGATGGCAGCTGCCGTTCGGCTGGCACATAATTGGCAAATTCGCTATTGAGTCGGCGTAGCTGGATGAGGATCGATTGGGCAATTGCGCGCCGTTTGGTATCGTCGGCGGGTACCTCGGAAGCTAGTTCAACGGCGACTGCCAGGTAGCGATTGTGGTCGGCATCTTCGGGTGTTTCCAGCACAAATTTGCCGGTCACCCATTCGCGAATCTCTGGCTGCTCAAGCCCGACCGTCACATTTTCGGGGTAAATATTTGCGCCGAAGTATGAAACGGTGAAGTGCGAGCGGCCAAAGACGTATACAAACGGCAAGCGCCGCACACCACGCGCGCCCGGCCCAAGCTCAGCTACCGGGTCGAAACCATGCTGTGCCAGCGCGTCTAGCAATTCCGTGTAGCCGAATAGCCCGCCAGCATCGGCGATATGGTAGCGCACCAGCGGAATGCCGTTATCGCCGGTAAACAGCAATGTCCCTTCCTGCTGCTCGAACATCCGGCTCAGTGGGTCGTACTGCACCAGGGTAGGCAGCCGCGCTTCGCCAAACAATTCGGCGGCAACCTCGGGGTGCGCGGCTAGCCAGCGCCGAATACAGATGCTTAGCGGTGTTTCGTTGCCCAGCACGCCCGCATCGGCGGTGCCATACAGTGATGCCGAATCGTAGCACGGCTCGGTTGCACCCAATCGTTCGCCTACCAGGGCGCGCCACTCTTCGCTAAACACCTCACCCGCCATCACCCATTTTACTGCCAGCGGCCCCCAATCGACGCCGCGCGCGCGCCCGGCATCGACAATGTCTTTAAGAAAGGGCGGGTAGCCCATTAGCACGACTTGATCATAGGCTGGCCCAAGCTCGCCCACCACACGCAAAATCTCCTCGCGGTTATTGCCTGGTGTGATCACAGTGAGCGGGTAGCCTTTGGCGGCCAGGTAACGGCAGCAGCTGGCGGTGAACATACCGCCTACCCAGGTGCCAAGCGCAAAACATATAATTGCAAGCGTGCGGCGCTCGTCGGCGCGAAAGCTATCGTGAAAAATCTGCTCGAAGCGGGTGGTGATTGGCAATTCATCAGCCATGAAGCGCGGCCAGAAGGTTGGCTCGCCGGTTGAACCCGACGACACCGCCACCATATCACACCGCTCGAGCCGCCCATCGCGGCAGAGATCGGGCAGCGGGTAGCGGCGCAAGTAATTCGCCTTGGTTATTAGCGGCAGGCGCACAAAATCGCTGATAGATTGGATGCTATTCGGGTCGATGGCATGTTCGGCGAGGAAGGCGCGATAGGCAGGCACATGGGCGGCAACATCGCGGAAGAGCGTGAGCGCCATTGCATCGGGCGCGGCGCGGCTGGGGGCTAGCGCCTCGTCGAGCGGTGTGCTGAAAAAGGTTTCGAGTGCCGCGCGCGCGCGTTGGCGCTGTATGGGATTCATCGCAGCTCCTTCCGGTGTAATGTTTCGGTGAGGTAGATAGGATAACATTGGTGTAGCGGTGAAGCAATACGTCGTTGTACAGGCGCGCTACCAAACTCGATTGATCAGGTGTGCTTTCTGGTACGGCGCACGCCGAAGTTGTGTTTGCACCAACGCATATATGTTTAGCCGAACTTGCTGTGATACGGGTAGTACGGGTAGTACATACCTAGGACTTTCGCTTACTCAAGCAAATTCTTCTTGTTCTTGGTGATGTTTTGCGCGGAGCGCAAAACATCACCAAGAACAAAGCTGCCGCAGCCAAATAAACAAGTAAGCGAAAGTCCGAATACAGTTGCGTAGCCATGCTATACTAGGTTTGAGCACTCCCGATTGCCCAATCCTATGGCTGCGTCTTAAATAAGGCAGTTGCGTATTACTGCGAGTATCGCTGGATCGCACACTGTAACCAATCCTGAACTACGTTCGAGTATACTTGCCTATACGAGGCATTGCGACGGAGCCGACGATGGATGTCTCGCCCGATGCTGCCTACCAGCGCTTACTTCGCGAGCTTTGCCGCCGTTTGAGTCTCGCGCGTGCCGAATTACAACTCTCTGGCAGTGCTGGTACCCCCGCACGCACGATTGTGCAGGGCGATACGCATCCACCTGCATCTGGCGCCCACACCATCGAACTACCCATTCGCGCAGTATCGCACGAAACTGGCCGACTGCGGCTGGTGTATGCCAGCACATCACCCAAGCTTAATGTTGGTGAGCAATCGAGAGTGCAAGCTATGGTTGAATTAGCAATACGAGACGTGCAAGGGCAACAGCTATTTGAGCAAGCATTTATGCCAACGAACTGCTGCCCCACTTCAGTAACCGGCGAAGACCTGCATCGCCTGGTTCTCGACATTCACGATGGCCCGGTGCAAAAGCTTTTTGCCGCATCATCGCATCTGTCCCTCCTTCAGGCGCTGCTTGATGATATGGCGCCTTCGGTACGCGCGAGCTTTGAACCGCCGCTTGTGCGCGCGATCACGCTGGTTGAAAATGCGCTGCAAGATATACGTATTACGCTTAGTGGCCTGCGCATGGTCGAATTTCAAGAGCTTTCGCTATTCGCTGTGCTGCATGAGCTGGCGCTAGAGCACGAGGCGCTTACCGGCAATCATGTGGCGATCACTACCGATGGTGATATTCCGCCCGTGAGCCTGGCCGTAAAGATCGCGCTCTTCCGGGTAATGCAAGAAAGCCTGTCGAATGCCTACCGCCATGCGGGCGTGACAATGCACAGCGTGTGGCTGAGCTGCCGGGGCGGCTGGATCGAGCTTGAAGTTGCTGACCAGGGGTGCGGGTTTGAACCGCCGCTTGAGTTTGTGGGTAGGGTTCCGCGCGAAACGCATATTGGATTGCGCGGTATGCAAGAACGTATACACCTGGTTGGCGGCCAGCTGCGCGTACTAAGCCAACTAGGGCAGGGCACGCGCGTGATTGTGCAGGTGCCAAGTGGTTTCTGAAGGACGCAAACCAAAGATTACGATTATACTCGCCGATGATCATCCACTGGTAATTGAAGGGTTACGCGGGCTGCTTAGCCACGAGCCTGATATGGAGGTGGTGGCGACCGTCACCAGCGGCGAGGCATTACTCGATGAATTGCAATATACCCGGCCCGATCTCGTGGTGCTGGATGTGCATATGCAGGATGGCGATGGCTTCTGGTGCCTTGAAGAAATTCGGCGCCAGGGTTTGCCAGTGAAGGTCGTCATGCTCAGTGCCGCCGCCGATGGCAGTGCCCTTCAGGGCGCGTGGGAGCGCCAGGCCGATGGTTATGCGCTAAAGACGGATCCGCCGCGCCAGACGATCGCGACGATTCGGAATGTTGCGAATGGGCAGCTAGTGTTCCCGCGGGTGATGCGCCAGACGATAAATGGGGCCGATGTACGTGGCAAGCTGGTGGGTCGCCTCACCGAACGTGAGCGCGATGTTTTGCGGCTGCTCTCGGAAGGGCAGACGAATGCCCAGATTGCCGAGCGACTCTGCGTGCAGGAGAGCACCGCGAAGTTTCATGTGCAGAACATTTTGCAGAAGCTCGGTGCCTCGAATCGTACTGAGGCCGCGCAAGTATATTTTCGCGAAACCCAGGAACGCTAAAGCAGGGCATTACACGCGAACGAGCGCGTCATTCATAAGGTGCGGGTGGGCCGTTGCAGCCCGCCCGCACCTTATCGCTTTTTAATCTAGTTGTGTACCGAGGTTGGCTGTAACCGACTGAGCGCGGCCACCGGTTGCGCAAACGGCAGCAAACGCACATCGTTATATTTGCGCAGTAAATGGTAGGTCAGTAGTAACTGCGTAATTGCCAGTGGGTCGCTGTGGCGAATTTCGGCCCGGTCGTTATAATCGCCAAACTCATCGGCGGATAGCGGGTGCAGATCGGGCAGATGCCGCCAGATTGCTTGCTCTAGCTCGGCGGCGTGCTGAGGTGTAACGCTGCCATCGATGCGTAAGAAATCCACCGGCTTGCCATCCGCACGGCCTAGCTCAAGCCGCACGCCCGAGTTCGGGCTGCCTTCTTCGATCAGATAGCTCAGATCGGGGTGGGGAATAGTGGGCCGCAACGTGAGCTGAGCGTTGAGTTGTGCTCCGGCTTGCTCAGGCGGTACACCCTCGTTCGGGTGAAAATGCACAACAATATCGGCATACTGGCGCTGCGGGCGAATGAAATCGCGCGAATCTGGCTCGCGTTTCTCCATTTCGGCTTGCACTTCATCAACAGTATAGCCGCGCTTGGTGGTGTCGCGCTTGATCTTCCACACGCGCCGCAGATCTTCGGGTGGGTTAAGGTAAACCTTTACATCGTAGAATTGGCGCATGGTAGCGGTTGTGAATCCCAACAAGCCCTCTACAATTACAAACTCGCGCGGCTGGATATATTCGGGCCGCACCAGCGAACCGGTTGAGTGATCGTAAACTGGCTTGAGGATGGGCTGGCCATAGTGCAAGCGCTCAAGATGAAGCTCAAGAATATCGAGGTAGTTACAATCGGGATGCAGTGCCGTAATGTTCAACGCCTTGCGCTCGCGCCGATCGTACTTGTGGTAGTCGTCGGCACAGACATGGGTGACGCGATCGGCCCCTAGCAGCTTTACCAGGCCACTTGTAATGGTGGTTTTTCCCGCGGCGCTATCGCCAACGATGCCCAGAATGATTGGTCGTTGTTTGCTCATATGCTTCCTCATTAACCATCTGGCGCTCGGCAAAGGCTTCGGCTCTGCCAAGCGTTCTTACAGCGCCTTGCGTATAGCTTAGGCGCTTTGTGCTGCGCGGCGTAGGCCTCAGGGAAAGCAGGGCCGCGCTGTTCTATTTATCAATACCGCCCTGAAACACACGGCTCTGGCGCACGTCGGCGGCGTCGATGCGTGCCAGCTCGTCGGCGGCGATGACCCCACCCTGTGCCACCAGGCGGCTGGCCTGCCGCAACTTAATACGGTCGAGCGCGTTGCGCACACTTCGCGCATTCGCAAAATAAGGTTGGTGCATACGGAGTGCCAGGTACTCGGCAAACGCGTGGCGCGACTCATCGTCGAAATGGTACATCTGCTGCGCCACCATCAGCTCGGCAATCGCATTAAGCTCGTCGAGCGTGTAATCGGGGAACTCGATATGGTGTGCAATACGCGAGCGGAACCCCTGATTCGATTGGAAGAACGTGTCCATGCGTTCTTTATAACCAGCTAGGATGACCACCAGATCATCGCGTTGATTTTCCATCACCTGCAGCAGCATTTCGATGGCTTCCTGGCCATAATCGCGCTCGTTTTCGGGCCGGTACAGGTAGTATGCTTCGTCGATAAAGAGCACGCCGCCCATTGCGCGCTTCAGCACTTCTTTGGTTTTTGGTGCCGTATGGCCGACATATTGGCCCACCAGATCATCGCGCGTGGCGACGACCAGATGCCCTTTGCGCACATACCCCAGGTGGTGCAGAATGGCGGCCATACGCACGGCCACCGTCGTTTTGCCGGTGCCAGGGCGCCCGGTAAAGCTCATGTGAAGCGACGGGCGGCCAGTCGTTAGTTCGGCCTGCTCGCGGAGACGTGCCACGAGTAGCAGCGAGGCTATCTCGCGAATACGGGTTTTGACTGGCCCTAACCCAACCAGCTCGCGATCGAGTGTTTCGAGTACCTGCTGAATATTCGATGCCTGGTATGCTGCATCGAGATCAATCGTTTCCATAGTTATTGTGTCGATAGACATAGCTATCCTAGCTGAATTACCCACGGCGCGAAGTGGTCGTATATCTCCAAGAACCGAGGATCAAGAACCGAGAACCAAAAACGACGAACCTACCTGGGTGTGATAGCGCATGGTTCTGGGTTCTTGGTTCTCAGCTCTTGCCTTTTTCTGCTATGAGTCTTCGTAACGCTCGCCGGTGGGCCGGTCGGTGGAGTAGGCATGCAGCGAATACTTCAGCTGGCGGTCGCTAAATTCCATCCGGTCGACGCGGAAGCCTGGCTCGTGCTTCGGTCGATTGACAATAAAGCTCAGGGCCGTGGTTTGCCGCCCATAGCGCCGATCGTAGCCATTGATGCGGACGTAGTGATTGGGGAACACCTCGCGGCACTTGTTGAGCTCAAGCATAATCCCGGCGGCGTCTTTGATATCGAACATCGGCATGCCCCACATGTCCCAGTAGACATTGCGCGGATGCGGATCGTCGGTGTACTCGATCGATACCGGCCAGTCGTTATCGAGGCAGTATTGCACTTGCGCACGGATCTGGTCGTCGTCGAAATCGGGCAGGTACGAAAAGGTTCCTTGAGTAATGCGCATATATTTCTCCAGTCGGCAGTTAACAGTTGGCAGTTGGTAGCCTTTGGCTTGCTACTGCGTGCTGCGTATTGCAACCTTAGAAGGTTGGCGTTACCACTACATCGGGCGTATCGGTCGATTCGAACTCGAAGGTCACATCTTTCCACACCTCAAGCGCCTTGCGCAGCGACGGCGACCAGCGGGCGGCGCGTGCGAGAATCTCTGGCCCTTCGTTCAGGTAATCGCGGCCTTCGTTGCGCGCCTGCATCATGGCCTCAACGGCCACGCGGTTGGCGGTTGCGCCTTCGGCAATGCCATCGGGGTGGCCGATAGTGCCGCCGCCGAATTGCAGCACGCAATCTTCGCCCAGGTAGTGCAGCAGCTGGTGCATCTGCCCAGCGTGAATGCCGCCCGACGCCACTGGCATAACGCCTGGCATGCTGGCCCAATTCTGCTCGAAGTACAGACCCTGCACCGGGTTTGGCGCAATTATGTTCTCGCGCAGCGTGGCATAGTAGCCCTGAACTGCGTTCGGGTCGCCTTCGAGCTTACCTACCACCGTGCCTGCGTGAATATGATCGACACCGGCCAGGCGCATCCACTTGCAGATTACGCGGAAGTTCACGCCATGGGTTTTCTGGCGGGTATAGGTGCTGTGGCCTGCGCGGTGCAGGTGGAGAATGAGGCCGTTCTTGCGGCACCATTTGGACATGCTCTGGATGGCGGTGTAGCCAATCGTCAGGTCGATCATAATGATGACACTGCCCAGCTCTTTGGCGAATTCGGCGCGCTCGTACATTTCTTCCATCGTGCCTGCGGTGACGTTGAGGTAGTGGCCTTTAATCTCGCCGGTGGCGGCTTGGGCCTTATTGACGGCCTCCATGCAGAACAAGAAGCGGTCGCGCCAGCGCATAAACGGCTGCGAGTTGATGTTCTCGTCGTCTTTCACGAAGTCGAGACCACCACGCAGGGCTTCGTATACCACGCGGCCATAGTTGCGCGCCGAAAGGCCTAGCTTGGGCTTGGTGGTCGCGCCGAGCAGCGGGCGGCCATATTTGTTGAGGTACTCACGCTCCATCACAATGCCATGCGCCGGACCCTGAAACGTCTTAGTGTAGTGCGGCGGGATGCGCATGTCTTCGAGTCGCAGGCTTTTTAGCGCCTTGAAGCCAAACACATTACCAATGATCGATGAGGTGAGGTTGGCAATCGAGTTTTCTTCGAACAGGTCGAGATCGTAGGCGATGTAGGCGATGTGCTGATCGGTGCCGGGCACTGGATCGACTCGATAGCACTTGGCCTGGTAGTGCTCGTGTGCGGTGAGCCGGTCGGTCCATACCACCGTCCAGGTTGCGGTGGAAGACTCGCCTGCCACGGCGGCGGCGGCCTCAATTGGCTCGACGCCCTCCTGCGGCACAATGCGGAACGCACACAGGATGTCGGTTTCTTTGGGCTCGTAGTCGGCATTGTAGTAGCCCATTTCGGCGTATGGCGTTACGCCCGCCGACCAGCGGTTCTTCTTTACTGCGCCATTACTTTTACCCGCCATTGCGCTCCCCCTTTGTATACGACATCGATACTGCGTAGCCGAACAAGGCGGCAGCCGGGATAGTGCCCGGCTAAAGTGCCGTATAGCTCACTGTGAAGCCGTGATCTTGAACGGTTGCGATGGTTGGAGTATACGCTGGAGCGTTCGTGATTAAAATCACCAGAAGGGTAGTTTTGATGCTAGTACAACGGAATGGGAGATAGCCAAATGGTGGGGGCGCTCCCCGCCGAAAGGAGAGGCAGGAACGAGCGCCAAGGTACAAGGCAAGAATATTATTCGCGGAAGATTAAGAACGCCAATAACTCAATCTTCCGCGAAGTTGGATGATATCCATTTAGCCCTGGCGTGGCGCACGGCGTTGTGGTGCGCTGCCACGTCGGCTGGCGGCTGGCGCGGCCTGGGCGCGGGGCGTGCGCCCACGACCACCGAATTGCGCCGTTTGAACCGGCGGTGGCGCAGCATAATCGAAGCCGTCGATTGTCTGGCGGGGAATGCGCTGGCCCACCGCACGCTCAATCGTGCGGACGGTGGCATCGTCGTCGGGCGTGATCAGCGTAAAGGCATCGCCCTCGCGCTCGGCGCGCCCGGTGCGCCCGATGCGGTGAATGTAGGCATCGGCGGTATCGGGGATGTCGTAATTGATTACGTGCGAGATGCTAGCGACATCGATGCCGCGCGCGGCAATATCGGTCGCGACCATTACCTGGTAGGTGCCGCTGCGGAATCCATCGAGCGCGGCCTGGCGCTGATTCTGTGAGCGGTCGCTGTGCAGCGACGTAACGCGGTAGCCCGCGCGCTCAAGCTGGTGGGCCAGGCGCGCGGCGCGGTGGCGCGTGCGAGTAAAAATCAGCACCGAGTTAGTGTCAGTGTGCTTCAGCAGTTCGAGCGTCAGACCAGTTTTCAGGTGTTGCGCCACCGGGTAGAGCGCGTGCGTTACAGTGGTTGCGGGCCGGGTAAGGCCCACGGCTACACGCTGCGGATTGTGTAGCGCCTGCGCAGCGAGCTGCTCGATCTCGGGCGGGAAGGTCGCCGAGAACAGCATCGTCTGGCGTTTGGCTGGCACATACTTCAAAATCCGGCGTACCGCTGGTAGGAAGCCCATATCAAACATCCGGTCGGCTTCGTCGAGCACCAGCACCTCAATGCCATC
>JAFEAS010000037.1:4886-50496 GCA_018266315.1 Chloroflexi bacterium SZAS-1 | reverse complement strand
GCTGCGTAAGCCGCTGGCGCTGCCTAGCGCGCGCACGGTTTCGTTAATTTGCTCGGCTAGCTCGCGTGTGGGCGTCACAATCAGCGCGCGCGTGCGGTTGCGCGGCCCTTTCAGCAGGCGCTGCAAGATGGGCAGCACAAACGCGGCGGTTTTGCCGGTGCCAGTCTGCGCGGTGCCGATCAGGTCGTGCCCGGCCAGCGCGGGCGGGATGGCAGCAGCCTGAATTGGGGTGGGCGTAGCATAGCCAGCCGACCGCACGCCCTGCATCAGGCGCGGGTCGAGCTTCAATTGGTCGAAATTCAAAATGTATCCTTATCCTTGGGGAGTCCTGAAGGGCGTGAAGCGTCGCAAACCCGGGTACGCAATCGGCACAGCCACAAAACTCCGTGCTTACGGTGCGTAACCCTCTGGGCGGAACGAGTAAGCGTATGACAAACAAAAACCTCTGAGCCAAACCCAGAGCGGATCAGAGGCATGGGTATTATAGCATACAATGGTGCATCGTGCGGTTGCTTGTAGATTCGCCGGTTTTCTGCTATTGTCTCGCCGTTATTTGGGTAGTCACAATTGCGAGGAAAGCATGTACGACGCCTATATTTTCGATCAGGATGGCACGATCTACCTGGGCGAGCAGCCGCTGCCTGGCGCAGCCGAAACAATTGCGGCGCTGCGTGCGGCGGGCAAACGCACAATCTTCCTCTCGAACAACCCTACGAAGACGCGCGAGCAGTATGCCGCCAAGCTCACGCGCCTGGGCATCCCCACGCCCATCGAGGATATTGTGAACTCGTCGTTTGTGCTGGTGCAGTGGCTGCTATGCGAAGCGCCCGCCGCACGGCTGTTTGTGGTGGGAGAGGAGCCGCTGAAGAGCGACTTGCGCGCGGCGGGCTTTGTGCTCAGTGAAGAAGCAGGCGAAATCGATATTGTGGTTGCCTCGTTCGATCGCACCTTCGATTATCGCAAGCTGCAAATCGCCTTTGACGCTATTCGTGCCGGTGCGCGCCTGGTTGCGACCAACCCCGATCGCTATTGCCCGGTGCCCGGCGGCGGCGAGCCCGACTGTGCGGCGATGATCGCCGCGATCGAGGCGTGTACCGGCGTGCGCTGCGACCCGATTGTGGGCAAGCCTTCGCCGATTATGGTGGCGACAATTACCGCTATGCTCGGGCTGCCGCCTGAGCGCTGCATTATGGTGGGCGACCGGCTAGAAACCGACATTACCATGGGCATTGACGCGGGCATGGCCACTTGCCTGGTGCTCACCGGCGACGCCGACCGCGCGCGGCTAGCCGCCTCGGGCCTTGCGCCCACGCTCGTGCTTGAGCGCATCGATGGGCTGCTGGATGACAATCCGGTGCCAGCCTGAGCATAGCGAAGAAGCTGCTGCTTCAGCGACGGGACGAGGCGGCATAGCGGGAGCTATGGCCGCTGCGCTGGCAACCCCGCCGCAAAACCCGCATACGCTGGGTCAACGCTGCGTGCGCAGCGGAAGGGCCGCTGCCCTTGTGCCAGGCACGCATAGTAGCGCCTGGTCAATACCTCGGCGTCGCGTAACTCCTGCTCGGCATTCCTGCCTTGAAGCACCCGATCAACCGCGCGAAACAGCCAGTACGGATCGAACTGCGGATCCGCAAAGAGATCGCGTGTTGCTGTACGGCCCGGCTGATCCAGCAGCGGCTGATACGCCGTGTACACGTCGGCTGCGCCTGGCGCAGCTTGCGCTGCAAATTCCGCCGATTGCGCGACCGACCGACGGGCTGGGAAATCGAGGACGTTGGCGGTATCGGCGCGCGCACTTAAGAACTTGATCCAATCCCAGCAAACCTGTGGGTACTGCGTCGTCGCTGAGATATAGATGCCCGTAATGGTTATGTTGTTGGCATTTGCATTCTTTGCACCGCGTGGGAGTGGCGCAATCTTTGGTGTGAGCACAGCAGAGGCTGGATCGTTCATCGATGCATTCGCAAACGAGGTTACCCACATACCAGTTTGCCCATCGCTGAGCACATCGGGAATGCTATGGGGCTCGCGATAGCCCGGCAGCGTTTGATGCGGCGAATACTGCTTCAAAACATCCGCGTAGAAACGCACTGCGGCAACGAATTCATCACTGGTGAAGCTGGCTTCAGTTCCGTTGGTCGTTGTGGTGCTGGCACCGTAGAGCGCTAAAAATGTACGCAGATCGAGTGGGCCAGCGAAGGTCATGCCGTAGCCGTAGCGCGGTGGCGAAGAATGCGCATCCGTGAGTTGCTGTGCCGTCGCCAGAAACTGATCAAGCGTCCAGGTTGGTTGCGGCGCTGGCACGCCAAAGCGATCGAACAGTGCTTGATTGTATGCCAGTGCATTGAGCTGCACGCTCATTGGCAAGCCCAGGCGCTTGGTTCCCAGCTGAAATGGGCTGAGCAGCGCGGCAGGGTAATCTGCTGCTGCAAAGCTTTGATCTGCGTCAATCAGTGGCGTCAGGTCGAGCAAAAACGCGGCTTCATGGTCGCTCGGCGGGCGGGGCCAGGCAAAACAATCGTAGGCTTGGGCATAGGTTGTGAGCGATGGCAAGCTATCGGCATTACCCGGGTAGCGCACATTGACCTGGGTTTTCGGGTGCTGTTGCATAAAGATTGTTGCCAGCTCGCGCAGGTCAGCACGCGACTCAAAGGGCATGCCTACATTGATGACCTGCATATCCGCCGCGATTGGCTCGGGCAAGGCTACTACCACCGGGGCAGGCGTCGCACGCGCCTGCTGCTCGCGTGCCTGTTGCTGCTGGGCATCAAAAAACGCTTGCGCAGCAGCCAGGCTATGCTGCACCGAATCGCGATTCCTGATGATAGTGTCCCATTGGGTCAGCAATGCCGCCCGTGCCTCACCATCGGTAAACGCCTGTGGTTTTACCACTGGATGCTCCAGGTATGTTTGCATCAAGCGCACATCCTGTGCTGCGTAATTGTCCCAATAGTTGCTTTCCGCAGCCAGCGAGCGGCGGGCTGGCACGTTGAACGCACCGTTATTGCCAGGTAATGGTTGGCGGCTAAGAAACGAAAGCCAGCGCCAGGCCGCCGCGGGGTGCGGTGTCCCGCTGCTCATCATATATCCATAGCGGAACGGTACGGCGGTCATCTGGCGCGATTGGGGCATCAGGATGCTGCCAACCTCGAACCTGAGGTCGGAGTGCTTCAGATCGAGCGAGAATGCTTCGGCACGCCAGATGCCCATTCGTCCACTGCGCACCAGGCGCTCAACATCCTGAACCGAGTCGCCAACATCTTCAGTCGTATCGCTGGTGCTTATCGAATAAATAACCCCATCGGCAACGAGTTCACGCGTTTGTTGGGCAGCGGCAACAATCGCAGGCAGCTGGAAGTTAACCTGATCGAGCGATGTATTTAATAGATCAACGCCAGCTGCATCAATTGCTTGCAGAAATGTAGGAATGCCTTGTTCGCCATCCATCAGGCCATAAATATCGATTTTTCCCGTTTTTCGCGTCACCTGCTTGGCGGCTTCAAGCACGGTTGCCCAATCTAGGCTGCCAGAACTGCTTGACCAGAGGTTCTTATTATAGTACAGCAGCGGCACATATGTACTGGTTGGCAATACATACATATCGCCGTCATCGCTCATAGGAATGAGTGATTGCGGGTAATAATCGTTCAGATTGAATGCTTTATCAATATTGATATATTGACTCAGGTTCGCAATGAAGTGATGAGTAATATCTGATGGTTGAATAACGCCTACGGCTGTATCTGCGACCCTGGCAAGGAATGATGCCTCGGATTGGGGTGAGGTGGTGGTATAGTCTTGGGGAAAGCTCTCTTCAGGAACAAAGACAACGCCAATATCGCTATTTTGTTGATTGAACGCATCGATTGACGCCTTATACTGAAACCGGTCACGTTCTGGAGCAGCAAAACTTATAATGATTTTGCCCGTATCGCTGGTATCTTGCGGTGGGGCATTCTCTTGAGCTAAAGTGCACGATGTGATGAATAGAACACAGAACAGTGCCGTAGAGAGTGATTTTTTCATACGCCTCTGCATGTGGCATTATGCGCTATTACACAGCGGTCGTTGCTATTACTGGTGTAAGACTGGGCGTAGCGATTGCCCTGTGGGAACGACGCCTGCCCGTGTCATAACCCTGGCTGATCTACTTTCCGGGCGCGATAGCAACGATCGTATTCAGGTAAGGGCAAGCGAAAGTCACTTCCATAACTGTAACAGGGCATGCTATGCGGGCAGATTGTGGGATTGCAAAGACGATTGCGAAGGAGGGCAAAGCAGGAATGCTACTCGAATGAGCAGATTTTATTCGTTTTGTAACTATAGAATATGTGTCGCTGTTAGTCAAATAAATTATTGAGTGTTGCCCAACGTTCTTATGGTAGATGTGCATTGCCAGCTAGAAGAATAGCACGGGGACACGTTGCCAAGCTGTACCGGCGAACTGCACGAGCCACCATCGTACTTCCTTGTGCCCCCTACCCCAGCGCCTCGGCAAGAATATCGCGCAGGTCGTCCTGGTCGAAGGGCTTCTCGATAATGAAATCGGCCCCGGCGGCGCGCGCCTCTTCGTCGCCGGTGGGGTGACCCCAGCCCGTAATGAGCACGGTTGGCACGCGGGGGTCGCGCGCTTTGATCTGCCCGAGCAGCTCCCAGCCGTTCATGTCGGGCATGCCCAGGTCGGAAATCACCAGGTCGAAGGTGTCGGGCAGGAACTGAGCGAGCGCCTGGGCACCGTTTTCGGCGGCAACGACTTTGTGGCCCCAGCGTGTGAGCAGGCGCACGGTGGCATCGCGAATCATCTGCTCGTTTTCCACAAACAGAATATGGCCGGGCTGGATTTCCTGGGCGTGGCGCGTTTTGCCGTGTTTGGCCGATTGGTCGGCGCTGCGGATGGGCAGGCGAATAATGAAGCGCGTGCCCGCACCAACCGCGCTTTCCAGCTCGATTGTGCCGCCGTGGCCCTGTACAATCCCCAGCGATACCGCCAGGCCCAGGCCGGTGCCGCCCTCGCCCTTGGTGCTGAAAAATGGGTCGAAGATCCGCTCCTGTACGTCGGGGGCAATGCCGGTGCCGGTGTCGGCAACCTCAACCACCACCGCGCCAGCGTCGGTGCTGCCCACGATTTCATCGTAGGTTGCGAGCGTGATTTTGCCGCCTTTGGGCATCGCATCAACCGCGTTGATGATCAGGTTGGTGAGCACCTCGCGCAGTTCGGCGGGGCGGCCCGCCAGCGCCGTAACTGGCTGCAGCTGCCGGACAATCTCGATCGACGCGCCGCGACTCTGGGCGACATCGCGCCAGCGTGGCCGCGTAATGTCGATTGCGTCGCGCGCCAGCATATCGAGTCGCACTTCGGTCAGGGGCGAATTCTGCTCCATGCGCGCAAAGCCTTGCAGGCGGCGCACGGTTTCGGCACCATCCTTGGCGGCGCGCTCGATCACCCGCAGCATGTCGCGCTGGTCGTCGGTGAGTTCGTCGAAGAGCAGCAGCTGGGCGTTGCCGAGAATACCCGCCAGCAGGTTGTTGAAATCGTGCGCGACGCCCGAGGCGAGCTGCCCAACTGCGCGCACTTTATCGACCATATTCAGGTGTTCCTGGGTGCGCGCCAGCTTGGCGGCGGTTTCTTCCCGCTCTTGCGCCAGGCGCGCGTTGTGCAGCGCCGTGCCCAGGTAGTGCGAAAGCTCGCGCAGGGTGGATACTTGCAGCTGGCCGTAGGCGGCAGGCTCGCGGCTGGCGAAATCGAGGGTGCCGAGCGCGCGGCTGGCCCCAATGATCGGCATGACGATGCCCGAGCGCAGCCCGCCCGCCGCCAGCCCGCGATCGTAGACGAAGGCGCTGCGGATGAGCTCGCTCTGCACCAGCGCCGTGCCGGTGCGGCAAGCCGTTTGCCAGGGTGTGCCCTCGGCGGGTTCGCGTCGGCCTGGCGGCAGCTCGTCCCAGCTGGTAACGGCGAAATCGTATACCGTTTCGAATGAAAAACTATCGTCATCCTCGTTGTAGAAGGCCAGCGCGGCATAATCGCAGGGCACAACGCGCCGAATCTGGTGAATGATCGTGCGCAGGATGCCGGGCAGCTCGCGGCTGACATCGCGCGTGCTCACTTCCTGGGTTACGCGCGTCACGACTTCGAGCTGTAAGGTGCGCTCCTGGGCCTCGGCGTAGAGGCGCGCATTTTCCATTGCGATTGCGGCCTGGTTGCCGAGCGCCGCAATCGCGCGCAGCTCTTCGTCGCCGTAGCGGTTGGCTAGCTCGCTTTCGAGCGTGAGGATTCCATAGATGCGCCCCTGGCCCAGCAGCGGCACGCCCAGCCAGCTGCGCACTGGCGCGTCGTCGGTGGTGGCCGTGAGCATTGGGCGGTAGCGTGAATCGTGGCGGACATCATCGAGGATGATCGGGCGCTCGTGTTCGAGCACCTGGGCGATGAGCGGCGCGTCGTCTATGCTGAGGTGATTGGCTTCGACGGCTGACGCGGCACTATAGCCGCGTGTGGCGGCCAGCGCAAGCTGCTCGTTTTCGGCCAGCAGCAGCGCGCTGCGATCGTAGGGCAGTACCTGGGCAAGCTGATCGAGGATGAGATCGGGGACAGCGGCGGGCGTGAGGGTTGCGCTGAAGGCTTGCGATACGCGGTAGATCGCTTCGGCCAGCTGGCGACGCAGCTGCTCGCTTTGAAACAGGCCAGCATTGGTGAGCGCGATTGCCAGCGGCGTGGCGAGTAGCTCGAGCTGCTGCTGGTCGGCATCGGCGAACACATAGGGCTGGCTGCTTTGCAGTACGATAACGGCGCGCAGCTGGCTGGCATAGCTCACGGGCACGGCTAGCTCGGCGCGCACGGTGGGCAGCCCCGGCGATGGATCGAGTGTGGGTTCGCGCTGCATGTCGCCAACGCAGATAGCCGCGCCAGTGAGCGCTACCCGCCCGGCGGCGTTGGTATCGAGCAGGGGTGCGCGCAGTGGCGGCGCAAAGGCGTAATCGGTGGCGGTGTTGTTGAAGTGATGGAAGAGCGTTTCGCCCGCAAGCAGCGCGACGCCAACGTGCTCGTAGCCAAAAGTTTCGTGCAGGGCGGCGGCAAAGCGGCGCGCCAGGGTATCGGGTTCGAGCGAGGCGTTGAGGTCGCGGCTGATGCGCAGTAGCCCTTCGAGCTGGCGCAGGTTATGCTGTAGGCTGTGGTTTTGAGAGCGCAGCTCGTGGGCCGAATGCTCAAGCGATCGCGCCAGCTCGTCGAAGCTGCGGGCCAGCGCGCCAACTTCGCCAGGGGCGCGTAAGGGGAGGGTATCGCCTGCGCCGGGCTGGTACGCTTGCGCTGCTACCAGCAGCTGGCGCAGCGGCTGGGCGACCCAGCGCGCCAACAGCCAGGCGAATACCAGCAGCGCTAGCAGCAGCCCGCCCGCATAAGGAGCCAGGTCTATCCCAAGCCCAAGCGCGATATTCTGCACGCCCGCCCAGGCAGGGATACCGAGCAGCGGCGGCAATAAAGTGGCGAACACGACGTAGGCCCAGTAGCTCAGGCCCGCTAGCCCGCCTACGAGCACTGTTCCGCCCAGGAGTGCCGCCAGCCAGGCGCGGCGCGCAATCGACGATGAGGGGCGAGGATGCTGTGCCATAACGCGCATGTGCCTTTGGAATGATGCTACTGCTGCTCATACGAGCAACCACTATAGGTGTAAACGCTGTTGGCGTGCGCGAGGTTGCGCTAGCGGGGTGGGCTGAGAGCAGGTTGTTATGTGGCTCTTATTTGTGCTGTGCTGGGGCATAACACTTTGGCGTAGCACAATTGTATGGTTCGCGTTTGTTTTTGTTTTGCCTGCGGCAGCAAGGTACTTCTTTGTTTTTCTTGGGTATGTTTGCGCTATGCGCAAACATACCCAAGGAGTGATGTATTTGCTTGGATTCGCAAAAGTTCTAGCTTATTACTATGTGGTGCTGTGGCGCGCCACGCAGCGTCACAGCATACTAGGTAGACAGTGTATTTGGCGTCACCCTGCTGCCGCCGACCATTCGTCGTAGCGGGTGTTGAGCATTTCTTGTACGTCGGCGTATTGCAGCTCGAGTGCTTTGACGCGCGGGCCATCGGCGGCGATGCTGGCGGCGGTCATTTCCTCGCCGATTTGCTTTAGCTCGTCCTCAAGCATGGCGATCTCGCCTTCGAGCGCGGCGAGGCGGCGCTGGCGCTTGCGCTGTTCGCGCTCGGCGTTGCGGTCGATCGGGTGGGGGAGGCCATTGCCGGGCGCGGCTGCGGTGGGCACGGCGGTGGGGGCCGGGGCTGGCACCGGCGCGATGGGCGCTGATGTGCCGTTGCTCGCTGGCGGCGCTATTTTTCCTTTATTGTTCGGCTCGGGCTTTGGCTCGCTGGCGGCGCGCTCGCGGGCCTCGCGCGCTTCGACAAATTCGCTGTAGTTGCCAGCAAAGGGTTGTACCGTGCCATCCTGCACCATCCACACCGTGTCGGCCACCGCATCGATGAAATAGCGGTCGTGCGAGACAAACAGGATTGAGCCGTTGTACTCGTTGAGCACCACTTCCAGCGCCTCGCGGGCGTTGATGTCGAGGTGGTTGGTTGGTTCGTCGAGCACCAGCAGGTTGCCCGCCATGAGCGTGAGCTGGGCCAGCGCCACGCGGCTGCGCTCGCCGCCCGAGAGATCGCCAACGCGCTTGAAGACATCGTCGCCGCTGAACAGGAATCGCCCCAGCAGTGTGCGCGCCTCGGTTTCTTTGATCAGTGGCTTGATGCGGCGAATCTCGTCGAGCACGGTTGCGCTCATCTGCAAGCCTTCGTGGGCCTGGGCATAGTAGTTGATTGTGACTTTGTGGCCCAGCCGCACCTGCCCGCGCAGCGGCGGCAGGTCGCCTACAATCGTGCGGAGTAGCGTGGTTTTGCCGCTGCCGTTTGGCCCCATGAGCGCCACACGCTGGCCGCGGTGCATTTCGAGGTTAGGGCATTGAATCAGCTGGATGGTCGAGCCAAGCACCGAGTATTGTGCATTGCGTCCCGCGCTCGGTTCCTGATGTTCGGGTTGTGCTGCGTAGCCAACCACTAGCTTTTCGAGCCGCAACACAAGGTCGCCGCTACGCACCTGGGTGTTCATGTTGATGGCGAGCTTTTTCTGCTGCTGGGGCGCGTCGATCCGCTCGCTGATCCACTGGCCGTTGGCGCCCTGGTAGCCATACTTCAGGCGATTGAGAATTTTCTCGCGGCCACGCGCTTCTTTGGTGCGCTGCCCGGCCTTGAAGCGCCGAATGAAGTCTTCGGTTTTGGCAATATATTCCTGTTGGGCCTGGAATTGCTTGAGCTGTAGCTCAAGTTTTTCGGCCTTGAGCTCAAGGTATTTGTTATAGCCTGCCGGGTAATCGCCATCCAGGCGGCCATTCGCAATTTCGATGGTGCGGTTGGTTACTTTGTCGAGGAAGTAGCGGTCGTGCGAGATGACGATCAGGGTGCCGTCCCAGTCTTTCAGGAAGCGCTCAAGCCATTCGAGTGCGGCCAGGTCGAGGTGGTTGGTTGGCTCATCGAGCAGCAGTAGGTCGGGGTCGGCCAGCAGCGCGGCGGCCAGGGCGGCGCGGGTTTTTTGCCCGCCGCTGAACTGGGCAACTGGCTGGTTGTACTGCGCTTCAGTGAATCCTAATCCTTGCAGCGTGCGGTCGATGCGGTGCTCGATCTCGTAGCCGCCCGCGTGCTCGAAGCGGTGGGTTAGCTCGCCGTAGCGCTCCATGCGCTGCTCCCAGTCGGGGGCGCTGGTGTCGGCCAGGGCGTGCTCAAGCGTGGTGATCTCGCTCTGGAGCGCCAGCAGCTGGGCGAGGGCCACATGCATTTCTTCCATCAGCGTGCGCTCACCCGAGAATTGGGCTTCCTGCGCGAGGTAGGCGAGGGTATGGCCGCGCGCGAGGTGTTGGTTGCCGCTGCTGGCATCTTCCACCCCGGCAATGATCTTCATAAGCGTGCTTTTGCCTGCGCCGTTCACGCCCACCAGCGCGACTTTATCGCCGCGCGCTACCTGAAAGCTAATATCGGAAAAAATCAGCTCGGCGCCGTAATATTTGGTCAGCCCGCCGACATTGAGGGTTGACATGACTCTGACTCCTGAATATACGAAAGCCGTGGAGCGATTGCCTGCGCCCACGGCTATAATTGCAAACCATTATGATCTAACGACAGAAAAAGGGCGCACGTATTCTATCTGTGGCTAGCCAGCCTCGCTGACACGCAGGGCCACAAGCAAGAACACGGCGAAACCTCCGAATAAATCGATGAACTGACCAATTACGCCTGCAAGCATACCATGCGTGCTATAGGCTGTCAATCGGGCGCAAGTACGATGGGCAAAGGGCAGTTTGCAGGCATTGTAAGGAGTGGTGCCTATGCTCCGGCGCCGCGCGTCACTACAATTTCGCCAGCAGCGCGTAATGCAGCAATGTCGCGATCGATGGTGCGGCCAGTAACGCCCAGCGCGGCGGCAAGATCGCTGACCGTAGGCTCGGCACCCTGCGCCAGCGCTTCAGCACAGAGGCGGCGAATGCGCGCCTGGCGTTCGGCGGCTTTGCCATGGCGCAGGCGCATTTCACTATCTTCAGGGCTTTCCAGCGTCCACACTACTTCGGCAAATTCTTCGGCGCGTAATGAGCGCCCGCGCGGTGTGCCCTGGCGCGCCAAACGCACGCGTACCTGGCCCGGCGCAGGATAGGCGGCGGCTTCAATTGTGCGTTGAAGCTCGGGCTGTAGCTGTTCAAGCAGGGTTGCCAGGCCACACTGTTGGGCAAGCGCCTGCCCTTGTAAGAGGATCGCCTTGGCTTCAGCGGGCCGCTGTGCCTTGAGTAAATAAGTTCCATAGCAGACGTAGGTAGTGCTTAGCTCGCTTTCGTAATTCGCTTGTAGCAGCAGCTGCACACTTTCTTTGAAGCATTGCTCGGCATCAGGGAACGCGTTTGAGGGTGCGGGCAGTGTGCCTGCCTGGTCGGCAGTGCGTACCTGGCCCAGCAGCCGTAAGGCGATGCCACGCTGGGCGCGGGCGTGCAGCCAGTCAATCAGCGTCATGGCTTCGTCGAGCTGGTTCCAGGCGGTCGTCAGCGCGCCAAGTGCCAGGTTGAGCTCGGCCAGGGCAAGCAGGGCGCGGATTTTGTTCAGGCGATCGTCGCTGGCGTATGCGGCGGCCAGCCAGTGCTGTGCCTCGGCGTAGCGGCCTAGCCCACGCATAATCGCCCCCAGCACAATCGAATCGTATTGCGCGGCGGCGGTGCGCCCCAGCTCAATATGGGTTTGGTACACTTCTTCAACAGCTGCAAGCGCTTCGTCGAGCCGCCCCATGCGGCGTAACGCCTCGGCGCGGGCAATTAGCGCTTCCGAAACTTTGTCGCGCGCGGCGCTAGCGCGGAAGAATGGGATGCTTATATCGGTGAGGCGAATGGTTTCGGGCAATGCGCCGCGCCAGAGCAGAACATTCGCCAGCGCAACGGTACAATCGTGCTCTTCGTATTGTGCGCCCAGGTGCTGGTACGTGGCGCGCGCCTGTTCAAATAGCGTCACAGCCTGGGCGGTGGCGCCCTCGGTGCGCAGCGTGGCGAAGCCGATACGATACCAGCAGCGCGCCAGCCCGGCCTGGTCGTTCAGTGCCTCGTAAAGTGTACGAGCCTGCTCAAGCAGCGTCTGCGCTTCACCATAATCGTCGCGGCGCAAGCTTACCACCCCGGCCTGATACCATGCCTCGGCGCGATCGATCATGCGCGGGCTTTCAGCGGCGAGTGCCATGGCGCGGCGGCTGGCACGGTGGGCTAGCTCATAATCGTTGGTGTGGCCGGCCACGAAGCACAGCCCGTTCAGCGCCTGGATCTGCGCACTGCGGCGCGCGCTGCCGGTTACCCCAGCGGCGGGTAGACGCGGATCGCGTTCGGCGAGCTGTAGCACTGCTTCATAGGCCAGAATTGCATTGGTATATTCGCCCAGCAGTGTCGCCAGCTCGGCGCGCCTGAGGTGAATGTCCCAGAGTGTGCTCAGCTGTTTGCTTTTGGCACTGTTAAAGCATTCGAGGGCATGGTCATAATTCTGAAGCGCGTCGCGGTAGGCATACACTGCACAGGCATGCGTTCCAGCCTGGATCATATGCGGCAGGGCCTTTTCCCAGGCACCGGCCAGGTACAGATGTTGTGCCAGCGCCTCAACGCGGGCATAGTGCTCTTGCTCAAGCACTTCGGCGGCGCGGAGGTGCAAGGCGCGGCGGGTCTGGTCGTCGAGGTCGTTATACACCACTTCGCGGAGTGTATCGTGGCCGAAGCGGTAGCCAGTGGTATCTTCGATCAGAAATTGGCGGCGCAACAGCTCGGGCGGCGGCAGTGCGCCATCGGCCATGCGCGCCAGGGTGGTGGGCGTGAAGTTTTGGCCCAGCACGGCGGCGGCGGCGAGGGTGGCGCGCTCGGTTGGCAGCAGCTCGCGTAGGCGGTCGTCGATTGCTTCGTGTAGGCGGGCGGGCAATTCCAATTCGTGATAGTCGGCGTCGGGGCCATCCCAGGCGGTGTGCCATACCCCTTTGGTATCGCGGGTGAGCTTGCCTTGTTCGTGCAAGGCGCGCAGGGTTTCAAGCAGAAAGAAGGGATTCCCGCCGGTGGCTTCGGCCAGGCGTGCGCTGAAGCGTGGTGCGGGGTGCTGCATTTTCAGCGCACGGCGCACCAGGTCGGCACATTCATCGGTGTTGAGCCCACGCAGCTCGATGCGGCGCAGCAGCCCGGCGCGGTCGAAGTGTAGAAGCGAGTTCCACACGGCTGGGCGGCGCGGCAGCTCATCGGCCCGCGCGCTGGCAGTAAGTAATACCTGCGCATCGCGTAATGCTGGCAGCACGGCGGCCAGCGCATCGAGCGTTGCCGTATCGAACCAGTGCAGATCTTCGAGGATGATAAGCTGCGGTGTGGTTTGCCCCAGTGCTACCAGCACCGCGCCAATCGCTGCATGCAGGGCGCTAATCGGGTATTGCCCTGGTGTGGGCGTGAGGAACGTTATGTGCGGCAGCAGCTCGGGCAGGTCGGGCAGTAGCGGCAGCAGCGCACTTAGGGTTGCGGCGGGCACACGTGCGGCGATGGCGCTGGCGCGAGCTGGGGTGAGCGCGCTGGCGAGCGCTTCGCGGAGCGGGCCGAACGGTAGCGCCTGGGCGTCTTCGCGGCCCCGGCCCCAGCTTACCTGGGCACCGCGCCATGCTGCCCCGGCAGCTATTTCGCGGAGTAGGTGGCTTTTCCCCTGCCCGGCGTTGCCAGCCAGTAGCACCATTCCGCCTGCGCCTACCAGCGCCTGCTCCACTGCGTCCATCAGCTCGGCGCGCGCTGCCTGCCGCCCAACAAATGGCACATCGTTTGAAATGGCGAAGTGTGTATTGCTAGCGGTTCCTGTTGCCGTGGGCGCAATACTGGCACGGCGCTGCTGTAAGGCCAGCAACTCATCGTACAGGCTCTGGGTTTCAGGCTCGGGTTCGATGCCGAGTTCGGTTTGCAGCGCATTCCGGCACTGCTCGAATGCGCGCAGGGCATCGGCTTCGCGGCCAAGCAGGTAGTATAGTCGCATCAGCGCACGGTGCGCTTCCTCGCGCAAAGGGTCGGCGCGTACCAGCCGTAACGCACTCTGCAGCGCTTGATCATGCGCCTGGCGCGCCTGGTCGTGGGCGAGCAAAAATTGAAGCGCGCTAAGATAGCGCTCGCGCAGCCGTTCGCGCTCGTATAGCGCCCAGTCGTCGTAGCAATCTTCAAGGAAATCGCTGCGGTACAGCTCGACCGCCGCGCGCAGCGCCTCGGGGTCGTGGTAGGGTGGCTGAAGCGCCTGGTCGAAGGCCAGCGTATCGATCCAGACCGATTCGTCGGGGCGAAATGTGACGGTATCGCCCCCCAAGACAACCAGCGCTGGTTCGTTAAGCTCGGGCGGAGTGAGCAAGCGGCGCGCGCGCCAGAGCGTATCGGAGAGTATGCGGCGGCCCTGGCGTGGTGGCAAATCCGGCCAGAGCTGATCGACTAATTTGTCGCGACTTTGCGGCACATTGTGGTGCGTAATCAGGTACCCTAACAGCGCGAGTACCCGCTGGGTAGGTGGCCGCAAGGGCGACCCGCCCCGGTGAGTAATTTCGAGCGCACCAAACAATGCAATGCGAATAGCTGGTTCGTTCATGCTCATGCCCACACCGCGCCAGGGAGCAGCGGGCTACCTTGACCCGATCCCAAGCATGAATCAGTCCGTGTATGTAAATTGAACGTTGTGCGTACCCGTTATTGTATCATCGCGCCAGCGCGTGTCAACGGTAAATTGGTTGACTCTAGCATAGGCGCGGCTTATAATGCCCGCGGTTTATGGAAGCGAGGATAGGCATGAAGTTACTGGTGTTTGTGACAGAATATAGCGCCGCAGATTCGGCGGTTGATGCGCTCGTTGAGCAGGGCTTTCGTGTGACACGGCTGGCTTCAACTGGCGGTTTTTTACGAAAAGGCAACACAACCTTACTGGTAGGTGTGGAAGATTCGGCAGTTGAACAGGCAGTTGAGTTGGCGAAACGCGCCGCGCCTGGCTCATTGGTGATTACGCTGGACTTGGAGCGTTACGAGCGAATTTGAAGATATTGTATGTTGCCAGCGGCATTCCGGTACCAGGCATGCTTGGCGGCTCGACACATACGCTTGAGGTCGCGCGTGGGCTAGCGGCGCGTGGGCATTCGGTTCATGTGGTGGCTAGCGCGGGGCGAGGATGGGGTGGCCCGGCATCGCTCGTGCGCCCGGTATCGGCGCATTATTCTAATTTCCTGCTGCATCATATCGATCTGCCCAAAGGTGCAGCCCTGCTCACTGCTCCGCTATTGCTCCGCCTGGCCCGCGCACTTCAGCCCGATGTGATTATGGAGCGCTATTATAATTTTGCCGGGGGCGGGCTACTCGCCGCACAGCGCCTGGGTCGGCCATCTATTCTTGAGGTGAATGCGCTGATTATCGACCCACCCGCCGTGCGTAAGCGCCGTATCGACGATGCGCTGGGTGGTCCAATGCGCCGCTGGGCGGTGGCCCAATGCCGCTGGGCCACGCGTATTGTTACCCCACTGCACACCACTGTGCCGCCAGAAATCCCGCGTGAAAAAATCGTCGAACTGCCCTGGGGCGCGAATGTCGAGCGCTTTGCTGCCAACGAAGCTGCTGGCGTGGGGCCTGCGCAACCCAACACCATTGTCTTCTTGGGGTCATTTCGGGCGTGGCACGGCGTACTCGATTTTGTGAAGGCCGCCGCAATGCTGCTGGCGCTTGGGCGCGATTGCCAATTTCTGCTGATTGGCGATGGCCCCGAGCGCGCCGCTGCCGAGCAGCTTGCCACCGCCTGGCCGGGGCGTTTTACCTTCACTGGCGCAGTCGATTACGATGCAGTGCCGGGTTTGTTAGCGGGCGCGGCTGTCGGCGTCGCACCGTTCAACACCGCGCCGCATCCGGCATTGCGCGCTGCTGGTTTCTTTTGGTCGCCACTGAAGGTATATGAATATATGGCTGCCGGGCTGCCCGTGGTTACAGCCGACATTTACCCGCTCAACCAGGTGATTCGTCATGGTCAGGAAGGGCTGCTATTCGCCGAGGGCGATATTGCTGGGTTGGCCGGGGCGATTGCCCAGCTCCTTGATCAGCCAGGCGATGCGCGGGCGATGGGGCGGCGGGCACGGCGGCGCGTTACCGAGCACTATTCCTGGGCGCAGCATTGCGCCGCGCTCGATGCATTGATGCAGCAGATCGTATAACCAGGCTGTGTCATTCGCGCTGAGTCGTTCGTCTTATCTTCAGAGGTGACGCTGTCGCATTTTTTTCGCTTGCGGCAGCATGGCACGATCCTAATCGTTTTGTGTGCTCTGGCTGTGTGTCGCGTGGCAACACCACACGCAGCAAAAAAGAAATACCGCTCTGCCGAAGGCTGAATAGGCTAACTGCCGATGTTCTAGGATAGTAAAACACACCTTTGGCAAACGTTTTATCTATATACTACCGCATTGGATGCGGGTGGCTTCGCACCAGATTTACACCAAGGAGAATTTGCCCATGCATCGTCGAACGCCGTACCTGATCTTGCTCCTTCTCTTGTTTTTCGCCAGTGGGCTGCTCGCGGTTGCGCCAGCAAGTGCTGCACCAGCCCGGTTTGCTGGCACCAGCCCGGTTTGGCAGCTGATCGTGACGCTGCAACCGGCAGCTGACCGCGCTAGCCGCGACAACGCCCAGCGCCCCGCCTTGCTCGATGCCCTCAGCGCGCGGGCGGGTACCCAGCTGAGCTATGCGCGCGCCATGTCGGGTGGGGCGCATGTGCTGCGCTTGCCTGCGGCCATGCCAGTAGCCCAGGCCGAGCAAATTGCTGCCCGGCTACGCGCCGACCCTGGGGTGCTGTCTGCTGAGCCGGACTATATGAACCATATCATGGCTGCGCCCAATGATCCGCTGTTCAGCCAACAGTGGGATTTCGGTCCGGTGAGTAGTGGCGGTGCGAATATCGAAGCGGCCTGGGCGTATACCACCGGCGATCCGAACCTGACAATTGCTGTGATTGATACTGGCATTCGCGCTGAGCACCCCGACCTTGCCGGGCGCTTGGTGGCTGGCAAGGGCTACGATTTCATCAGCTTTTCCGCTATTGCTAACGATGGCAATGGGCGCGACGCCGACCCAACCGACCCGGGCGATTGGGTGGATCCAAATGAGTGTGGCGATGGCGACTTTAACTTTTACCCGAGCAGCTGGCATGGAACGCACGTTGCAGGCACCATCGCGGCGGTGGGCAATAACGGTGTTGGTGTAGCCGGTATCAACTGGCAGTCGAAGCTGCTGATTTTACGCGCACTTGGCAAGTGCGGTGGCACGCTTTCAGATATCGCCGATGCAATGCGCTGGGCGGCTGGAATCGCGGTGCCGGGCGTGCCGGCCAATACGCATCCCGCCCGTGTCATCAACATGAGCCTGGGCGGCAATGCCTTTGGCTGCCCGCAAACCTACCAGAGCGCGATCAATGATGTGGTGGCGCGCGGTACAGTCGTGGTGGTGGCGGCGGGGAACGAAGATCAGCCCACCAGTATATCGACGCCAGCAAATTGCAATAATGTGATTGTTGTGGGCGCTACCACCCACCAGCGCACGCGCGCTTCGTACAGTAATTATGGCCCCGAGGTCGATATCAGCGCGCCGGGCGGCGAGCAGTCGTTCTCAAATGACCCCGAAGGCATTCTTTCAACACTTAATGATGGCAGCACCACCCCCGGCAAGAGTGTATACCGCTTCTATCAGGGCACGAGCATGGCTACACCACATGTGGTTGGGGTTGCATCGCTCATCCTGTCGCTCGATAGCTCGCTGACACCGGCGCAGGTGGAAAATATTCTGAAGAATAACGTAACGCCTTTTCCCAGTGGCGGCTGTACAGCTGGGAACGGTAACTGCGGTGCTGGCATGCTCAATGCAGCGGCGGCACTTGCGGCCCTGCGCTCGCCAGCACAGCTCGTTGAGTACACACCGCCTACGGGAGCGCGCGGCCTATCCTACCAGTTTCAGTTTGTTGCGATCGGTGCGCCTACCCCAACCTTCGATCTACAGTCGGGCATGCTCCCGGATGGGCTAACGCTCGGCGCGAATGGAGTTATTTCGGGCGTGCCAACTGCGCTGGGTACGTGGGATTTCACGATTCGCGCTACAAATGGGGTGGGTACCCCGGCAACCAGGGCGGTGCAGCTCACGATCGAGCAGCGTTCGTTATTCTTCCTGCCAGCGGTTGGGGTGCAGAACTAGGCCATAATAAATGGCGTATCATGAGCCACAAAGGCACAACGGTACGAGGGCTAGATAAAGTAACCCTCTTGACCTTGCGCCTTTGTGGCTCGGTTTTGTAGTGAGTAATACAAGCAATCGTTTATGAATCCGCCGTTGCACATTCTTATGCCAAGCGATGTGTTTCCGCCGCGCTGTGGTGGCGCGGGCTGGAGCGCACATGCACTGGCACATGCGCTGGTACAGCAGGGCCACACCGTCACAGCCGTTGTGCCGCAGCGCAGCGCGCGCCCTGGCGCACCCCGGCATGAAGAGGTGCTTGGCGTGCCGACGGTGCGCGTATCCTACTGTGCACCTGGCCTGCCCTTCGTGCAAAACTACTTTCGTCACGAACGCTTCTGGCCGCGCCTGGCCGATGCGCTTGTAGCCCTCGGCGAGCCAGGGCGCGACATCATTATTCATGCGCAGCATGTTCAGGTGGCCCCGGCAGCGCTACGCGCAGGCCAGCGGCTGGGCGCGCCGGTGGTTATTACCGTGCGCGATCATTGGCCGTGGGATTACTTTAGCACCGGGTTGCACGCCAACCGCCTGCCCTACGCCCGCCAAACCTGGGCCGCGCTCGCTACCGATTTGCCCGCGCGCCTCGGGGCCGTGCGTGGCGTGCCCGCACTGGCGGCAATCCCCTACATCCTGGCGCATATGCGCCGCCGCCAGCGCGCCCTGCGCCAGGCGAGCGCCGTGATTGCCGTCAGCAGCTACATTGCTGCGCGTCTAGCACCAATCGTCCCTGCCGAGCGTATTCATGTCATTCCCAACATGGTCGATCTGGCTGCGATTGACGCGGTGCTCACCACACCCCAGCAGAGCGTACCACCTGGCGCGCCTTACCTGCTCTTTGTAGGTAAATTAGAACAAAATAAAGGCGCGCAGCTGCTACCCGAAATTTTCAATGAACTATTACGCCAACGCCGTGCAAGCGCGGTGCCCGAGCTGGTTATTGCCGGCGATGGGCCGCTTGGCCCGCAGATTACACGCGAGCTAGGGGCACTTGGGGTGCGCGTGCGAGCGCTCAATTGGGCCGAGCACGACGAAATATTGCGGCTGATGGCGGGCTGTACACTCTTGCTCTTTCCCTCGGCCTGGGGTGAGCCGCTTAGCCGGGTGCTGCTCGAAGCCTGCGCCGGTGCTGCGCCGGTGCTTGCTATGCCTACTGGTGGCACCGCCGACATCATTCGCGATGGCGTGAGCGGCGCACTGGAGGCGAGTGTACCCGGCTTTGCCCGCCGCCTGGGCCAGCTGCTCGATCAGCCTACCATGCGCAAGGTGCTGGGGGCAGGCGCGCGCCAGGCCGCCGAGCAGCAGTTTTCTGCTGAAGCGGTGCTGCCGCGTGCTGAAGCGCTCTATCGCAGTCTGCTTAGTTAGGCACAAACTTCATTATTTGAAAAAGAAGACGCTTGACTCACGCCCGCACATTCGTATACTACTCCTATTACTCTTCCATCCAGTAAATAGCGCAATACGGTTTGGAGCGCGTGCCACAACCACAGTCTCTCTACCCATCTCATTCCGCTGAACTGCACCGCCTACCCTAGAAGCCAATNNCGCGCTGTATGTGTCATTCGCCGCGTTTGCGCCGTGTTTTTCATTGGCTTGAGGAAAGCATATGACGCCGCCGTCTGTTTCGCCTTGTGAAACGACAACATCCCAACCCAATGATGTTATTACGTCGTTGCGACGTGGGCTTTTGATTCTTGAGCTGCTTTCTACCGAGCCAGAAGGGCTGCTCGCCAAAACCGTCAGCTTTCGTACTGGCCTGAATCTCAGTACCTGCTACCACCTGCTTAATACGCTGATTGCCGCCAATTATGTGGTTAAACACAGCGACACACAGCGCTTTGTGCTGACCGGCAAAATAAGTTACCCCGGCTACACCGCGCTCGAACAGGCGCGGCTCTTACCGCAGCTCCAGCCCCATTTGCAAACCTTGCGCGATCAAACCACCGAAACGGCCTACCTCTCGCTGCGCCAGCACGATGAGATTGTGGTTAGTGCGATTGTAGATAGCCCACAAGCGCTGAAGGTATCGCTGCTATATGTTGGCTACAATGGCGCAGCGCATGCCATGGCACTGGGCAAATCTATCCTCGCTTACCTCGACGAGCGTGATGTATCGGCGTACCTGCGGCGTTTTGGTATGCCAGCCCTCACCAACCATACCATTTTGGAAGAGGCTGCCTTTAATGACGAGCTAGCCCGGGTGCGCGAGCGCGGCTATAGCATAGATCTTGAGGAGTTTGCGCCGGGTATATGCTGTATTGGCGCTCCGATCTTTGGCGCAACCGGGCGCGTAGTTGCGTCCCTGGCGATTTCGTTGCCAGCCAGCCGCTACTATGCCGATAGTGTTGCGCTGGTACAGCAAGTACTAGCGGCTGCAGAGGCAGCTACCCGTGCGTTAGCAGTGCTGGCCTACACCACCCCCGAAAATCCCTAAATTACTTTGGCTTATCGGGAATATTCAGTATTACAGATAAAAATTAGGAATTTCGTTCACCTGGGCGATGCCTTCACGTCCTTAGTGATATTTTGCATAGCCATTTGCGTTTAGTAGGAACCAGTAGTCATCCCAAGCCCTGCGCCGCGCCGCCTGAATGGTTTCATTTATAGGCAGGTCACCATAGCGTGATTGAGCCGGGTAGCATTTTGAGGTCGTATAACGATACGACGGCGGCGCGCAACAATGCTGCGCGCCGCCGCAGTAGACGTTTAGGCAGAGGTGTATTTAGGCTCGCCGCAGCCGTAGCACAAGCGCCGCGCCTACCATCAGGAGGGCCAGCGCGCCTAATAGCAGCCCCAGGTTGGTATCGTTAGCGCCGCCGGTGCGTGGTAGCGCCGCCGGGGTTGTGCCTGCCGCTGTCACCGTGATCTGCTTCATTACAATCGCACCCGCAGCATCCTTCACCGGGCTATCGGGGCCGGGGAATTCGTAGGTGCCGATCGTGCCTGCGTCGATATGCAGCATGGGCCATAGCTTACCGCCGACTGGTACGCTCTCACTTAGTGCAATCACGACATTCTTGTTATCACCCTTCTTCACCGCTGTTTGCCCCAAAACTTTGCCTGGTTTGCCGCCCTCGTCAAGGTGTGCGACGATCCAGCCATCCTGCCCGGCATTTACGTTTGCCACCGTAATCGAGTTATTGCTAATTGCCTGGTCGCTGGCGTCGACCGAACCGCTAGCCTGTGGGGCTGGTGCGGCAGCCGGTGCGGCGGGGGCGCTGGTATCTTGCACGGTGATGGTAGCTTGCATCACATCGTGAAATTTACAGGCATAGCTGAAGGTGCCCGCCTTCGTGAAGGTGAACGAGAACTGCTGCCCAACATCGAGCTTGCCCGAGTCGAACGAGCCATCATTGGCAGTGACAGTGTGCGAGCGCGCTGGGCCGTCGTTTTTCCATACCACGGTGTCGCCAACATTGACCGTAAGTTCTTTCGGCGCGAACTCGAAATCCTTCACCGATACATTTTTACTTTCTGCCGTGTGCGGGGCCGCGCCGACCAGCGGTGCCAGCGCCATGAGTGCTACTATCGCCATGAGCGCCAACGCGATGCCTGCCAAGCGAATGTTTCGCATCATTCCAAGCCTCCTTACTTACGTGTGGGTGGATATTCCACCCCGAAACCTGTCGCAATACCAAGTATTCGTAGTAAGGGGTGTGATTGAATCTATAGCGCGGTGTTCTGCCTCGCTACACTCTGCCGCCGATATTACCCACTACTGCCGACTGTAAGTTCGGGTACGCGATATGCGCGTTGTACCAGGCCAAGCGCTAATTCGTAAGCCAGCTCAGCGGCCTCGTCGTCGGCTAGCAGCCCCTGCACCACCAGCCCGGCCAGCCAATCACAGCTCACGCGCCGCCATACATCGTGGCGCGAAGGGATTGAGGCGAAGGCGCGCGTGTCGTCGTTGAACCCGGCCAGGTTGTAGATGCCCGCCGTCTCAACGACTCGGTCGAGGTAGCGGCGCATTCCATTTATGCTATCGAAAAACCACCAGGGCGGCCCAAGCCGCAGCGCCGGGTAGTGCCCAGCCAGCGGCGCTAGCTCCCGGCTGTAGCTGCTTTCGTCGAGCGTGAAGAGGATGAGCCGAAAGCGCGGATCGCTGCCGTAGGTGTTGAGCAGCGGCTGAAGGTTGCGCGCCCACTCGGTTGCTAAAGGGATATCGGCGCCCCTATCTGGGCCGAAGCGCGTGAACAGGGCTGCGTTGTGGTTGCGCAGGCTGCCAATGTGTAGCTGCATAACCAGCCCATCCTCGCAACTCATTCGCGCAAACTCCATGAGCATATGCCCGGTGAATTGGGCGGCGTCGGTTTCGGTAGTGTTGCCGGTGAGCGCTCGCCCAATAATTGCCTCTGCTTCAGCATTATTCAAGCGGCTGGTATAGGGTGTGAGCGCGGCGTGATCGGTTGCTAACGCCCCACATTGCTTAAATTCCTGGCGGCGCTGTTCCAATGCACAAATGTAGCTGGCATAGTTGTGAATATTAATTCCTGATACCTGGCTTAAGGTTGCGATCTGGGTGTGCCAATCCTGAGCGGTAATGTTGACAACGGCGTCGGGTCGGAAGGTTGGCCGAATACGGGTTAGTCCATCGGCGTGCATTGTGCGATGCTGCGCTAGCGTGTCGGTGGCGGCGTCGGTTGTGGCGAGCAGTGCAATGTTGAAGCGCGTGAGCAGGGCACGCGGCGTGAATTCGGGGCGGGCAAGCTGGCGCTCAAGGTGTTCGTAGATACGCTGAGCGCTTGCTCCATTCAGCCGTTCGTTCACGCCAAACAGGTCTACCAGCTCGTCGGCCAGCCAGAGGCCAGTAGGTGTGCTGCGAAATAGGTGAAAATATTCAGCAAAGCGCTGCCAGATCAAGCGATGGTCGGTTTCGATGGGCGTTCCATCACGCGTAGGAACCCCCAGATCTTCTAGCGGTACGCCCTGGCTGTAGAGCATACGTGTGATGTAATGGTCGGGAATGATAAATAGCTCTGCCGGAGTACCCAGCGTAGCCGTGGAGTTGGACAGCAGCTCGGGCGGTACGTGGCCATGTGGGCAGATCAGTGGCAGCGCGCGAACCTGGGCGTACAGTTCGCGGGCGACGTGGCGTTGGGCCGGGTCGGCGGCGAAGCAGCGATCGGGCGTCAGCTTCCAGGGTAGACCTGCTGGGGTGTTCATATCCTCTCCGTCTTTTTGCGTGCAATATTGGTACTTGTGATTAGCGGCACGTTGCGATGTTGGCACGCCGATTTTTGGCGCACCAAGCACTCTTATTTTGGCTTTGTCAGTGAGCGCAGGGACGCATTGTACTGTCTTTTGGCCGGGGCGGTGGCGTAGCGGTAGGAATACAAAAAGCTGCCGGGCGAGCGGCGTAACAACCCACCCGGTAGCTTATGGAAGACAAGAGAAGTATATGCCTGGCGCACAGCCAGGATATGAGGCCGGGCGCTTAGGGCTGGTAGGGTAGCACGACGCGGAAGATGCTGCCAACCCCGGCGGTGCTTTCGACTTCGATCTGGCCGATGTGCTGCGTCACGATATGGGCGCTAATCGACAGGCCCAGGCCCGTGCCATTCGGCTTATTGGTGAAAAATGGCTCGAACAGGTGCGCGCGAATATCATCGGGGATGCCAATACCCGTATCCTCGATCTCGATGAGTGCAACGTTCTGCCCGGCGGTCGTGCGCACTGTCAGCGTGCCACCATCGGGCATGGCCTCAATTGCGTTCAGCACCAGGTTGAGGAACACCTGGCGCAGCTGGTCGGCGTTGCAGAGCACCTGGGGCAGCGCGTAGTCGGGTGTGAAGATGATCTTGATTGCCACATTGTGGGTATTAAGCTGCGCCAGGGCCAGCGTATCTTCAAGCAGCTGGTTAAGGTTGGCCGGGGCCATGTCGCCGCGCGCCGGGCGGTAGAAATCGCGCATGCGCTGGATGATCCCGGCGATGCGTGTCAGCTGCTCGCGTGCGATCGTCAGGTATTCCGAGTTATGCTTCAGATCGGCCAGCTCATTTTCTAGCAGGTAAAGGCAGTTGCGTGCCGCATACAGCGGGTTATTGATCTCGTGGGCAATTGCCGCAGCTAGCTGACCAACGGCGGCCAGTCGCGCGGCTTGTAAAATCGCCGCCTCCGCCGAGCTGAGGCGCTCGGTGAGTGCTCGCTGTTGTTCTTCGAGACTCGCTAGCTGATTCGAGAGCGTGGCTGCCCGGCGGGTGCTGCGCTCTTCCAGGATCGATGCTGCGGTCAGGCTCGCCAGCCCTTCGAGGGTGGGGCGCGCCTCGGCAGCGAACGGGCCGGTGCCGGTTTTGCGCAGGAGTAGCAACACACCCACTGCCTGATCGTGAGCGACTAATGGAATGGCGAGCGCGCCGGTGGGCAGCGCGCGCAGATCGAGTGCGCGCAGCAGTTGCAGCCGCTGCTCGTCGCTTAGCTCGGGGGTGAGCGCCATAAACTCCTGCGCCGAGGCAGCAACCTGGACATGGCGCGAGGTAAAGGCCAGCCCGAGCGCCCCGAGCGTGGCCGGGACATTCGGGGCCGGGAGCTGGCTGAAGCCCGCGCTGGCGCGTAGGGCCAGCCGGTTGTTCCCCGACTCATACAGGTAGATCGCGCCACAGCTTGCCTCGGGCACGAGCGCCATAGCATTGCTCATTGCGCGCTGCAATAGGGTATCGAGCTCTCGTGTGGGCAGTAGCTCTTTGCTTAGCTCAAGCAGGGCATTCAGGTGGGCGGTGCGGCGCTCAACCTGCCGTTCTAGCTCAACTGCCGAGCGAGTGCGCTCAACCACGCGCCCCAGCTGCGCGCCGAGATGCGGCAGTATGTCGAGCAGCGCCTGGTCGGGTTCAGTTTCTTCGATAGAATAGAACTCAAGGACTGCGACGATTTCGGCACCAACGATGACCGGGAAGGCAAACCCGGCTTTAATGCCGCTATCACGGGCGGCGGCGGCGCGTTGGAATGATGGATCGCTGCTGGGGTGCGAAATCCATACTGGCTGCTGCTCGGCCATCACCCGGCCGATCAGCCCGGTGCCGGAGGCAAGGCGCAATGCCTCGGTCTGGCGTTTGAACGCGACAAAGTGGGTGGGCTGATCGAGGTGCCAGATACCACTGGTCGAAAGGCAGGCATCTGCGCCTTCGGGAACATACACATGGCCCACCGGCCAGCCGGTAAAGGCACAGATCTGGTCAAGTGCTTGCTTCAGCGCAAGCTCGACCGAGCTTGCCTGGTTGGCAGTAACCGCGATTTCTTGCAGTAGCTGCACCAGCTTGGTCTGGCGGTGTAGGGCATCGGCGGCCTGCTGACGCTCGGTAATGTCGCGAATGACGCTGGTTACCAGCATACCTTGCGGTGCCATATACGGGCTAAGGCTTACCTCGGCAGGGAACGAGCTGCCGTCTTTGCGCTGGCCTTGCAGCGTATAGCCGCTACCAATCGGGCGTGTGTGCGGGTTGGTGGTGTAGCGCTCGCGGTGCTTCACATGAACTGTACGTGCCTGCTCAGGTATCAGCATTTCGACCGACTGCCCAAGTAACTCGTCGGAACGGTACCCGAATAGGATTTCAGCTTGCTGATTGGCGATAACAATCGTGCCTGCCTGATCGACAATAATGATCGCATCAGGCGCAGACGCAAGCAGGGTTTGGAACTGCGATTCGTTGTTTTCTTTGTGGCTTGGTATGGTGTCGCTAGTCGTTGGCCGTACATGCATCTGCGGTGCCTCTGATGGTTTGCGCATAATTGCTCCGCTTGTGGTTGCAGCAGCAGCATTGCTAAACCTGGGCAGGTTAGCCTAGCCTATGGTAGCTGACACAAAGAGCGGCAATGGAAAAGAAAGCGTAACGAAAGGTCGATATCTCTTAACGCTTTTTGGGTATAGTCGGGCGAAGTTAGCCTGCTTTGGCAGCATCGGCCCAGAATGCCTCAACCTTGGCCTTGAGCTGGGCGTGCTCAGGCCGCGCGAGTTGGGGGTCTTCGCGCAGAATTTTCTGGGCTTCGAGGTTAGCCGCGTGCAGCAGGCGCGTATCGGCCAGCTGCGCCACCTTCAGATCGGGCGTGCCGCTCTGGCGGGTGCCGAAGAATTCGCCCGGCCCGCGCAGCTGCAAGTCGATCTCGGCTAGCTTGAAGCCGTCGCGGGTTTGTTCCATGGCTTCAAGCCGCTGTTTGGTTACTTCATTGTCTTTGTCGCTCACCAGCACGCAGTAGCTCTGGTGCATGCCGCGCCCAACCCGCCCGCGAAACTGGTGCAGCTGCGCTAAGCCAAAGCGGTCGGCCCCTTCAATGAGCATAGTTGTCGCGTTTGGCACATCAATGCCAACCTCAATCACGGCGGTGGCAACCAGGATGTCGTAGTCGTGGCTGCGGAACGCCACCATTGCCTCGTCCTTTTCGCGGGGCAGCATCTTGCCGTGAATGAGCGTCACGCGCAGATCGGGGAAGATTTCGCGCTGAAGCTTGGCATACATCTCTTCCGCCGAGGGCAGATCGATTTTCTCGCTTTCGTCAACCAGTGGGCACACTACATACGCTTGCCGCCCCCGGCTGATCTCGCGGCGCATGTGCTTGTAGGCTTTGTCGCGCTCCGCCGAAACGATCCAGCGCGTTTTGATCTCCTGGCGGCCAGGCGGTAGCTCATCTAGCACCGAGGTGTCGAGGTCGCCATAGATCGTCATAGTAAGCGTGCGTGGAATTGGCGTGGCGGTCATCACGAGCATGTGCGGGTTGAAGCCCTTATCCTTCAGGCGCTGGCGCTGCTCGACGCCGAAGCGGTGTTGCTCGTCGACCACCACCAGCCCGAGCTGGGCATATTGCACGCTCTCGGTAATCAGCGCGTGCGTGCCTACCACCAGGTCAACATCGCCTTTGGCAATTGCTTCGAGCACGCGGCGACGCTCTTTCGCGCCCAGGCTGCCGGTGAGCAGCGCCACGCGCACGCCTGCGCCGTCAAGGTCATCTTCCGGCACCATACCGAGCAGGCGTTTCAGCTCATCGAGCTCGGCCTGGTGGGCGCTTGCCTGGGCATCGGCGGGCGCGGCGGCTTCGTGCAGCGCGCGCGGCACGCGCACCTGCCCAAGCAGCGCTTTCAGCCCTTTGTAGTGCTGTTCGGCCAGGATTTCGGTAGGGGCCATAATGGCCGCCTGAAAGCCGTTGGCAATTGCCTGCAAGGCGGTAGCGGCGGCCACTGCCGTTTTACCGCTGCCAACATCGCCCTGAAGCAGACGCGCCATTGGCACCGGGCGCTGCATATCGGCGAAAATTTCTTCGAGCGCACGCACCTGCGCGCCGGTTAGATCAAACGGCAGCTTCGACAGTAGTGCTTCGTGCGTTTGTTCGTGAAAGTCCATTGCATAGCCATGTTCGCCTTGCCACAGTACTTTGCGCTGCAACACCCCGAGCTGGATGAACAGAAATTCGTCGAAGCCGAGCCGCCGCCGCGCGTGTTCGAGCTGCTCTTTGCTGGTGGGGAAGTGCATCTGCGCCAGTGCTTCGCTCAGGGGCATCAGCCCGGCGCGCTCGCGCACGTTGGCGGGTAGGTAATCGGGCACTAGCGGCGCTGCGCGATCAACGATGCGCTTGATAATGCTGCGGGCGTTGCGTTCGTACAGCCCTTTGGTGAGCGGGTGTACTGGTACCAGCCGCCCGGTGTGGATCAGTTCGTCGTCGCTGTATGGCTCCCAGTCGGGGCCGGTCATCTGGCGCAGGCCCTGGAATGAGTCGATCTTGCCGCTCAGCACAATCTGCGCGCCGATGGTGAACTGTTTCGCCAGCCAGGGCTGCCGGAAAAATACGACTTTGAGATTGCCGCTCTGGTCGCCTACTAGCAGCTCAATCCCGCTCATACCGCTGCGTGTGCCAAAGGTGCGGATATCGACAACCGACGCCACCACGGTTTCGGTTGCGCCAATTTCCAGATCAGCGATCTGCTTTTGCGAGGTGAAATCGTCGTAGCGGTGCGGGAAGTGGTAGAGCATGTCGTACACGGTACGCACGCCCAGGCGCTTGAACGACTGCGCAGTGACTTTGCCAACGCCGGGCAATTGCTCAATCGGCGTTTCAAGTGTCAGCGGTGGGGCTGGCTTTTCGGCTACGGCTGGCTGTGGCCGGGGTTTGGCGGTTGGCGTGGCGGGCTTAGGCGGTGGCGCGCGGAATAGGGTACGCAACGCATCGATCGCAATGTCAACGCGCGCGCGGCGGGTCGTCAGGTCGAAGACGCTATAGCCAGCCAGCAGCTCAAGCGTTTGCTGCACTGGCGGGTGGCTCAGCGCACTATTCGCCTCAAGCCGCCAGTTGGTGAGGAAGCGTTCAAGGCCGCCCGGTGCCGCGCTATCGGTATAGCCCTGTTCCTGCTCAGTGCGCAGAATCTTGCCCAGCTGTATGATCTGATCTTTACCATCCATAGCCGCGTTATTGGTCTGTCAGAACTTACTTCAAAAGCCCGCCCAGGCCGAGCGCGCCCGGCCCGGCGTGGGTGCCTAGCACGCCACCAGCTTGCTGAATATAGATCCGCTCGCGGGGCATCAGCCCGGCAGCCGCACACTGGTCGGCCAGCTGCTCGGCGGTATCGCGCGTGGTGGTGTAGAGCACCGCCAGCTCATCATAGGTACCACGCGCCTGGGCCAGCTCAATCATGCGGCCGGGCACACGCTTCCAGGTGCGTACCTGCTCAATCGGGTGAACCTCAGAAAGTTTCACTTCCATAATTGGCTTGACGCTGAGCATGGTGCCAACCAGGGCGCGCATCCGCCCGATCCGCCCGCCCTTTTCCAGGTAGCGCAGGGTTTCGAAGGCTACCAGTAATATGCCGCCAGTACGGCGCTGTTCAACTAGCGCGGCGGCTTCTTCCAGGCTTGCGCCAGCGCGTATTGCCTGGGCGGCTTTCAGCGCCAGGAAGCCCAGAGGAATTGAGACGGTATAGCTATCGACACAGACAATGCGCGCGCCTTCGATCATGCTGGCGGCCTGGCGGGCGGCGTTGTACGTGCCGCTCAGCCCACCTGCCAGGCTAATTGAGAGCACCTCGTGACCGGCGTCGGCCAGCTCACGAAATACTTGCTCGAACATGCCTACCGAGGGTGCCGAGGTTTTGGGCGGCTCTGGTTCGGCGATTAAGCGGGAGTAGAATTCGTCGCGCGTGAAGTCAACATCATCACGTAACGATTGGTTGCCAAATTGCGCCAGCACGGGTACGACCCTAATATCGTACTCACGATATATATTGTGGGGTAAATCTGCGGTGCTATCGACGACGATCTTTATCACGGATTCCTCATTATGATGGGATGTGGCGAATCATTACGTGGTATAAGTACAGCTGCCCAATGGCTCAATCGATGCCCTCGAATACGGCAACGCCCATTGCGCCGGGGCCAAGATGTGCACCAATGCTTGGGCCAAATTGCATGATCTGCACCTGGTCGCGCGGGAAGATTGGGTCAACTTTCTCAAGCAGCTTCTCCACATCCTCGGGCGTGGTCGAGTACAGGGCAATCACTTCTTGCACCCTGGGGAAGTCTTCGATAAAGGTGTACAACCCCTCGATCGCCTTGGCGCGGGTGCGAGTGCGCTCGTAAGGTACAATTTCGCCCTCGTCGAGCAGCATCAGCGGCTTGATCCGCTGCATCGAGCCAACAACCGAGGTCGCTAGCGACAGCCGACCCGTGTGCTCAAGGTATTCAATCGTATCAACAAAGAACACGACATGGCAGTGCTGAATCAGGTTGTTGATGAGCTGCGAAACCTCAGCCGGGCCTGCGCCATCGCGCACTGCCCGCGCGGCATGCGTCACTACCAGCCCCAGCCCCATGGAGGCGAGCTTGGTGTCGATGACCTCGATGCGCGTGGCCGAGGCAGGTAGGCGCGACCGCGCCTGCTGGGCTGCCCGGCAGGTCGATCCGAGCCGCCCCGAAAGGTGCAGTGAGAAAATATAATCATACTCGGGAGTGAGCCGACGATAGAGCTGTTCGTACATAATCGGTGGCGGCGATGAGGTTGTGGCTTTAATCCGCCCCTCTTGCATCCACTGGTAGAACTGGTCGTTCGTAATATCTAGCCCCGCCCGGAAGGTTTGTTCGCCGACGTGCAAATACATAGGCACAACCTCAATGCCTAGCTCGTGTGCCAGGCCCAGGGGTATGTCTGCGGTGCTGTCGGTAACAATTTTAATGCCGGCCATGCGCTGGCCTCCCTCCACACAGATAGGAACACAGAGTATCCATTGCAGAATGTATATTGTACCGCAATCCAGGGTATACTGCGCTATTCAGCCGAAAGAATATACTCGTAGAGCGGCTGACCACCGCTTTGAACTTCTACCTCTAGCTCAGGGAATTGTGCCTCGATCTGCTCGCTCAGGGCTGTGGCATCATCGGCACTGGTATCGGCACCATAGTACACTGTCAGAATTTCGCAGTCATCAAGATTCATGCGTCCCAGCAGGTCGTTGATCACCGCCTGGCGCTCGTCGTTGGCTGCGACCAGGTCGCCGTCGAGCAGCCCGATCGTTTGCCCAGCGCGCACTTCTACGCCATCAACGGCGGCGTCGCGCACGGCGGTGGTGACTTCGGCGGTGTGGATCTGTTGCATCGCGCTGCTCATCGCGCGAATATTTTCGGCCAATCCCGCCTGGTAGTTAAAGCTGAGCATTGCTGCAATTCCCTGGGGGGCGGTTTTCGTTGGCAGCACCTCAATCTGTTTCTGGCTCAGGCTGGCAGTTTGCCGGGCGGCCATAATCACATTACTGTTGTTCGGCAGTACAATGACTTCATTTTGGGGCAATTGCTCAATCGCCGCTAGCAGATCTTCGGTGCTTGGGTTCATTGTTTGCCCGCCGCCTACTACTGCGCCCGCCTGCAAATTGCGGAATAGCGTGGCAAAGCCGGGGCCAGGCGCTACCGCCACCACACCGATGGTGGTATCGAGCGTGGGCTGTTCGGCAGGCGTGGGCGTAGCGGCTTGCTGGTGAAGCTGCTCGCGCTGCACGTCCATATTGGTAATTTCGATCTGCTCAAGTGCGCCGAAATCGACCACATAGTTCAGGGCTTCGCCTGGGCGCAGCAGGTGAATGTGCGCCTTAATCAGCGTGTCGTCGCCAACAATAACCGCCGATTGGCCCATGCCAGCCAGGGTGGCGCGAATTTGCTCATAGGGCATGCCCTGGCCGCGCAGGATGAAGTTCGCGCAGTAGCCAAAATCGTCCGGGCCATGGATGTCGTCGAACACCATAGCTGCTGCTGGTTCGGCGGTAGTGTATTCGAGCGATTCACCGCGTGCATAGCGCAGCATGCCTTCGAGTACCAGGAACAGCCCTTCGCCGCCCGAATCGACGACGCCAGCATCGCGCAGGGTTTTCAGCAGCGTCGGCGTGCGGTCGACCGAGGCGCGCGCGCCTTCGACAGTGGCTGCCAGCACGCTGATGAGCGTGGCCTGGGGCACGGCCAATGCGGCGGTTGCGGCCTCGCTGGCCTCGCGCATAACCGTGAGCATCGTGCCTTCCACGGGCTTAAGCACCGCGCGGTAGGCGGCCAGGCTGGCCTGGTGGAGCGCGGCAGCAAGCTCAGGTGCGCCCATGCGTGTATGGCCTTCAAGCCCCTGGGCAAGGCCACGCAGCACCTGCGAGAGAATGATGCCTGAGTTGCCGCGCCCACGCATCATCGCCCAGTATTTCACGCGCTCGGCTACAGCTGCAACCGAGGTTTCGGCGCTAACATCCTTGGTTGCGCCGCTGAGGGTAAGCGACATATTTGTCCCCGTGTCACCATCGGGTACGGGGAAGACATTTAATGCGTTGACTTCGGCGGCATGCTGCTCGAGCCAGTGGGCTGCGGCGCGAAACGCTGCCAGTAGCTGCGGGCCATCCCATGACGTGGTGTTCTGGCCTGCGCTTGATTGTGATTCCAAAACCTCGCTCCCGATCCGTTAAGTTCAACCTAATCGCGTAACCCTTGAACCCGGACATTCACGCGCGCTACTGGCATACCGAGCGCGCGCTCGACCGCATAGCGTACATTATCTTGCACGTTGCGTGCTACTTCAGCGATGCGCACACCGTACCCTACGATGATATACACGTCGATCTCGACCCAATCGTCGCTTATGCGCACATCGACGCCACGATGGGCATCGCGCTGGTGCAATACCTGCGCCACACCTTCGCGGAAACTGCGTGGGGCCATACCGACGACGCCATACGATTGCCCGACGGTACTGGCAACGATCGAGGCGATTGCGCGCGGTGCGACTTCAATGCGCCCGGTGGGCAACAGGCGCTGGTTTGGCGGTGTATGGTGTTGACTCATTCCTTCCCTCAATCATGTTTGCCAAGCGGCTCGGCTTATGGTATATTTTGCCCTTAGTGTTTCATAAAGGCTAGCGACGCTCGGCGACGCCGAGGAGGTTTTTCGACTATGGCAACCTGTCAGCTTTGTGGCAAAAAGCCGACCTTTGGCAACAATGTAAGCTTCTCCAAGCGGCACACCCGCCGCATGTGGCGGCCAAACATTCAGAAGACGACGCTCACGCTCGATGGTGGCGTTTCGGTGCAGGTTAAACTCTGCGCGCAGTGTCTTCGGACGGTAAGCAAAACTCGCTAGTAATGTGGTTTTGCGGGGCCGGCATCGAAAGGTGCTGGCCTCTTTTTTTTGCGTTGGCCTCAGAGCGAGCGCCATTATAGCGGATGGGATCGGCGGGCGCAATACCCAATTTCCACTTTTTTTAATATTTATTGGCGCTATGTTGGGTTGAGAATGTAGCGCGCAATTGCCCAGGCGACACCATTGTCGCTGACGGAAGGGATGACGACATCGGCGGCGGCTTGTGCTGCGGGGATGGCGTTGCCCATGGCTAACCCCAGGCCAGCCCATTCGAGCATTGGTATATCGTTTTCGTGGTCGCCAATGGCAATCACATCTTCGCGGGCAATGCCCAGGTGCGCGGCGAGCCGCGCCAGCGCCGCGCCTTTGTTCACCCCGAGCGCCGTTAGCTCGCCAAAAAGCGCGTGCGACCGTACCACTGCCAGTCGCCCAGCAAAGTGCGCCGCCAGCCGCGCGCACTCGCGTTCCACGACAGCTGGTTCAGCCACAAACAGCAGCTTGGTTGGTGGGTTCGCCGTGCATGTTTGCCCGATGGCTTCGAGCAGTTGAGCCGAACCACCGCGCGCAATCACCTCGGCTAGGTTGGGTGCCAACACTACCTCGGGGCGCTCGGGGTGCCAGCTCAAGTATAGATCAAGCTCCGGGCGGCGCTCGGCGATCCACAGTCGCTCGTCGATATACCCCAGCACAAATAGGTTGGCGCGAAGTGCTTCCTGAATCGCTTCGGCGGCGAGCGCGGGCGCTACCGGGGCGTGGTGGAGCACGGCACCGTCGCGCGTATCGCGGATGAGGCCGCCCTGAAAGCAAATCAGCGGCCCGCTGATGTTTAGCTTGTGGGCAAATGGTAAGGTGGCACCAAACATGCGCCCGGTCGCAATAGTGACGTAGACACCTTGGGCCTGGGCAGCGGCAATTGCTGCACGCACTGTCGCGTCGATGCTCAAATCGGATTGTACCACGGTGCCATCGAGATCGAGCGCGAGAAGTTTATATCCCACTTCATTCCTCTTTTGCCATTGTCTGAGGCTACCTGCCGCCCAGCTCGGCACCTATTTGGTTAGGTTTCAATCGTGACAACCCGATCGAGACCCGCCAGGTCTTTATGAATATGGATACGTAGCGCTGCAGGAAATGCCTGCTGTGCAAGCGCTACAACTGCGGCACCCTGAGTTGCGCCGATTTCAAGCAGCATCGCCCTACCGGGGCGTAGCCTGGCAGGTGCGGCAGCCAGCAATCGCCGGTAAAGCTCTAGCCCGTCTGACCCACCGTCGAGCGCACGATGGGGTTCGTAGCGGCGCACCCCGGCGTCGATTTCGCTCAGAATGGTATAGGGTGGATTGCTCACCAGCAGGTCAACTGGCTCGTCGAGCGGGGCCAGCAAATCGCCCTGGTGCAAGGCAATGCGTGCTCCCACGCCATGGCGCGCGGCGTTGAGCTGGGCAACTGCCAGCGCATCGGGCGAAATGTCTGTAGCAATAATCTGGGCGGTGGGTATGTGCACGGCCAGTGCCACGGCAATGCTGCCGCTGCCGGTGCCAATATCGGCTATCACAACCGATGATGTAGAGCTGTGTGAATTGTGGCTGGCGACGGTCAGTTGTTGCGCAAAGCCCAGCGCAAGCTCGACCAGCAGCTCGGTTTCGGGGCGTGGCACCAGCACGCGCGGATCGACGACAAAGTCGAGGCCGTAGAACTCGCGGTGCCCGATCAGGTAGGCAACAGGCTCCAGCGCGCGCCGCCGCTCAATCAGGGCGCTAAATGCGGCCTGGTGCGCGGTCGTGAGCTGGGTGCGTCCTTCGGCGAGTAAGCGTGCGCGCGGCCAGCTTAGCACATGCGCCAGCAGTAGCTCGGCATCGAGCCGGGGTGTGGGGCTTGTAGCGTGCAGCTGCGCGCGGCCTGCTGCGAGTGTATCCGTAATGGTTGTCGGTTTGTCGTTCACTCGTGTAGTATAGCGGATGTTTTGCCCCTGCCAACAGCAACAGCCGGGCGTATAGCCCAGCTGCTGTGTGGTCGTTCTCGGATCGTGGATTGCGCCCGTATTGGGCAGCACTTACTCGTGATCGTGCAGCGAAAAAACGGTGGTAGTGCCATCACCCGAGGCGATTTCGACGCGCGCCGCATTGCCATTCAGATCGTCGATTGAGACGCGCTTCACATCGCTTACCGTATGGTTGAAGATGTTATCGTTGCTCTGTAGGAACGACACTACTACAGTGTCTTCGTCGTCTTTCAAGTCGGCATTCATCCCGGCGAAAGGAATATGGTTGATGATGACATGCTGCGCGCCGGTGGTGCCTACAACTTCGAGCCGGGCAAGCTTTCCATTGAAGTCACGGCTGAACTCATCCAATATTCGCACCCATTCCTCTCGAATCACATTATGCCCGCTCATGCGATTGCTCCTTTGTGGCTGTGTCCACGGGTAGCGAACAGTGCTCCTGCGGCTGCGCCTATTGTAGCGCAAGTCGCGCGTTTCATGATGTTGGTGGGTGGTGTTGCAGATGTTTTGGGGTAAGAATGGCCTGCAACGTGCGCTAGCCCCTGGCCGCACGAAAGGGCGCACCAGAGGCTAGCGCATCGGCTTGATGTTGCTCAGATGATAGAGCTTATGCAGTCGGTGTGTTTGCCTGCGTCAGCATAGTACCGAAGCATTACGCCATCGGCTCAGCGAGCGCCGCCGCTAACGCATCGGCAACCCGCCCCAGCAGCGCAAATATGGCCGGGTAGGCAACTACCTCGCGCTCGGCCATCCCTGGCTGCCAGTGGTATCGCGCTACCTGGGCGCGCGGCTGCTCGGCCCAGAGTGTCACTTCCCAGTACGATAGTGCGTCGCCCTCGCGCTGGGGCGGCGATGAGCGCAGCTGGGCTATGCCCTCGCTACCGTCTAATTCCCATAAGGCCAAAGGCTCTTCCAAAAAGCTCAGGCGGCGTGCGACAGTTGCGGCGGCGGCGTTGAGGAATGTGCGGGTGTCGTCGGGGCTAGCGCTGCCGCTGCGCACGAGCATATCGCGCAATGCAACGCTGTAGCGATCCCGATCGAAGAACGCTACAGCGGCACTTTGGGTGGTGTACACAACCGTCAGCGGCTGTTCGGCTGGCTGCTCGGTAGCGCGCAATTGCTCAATTAGCTGTTTGCCAAGGGTCATAAGAGCCTCCTTTGCGAGGTGTGAACCGTGCCGGTGTGGATGAAGCTAGCCCGTTCGCGGCGGGGCCTTAATCGAGTTTACGTTCACTAAAATCCTTGCCATCGAATGAAATCAGGCGCTTTTTATCATCAAATATAGTTTGAAGGTGAACCGGGCGTGACCAGATTTTGTGTAAGTTGCGCAGTGTATCGCGGGCATAATCCATCTTCAAATCGACGCCCTCGTGCCGATGGCGCAAATACAGCTCACCGCGGTTGTTGTAGTTCCCCTCTTCAACATAAATGAATGGCTGGCCGAAGTTGGTGAGCCGGAACAGCAGCTTCTGCTTGATCTCTTGAAATTCGCGTGATGCGATCTCGTACATGTCGGTGTCGCGATTGTAGCGAAAGGAGAAGAGTTTTTGTTCCAGGCAAAATTCTGGTGTCAGAAAGGCATCGATAAAGGTGACATCGTTGTGCATTTTGCGGATTTCGAACACCTTCTGGCGGCCCAGGCCAAGCTGCTTATCCCAGTTGCGCTTTTCGGCAATGTCTTCGCATTCCTCGTATTCCTTGCCGAATTTGCCCTTGTTCCAGCGATCTTCGACATCGCGCAGCAGCTCAATGCCGAGCTTGTAGGGGTTGAGCCGACCAGGATGGGTAGCGACCACGCCCGAATGATGATCGGCGAAATCGATCACCTCGCCGTCGCGTAGTGCCTTCTTGGTCATAATTTCCGAGTGCCAAAAGCTTGCCCAACCCTCGTTCAGGATTTTCGTCATCCCTTGCGGCGCGAAATAATACGCCTCGTCACGGATGATCTCAAGAATGGTGTGCTGCCAACGGTCGAGTGGGGCGTAGTTCATCAGGAAGAGCAGCACGTCTTTTTGCGGGCTTTCGGGGAAGTGCCGCTGCCGAGCGCGCTCTTCTTCCAGACGTTTGCGCTGCTGCTCAAGGAACTCGGGCGGGTTGATGAAATCCTTCATATAGGAGCGATCAACCTTTAAGCCCTCAACCACCTGGGGTTCATCCTCCTCGACCACCGAGCGCATGGTCTGGGCTTCGGCACGCTTGATGTATGGCGCGTGGTAATCGATCAGGTTGTCGAGTGAGAGACAGGTATCGATAAAATCCTCAACGACCTCATAGCCATAGCGGTCGACGATCCGCTGGATACGGGCGGCATGGTTCGCCATTTCATCGAGCATTTTGCGGTTCGTGTGGGCAAACCACATATTATTCTTGAAGAAATCGACATGCCCGGCGACGTGCGCCATCACCATCTTCTGCGTCACCATCTCGTTGCCTTCGAGCAGGTAGGCATACGAGGGATTGGTATTGATGACCATCTCATAAATTGTCGAACCTAGCCAGATATGCCCTTTGATCAGCTGGTCGTACTCCATGCCGAAGCGCCAGTGTGGGTAGCGCGTGGGGAACCCACCGAACGCTGCCGTTTCGTAGAGCGTGCGGTAGTCGAGTACTTCGTAGATGATTGGGTAGAAATCGAGCCCATAGCCCTTGGCATGTGCCTCAATCTCTTCCCAGGCGGCTTGTAGTTCGGGTGGCAGGCTTGTTTTTTTCATATATGCCAGTCAGCAGTCGGCAGGTGGCAGTCGGCAGTCGGCGATACGCGCTGCTTGCTGGTTCCTGCCAACTGCATGCTCATTTCCCTTTGCCCAGAAAGTCTTTGATTGCATCATACACGTCATCACGGTCGGCAATTTCAGAGATGACGAGGTTTTCCTCTTTGCCCAGGTATTCTTCGAGGTCGTGGGCGAAGCGGCCCGAGCCATACAACGAGCGTACCTGCCCGTAGCAGAATTGGTTGGTTTTGGGCAGCACATGGTTGCGCAGTAGCTCAACACACTCGCGGGTATCGCCGCCGCCCCAATTATCGCCATCCGAAAAGTGAAACGGGTAGATATTCCACTCGTCGGGCGAGTAGCGTTCTTCAATCAGCTTATTGCATAGCCGATAGGCCGACGAGATTTTGGTACCGCCGCCCTCGCGAATATGGTAGAACGTGTTTTGATCGACTTCTTTGGCCGCCGCATCGTGAACGATATACCGAATCTCGATCTCTTTGTACTGCGAGCGCAGCCAGGTTTCGATCCAGAAGGCGGTAATGCGTACCAGTTCCTTCTGCTCGGTGCCCATCGAGCCGGACACATCCATCATGTAGATAATGACGGCGTTCGACTCGGGCAGGAGCGTTTCTTTCCACGAGCGGAAGCGCATATCCTCGCGGATGGGCACAACCACTGGGTTGGCCGGGTTGTACTCGCCTGAAGAGATCTGGCGGCGCAACGCCTCGCGGTAGGTGCGTTTGAAGTGACGCAGTGAATCGGGGCCAACTTTGCGGATGCCCGAATACTTGTCTTTTCGTGAAATAATGTTTTTCTTGCCACGCGGCTCGATATTCGGCAGCTGAAGCTCTTCACCCAGAATCTGGGCGAGCTCTTCCAGCGTCACATCAACTTCAATGACGTGCTGGCCCGGATCGGAACCGGCCTCGCCCTGGCCCTGCTGTGGGTCGCCCTGTCCAATCGGGTCGCCAACGTCGCCATCGCCCTGGCCCACGCCGCCGCCCTGTTTCGAGCCATAGCGAAATTGGGGCAGATCGATCTGGGGCAGCGGTATGGATACATACTTGCGCCCCTGGCGGCCAATCATTTCGCCCTGCGACATATATTTGCGCAGGTCTTTTTTTATTTTGCCACGCACAATCTGCCGGAAGCGACCGAGATCGCGCTCAACACGTCGGATGGACATACTGTTGCCTTATTTACAATTTACGATTGACGATTTGCGATTGCCGAAGCAACCACAATCGTCAATCGTAAATCCACAATCGTAAATCGCTTAGTTCTTGGTATCGCCGCGCGCGAAGATGCTAGCCACGTAGTTCAGCACGTCGGTGGCGCTCTGCTCGTTATAGCCGAAATCGCGGATCAGGCGCGCTTTCACCACGTCGATCTTCTCCTGGGTATCCTTGTCAATCACCCGCGAGACCAGTGAGGTCAGCTTGATTGAGTCCTTCTGATCTTCGAACAGCTTGAGCTCAAGCGCTTTATGCAGCCGCTCGTTTGTTTTATAATCGAAGGTACGGCCCTCGATCGCCAGTGCGCCGATGTAGTTCATGATCTCGCGTCGGAAATCATCTTTGCGGCTTTCGGGAATGTCGATCTTCTCCTCGATCGAGCGCATGAGTCGCTCGTCGGGCTCTTCCATCTGGCCGGTGAACTTGTTGCGCACCCGCTCGCGCTGTGTATAGGCCTTGATATTATCGATATAGTTGCCACACAGGCGCTTAATGGCCTCTTCGTCGGCGCTAATGGCGCGCTGCACTTCGTTTTTCACAATCTCGGTATATTCTTCCTTCACCACCGAGAGCAGGTCTTTATAGCGCTTGCGGTCTTCCTCGGCGCTGATTAAGGCGTGGTTCTTCAAGCCGCCTTCCAGCTCGTTGAGCACCATAAATGGGTTGATGTAGCCGTCTTCCTGGAAGTTGACCAGCGCATTCGAGATCTTGTCTTGAATATAGCGCGGGCTGATGCCTTCCATACCTTCGCGCTGGGTTTCTTTGCGCAGCTCTTTGATGTTGTCTTCGGTGAAGCCTGGCAGGGTTTTACCGTTATAGAGCTTGAGCTTTTGCAGCAGCGTGAGGTTGGGCTTTTTCGGCTCTTCCAGGCGCGTCAGCACCGCCCACATGGCGGCTACCTCCAGCGTGTGCGGGGCAATGTGTACCCGCACGTTGCGGCGGTTGAAGTCGCGCTCGTAGATTTTGATCTCGTCGCGCAGGCGCGTGATGTAGGGAATGTCGATGCGCACCGTGCGATCCTTGAGTGCCTCCATAAACTCGTTGTTTTCCAGGCGGCGGTACTCCGGCTCGTTGGTGTGCCCGATGATAACCTCGTCAATATCGGTTTGCGCGAACTTCTTGGATTTGATCTTGTGCTCCTGGCTCGCGCCCAGCAGATCGTAGAGGAAGGCGACATCGAGCTTGAGCATTTCGATGAACTCAATCACGCCGCGATTGGCAATGTTGAACTCGCCATCGAAGTTAAACGCGCGCGGGTCACTATCCGAGCCGTAAATCGCGATCTTGCGGTAGTTGATATCGCCGGTAAGCTCAGTCGAGTCCTGGTTCTTCTCGTCCTTGGGCTGGAAGGTGCCGATACCAATCCGATCTTGCTCGGAAAAGACCAGGCGGCGCACCCGGATGTGGCGAATAACCTTCGACCAATCGCCGCCGTAGCGCAGCATTTGCTCGCGGAAGTTGTAGCGGCACGAAGGGCATAGCTCGCCAACGATCCGAATGCGCTCGTTTTCGGGCCGCCCACTGTTAAATTCAGCTACAAATCGTTCGCGTAGCTCGGGTGGAATGAGGTGCAGCGGGTCTTCGTGCATTGGGCAGGCTTGCCAATCGGCTTCCTTCAGCTGGGCTGGGTCGAAGTTTTCGTCCTCACCCAGATACCAATCGAAGGTGTAGAGCGCGCCAGCATCGGTACGCGAGTAATGCTCAAGCCCCTTCTTCAGGCGGCGTACAATCGTCGATTTTGAGGAACCGACCGGGCCGTGCAGCAACAGCACGCGCTTCTCGGTGCCATAGCCCTGCGCGGCGGCCTTGAAGAAGTTTACCAATCGCATCAGCGGAATTTCGAGGCCGAAGATTGCATCGTTCTGATCAAAGGACATATCGCTAAAAAACTTATAGCGAATCAGCCGCTTCTTTGCGTCGATAAACTCTTCAGTTCCGTAAGACATAATCATGTCGTAGATGCGCTGAAACGCATTCCGCGCCACAGCGGGGTTTTGCGCAATCGTATCCAGGTATTCACCGAATGTGCCGGTCCAGTTGAGCTCCTGAAATTTTTTGCGATCCTGCATCTCGCTAACAAGTTGCAGAAGTGACGTGCCAATCTGAGTTGTCATCTGTGATCCTCCTGATTGTGACCAATCGCCGCCGGGCGGCAGATCTGCCGGGGCGTTGAATCACGAACGACCGCCCATTTCATACGCGCAGCGCAATAATGGCTGAGTATGAAGGTTCCAAGGCGGTCTTGCTAAGGTGCATAAGTCGGTGTCGAGACATGGTTTGTAACGATGCCGAATTGCGTGCGCCGTTGTCATTGAGCAAGTATGCTCGGGCGCGTGTGTCTGATCACGACGTTGCTATACAGCTTTAGGGCTCAGGGAGCAGTTTTGAGGGAGGCCTAGGCGGCCAGGTAAATGTATTATAACAACGTTAGATGTCAGCGTCAAGGGTTTTACCGTACATCAGTACTACTTTTGCCGGTGTTGTGCCTAAGCCCCACATCGTTATGATTTACCTAAATAAACGTTATCGTAGGTTATTTTCATGCATGGAATACAAGCCTATTGGGGGGTGCTTGTACCTGAGCGAGTTTTTGCCAATAACAGCAATTTTACCAGTAGTATTACGCACCAGGCACTCGGAGCTTGGCTTTGTAGTGCATAATGCGCAGTACGTATCGTGAACATGTTTAACGGAATGAGAGTAATATGATAGCAGTGACAGGCGATAGGAGCTAGAAATGAGCCAAGTGTTTGCTCATACACGCCCTGGCCAAACAATATATAGTACGTATGTTTACCCGTGAGGGATGCAAACGCTGGCTAGAAGCTGTACGGGGTTAGGATAGGAGCTACCACGCTGCTTGCGGCGGAGTTTGCCGACAAAGGGGATTAAAAAGGCAGCACGGCTGGTGGCTCGGGGGCGGTGCCGTTGAGCAGGTGTAACTGTGCTTCCTGAAACTGCCCAATCCTGCGGTATTTGCTGTAGCGCTGTGCTAGCAGCGTCTCGGTATCGAGCTGGCACAATGTGGCCATCTGCTGGCGTAGCGCTTGCCCGGCTGCCTCAAGCACAACTGCCGCATCGGTATGTGCGCCGCCCTCTGGTTCTGCAATAATATCGTCGGCAATGCCCAGTGCCTGCAAATCCTGCGCGGTGATCTTCATCGCGCGGGCCGCATCGGGGGCTTTGGCCGAATCGCGCCAGAGGATGGCGGCAGTGCCTTCAGGCGAAGCTACCGAATATACCGAATGCTCAAGCATCAGCAGGCGGTCAGCTACACCGATTGCCAGTGCGCCGCCGCTGCCGCCCTCGCCAATAACAATTGCAACGATTGGCACGCGCAAGCCCGCCATCACTAGAATATTCTCGGCAATGGCATTCCCCTGGCCGCGCTCCTCCGATTGAATGCCAGGGTCGGCGCCAGGGGTATCGATAAAGCACAGCACCGGGAAGCCGAATTTTTCGGCATGCTGGAAGAGGCGCAGGGCCTTGCGGTAGCCTTCGGGGCGCGGCATACCAAAGTTGCGCTTCACGTTCTCGCGGGCGTCGCGGCCCTTCTGGTGCCCAACAATCATCACGGTGCGGCCATCGAAGCGCGCCAGACCGCTCACAATAGCGGCATCATCGCCAAAGCGGCGGTCGCCATGTAGCTCAGTAAAGTCTTCGCAACAGCTGCGCACATAATCGAGGGTATGTGGGCGGTGTGGGTGGCGGGCCAGCTGAACTTTGTCCCAGGCGGTAAGGGCAGATGCTGTCATGATACTATCACTACAGAATTGGACACCAAGAACGAAATGGCGTGGCTCCTGGTGCCTGATGCTCAGATATCGGTGTTACACCTGCAGTGTTGCAGGGATGTCATCGGCAACGACATCGTTGCTGGCTGTTCCACCATAGAGCCGCAACAGGCGTGCAAGGGTGGCCCGCAACTCGGCGCGCGGCACTACCATATCGATCATGCCATGCTCAACCATAAACTCGGCGGTTTGAAAGTGTGCCGGGAGCTTCTGCCGAATGGTTTGCTCAATCACACGCTGACCGGCAAAGCCTATTCGGGCACCAGGCTCGGCAATGATGACATCGGCTACTGACGCATATGAAGCCATCACGCCAGCATAGCATGGGTCAACCAGCAGGGCGAAGTGAGGTTGCCCAATGGCAGCCAGGCGCGTAAGTGCCATGTTGGTTTTTGCCATTTGCATCAGCGATAACACACCCTCGTGTTGGCGCGCGCCGCCGGTGGCGGTGATGGTGAGGAGCGGATGCTGCAGCTCGGCGGCGCGCTCGGCGGCGCGTGCTAGCCGCTCGCCATAGACACTGCCCATAGAGCCGCCAATGAAAGTGAATTCCGATACGGCGATGTGGAGTGGGTTCCCCTGAATTGTGCCGTGGCCGCTGACTAGCGCATCGTTTAGCCCGGTGCGCTCCTGATTTTCCGCCAGCTTCTGAACATATACATCTTTTGTAGAAACAAACTCAAGCGGGTCGGATGGGGCGAGTTCGGCATCTTCTTCAACGAATGTATCGGCATCCAGCAGCCCCAACCACTCGCGCGCGGTGAGGCGCATGTGGTAGCCACATTTGCACACTTTAAGGTTATCGTTCAGCTGCTTGACATAGTTGAGTTCGCCGCATGAAGAGCATTTCACCCACATATTATCGGGGATCTGCTGGCCGCTATCGCGCGTGGCCGGCGTAAAATGCTTAGGCTGGCGGCGAAACCACTCTTTCATCGTGTTCTCCTGGCGTGTGTCTGCGCGCCGTATTATAACATACCCGCTTCCGGTGAGCGCGATGAGCCAGGCAATGGTGCCTATATGGCGCTGCTGGATGGTGTGGGTGCTACTTGCTCGTGTATTTACACTCCTCAAAGATGTGAGACGCAATGTATCTCTACGGTGCGGCGTGAATATGCTTGCGTCTTGCTCAAAGTTGTCATATGATACGTTCGGTATATCGAGCGCGCCTACCATTCATTCTACTGTTGCGCTCAAGCGGAAAGGAAAGCCTGAATAATGCTCGATGCACTTCAGAATCCCATTGTGATCGCCGTAGTAGTGCTGATACTACTCGCGCTGATCGCAGTCACTGTGCTCTTGCGTCGGCGGCGTGCGGCGCAGGGCGATGTGCGCCCCCCGCCTGAACTTGGGCCGCCCGTAGACTACACCTCGATGCCCTATGAAGAGCCGAAAACGCTGGGCCAGCGCCTCAGCGAGGCCTCGATTGGCGTCAAGCTGCTGCTTGCGCTGGTGCCATTGGCGCTGATTATAGCGGCCTTTGTCGTATGGCAGGCATTCTTTGCGGCCCCGCCCCCTATCATCGATGTGCTACCAGCGCCACCACCCGCCATTACCGATGTATCGGCGACCCTGGCATCGGCGGCGCGCATTGTGGTGGATGCCAAAACCAACCTGCCTGATGGTACAGTGGTAACGGCGGCGATGAAGGAAGGTGGCGAAGATTTCCCCTGGCCTAACACCCAATCGACGCAGGCGCAGGTGAGCGGCGGGCAAGTGCGGGTAGTGATCGAGCGTGCCAGTAGCGCGCCCCAACCACGCCGTGATCAGGAACATACAGTAGTGCTTACTGCTCAGGCCAACAATCAGCCGGTGAACTCCGATGCGGCCAAGCTGACAATTCCGCCGATCTATGTGAGCGATTTCTATCGCGACCAGACGGCGGCGGCGCCAACGGCTGTGCCAACCAAAGTAGCAACATCGGTACCAGCGGCAACGGCTGTGCCTACGGCTAAACCCACGGCAATCCCCACGCCAGCGCTTACCGCCAAGGTATTCAATGGTGGTAATGTGCGCGACCAGCCAGTGAATGGCAAAGTGCTTGATCAAATCAATGCGAACGAAACAGTGACCTTATTAGAGAAAAATGCTGCCGGAACATGGTACAAAATTACCAATATACGCAGCGTCACTGGCTGGGTGAGCGCCACGCTGCTCACAGTCGATGATGCGGTGAAGCAGCAAGTTCCAATTACCGGCCAGGCGCCTGCGCCCAGCGCACCAACGCCTGCGGCTGGCGCACCAACACCCGCGCCCGGTGCCGCTACCCAATTGAAGGCAACCGTGTTCAATGGCGGTAATGTGCGCGAGCGCCCAATCAACGGGAAGGTGCTCGATCAGATCAATGCGAAGGAAACAGTGACGCTGCTAGAACGAACTGCCGACGCAGCCTGGTACAAAATCACCAATATTCGTGGTGTAACTGGCTGGGTGAGCGCCACGCTGCTCACAATCGATGATGCGGTGAAGCAGCAAGTACCCGTGGCGAAATAAGTACCTGGCGGTTTCACGCTGTGCGTGGCAAATTGCTACTTGGCGATCGGCCACGCACGGCGCACGCGCATGCTAGAACTCTCACTTCAACAAACCCCATTCGTCTTAATCGATTTCGAAACGACTGGCTTGTATCCGCATCGTGGCGACCGCGTGTGCGAGGTTGCATTGTTGCGCCTGCGCGGCACCAACGACGATTTGCGCTACGAAAGCCTGATCGACCCTGAATGCGCGCTGAGTGAGCAGGCATTCAATGTAAATCATATTGGCCCCGCCGATCTGGCTGGTGCGCCCCGGTTTGCAGCGGTGGCCGATCTGCTGCGGGTGCTTTGTGCTGGCTCGGTGCTCGTGGCGCATAATGCGCCCTTCGATATGGAATTTCTGCACGCCGAGCTGGCGCGGGCGCAGTTGCCCCCGTTTGAGCTGCCCGTGATCGATACGCTGGTGCTGGCACGCCGCCTGTTCCCACGCCGCGCTTCGCATAGCCTGCGGGCGCTGGCCCTAAACCTCGGTGCCGAGCCGCCGTCGCACCGGGCGATGGATGATGTTCTGGCATTACAGGTTGTTTTTGCCGATATGCTGGTACGCCTGGAGTCGCTGGGTATTCATTCTCTAGGCGCACTATTGCGCTATAGCCGTGGCTTCAATGCAGATGAGCCTGTGCCCGCGCTACCGCCGCTGATAGAGCTGGCATTGCACGAGGGGCAGTTGCTACGTGTGGTTTATCGTTCGCGCTCGCTCCCTGACCATACTGAACGGGTGATTCGTCCGATCGCAATCGTTAAACAGCATAATACGCTCTTCCTCCAGGCGTATTGTTATTTGCGGCATGATCTGCGCGCATTTGCGCTCGATAAGCTCACCGCTCTCGCGCTTGCCGAGCCAGGCCCCCTCCCCTAACCGCACCGCCGCGGTATGTACGATACCTTGTCATCAGGTTATCTACACTTAACCTGGCGTTTACCTGCCCGCAATCTATTACTAGCCTATGCGCAATGCTGCGTCAGCATACTGCTAT
>JAFEAS010000037.1:0-4790 GCA_018266315.1 Chloroflexi bacterium SZAS-1 | reverse complement strand
ATGATTGCGCCATTGTACAGCAAGGCCGATTTGCATATTCATTCGACATATAGCGATGGAACAGCCGATGTTGCGGCTATTCTGGCCCATGTTGCGGCCTCTGATCTCCGTGTTATCGCAATTACTGACCACGATACGATTGCGGGCGGGCGGGCTGCTGCGCAACTTGCGCGCCAATTTGGCGTCGAAGTAGTAGTAGGCGAAGAAGTAAGTACGATTGAAGGTCATGTGCTGGCGTTGTTCATTGAAACCGAGCTACCGCCAGGTCGCCCGGCTGCCGAAACGATTGCGGCGGTGCATGAGCAGGGTGGGCTGTGTGTCGCGGCGCATCCATATGATCGCAGCGTTCCGTCGCTTGGGGCACACGGCCTGCGCGAACGTTGCTGTACCACATGGCCGCTCGATGCCATTGAAGCGCTCAATGCCGGGGCGATCTGGTCGCAACGCGGTTGTAATCGCCTGGCGCAGCGCCTGGCCGAAGAAATGGGCCTGCCAGCAGTTGGTGGCAGCGATGCGCACTCACTAGCAACCATTGGACAGGCGTACACCGAATTCGCAGGTACAAGCGCTAGCGATTTGTATCGGGCAATCTGCCAGGGGCAAGTACGCTGGGGCGGCGGCTATTGGAGCACCTGGAACTATGTTGAGGTGAGCTACCAGTGGGCGCGCCAGCGTGGGGTGTCTGGCCTGCTGCGCGTGGCGCTCGATGGTGTCGGCATGACGCGCCGCGCAACGGTAGCGCGAGAATCCCAGATTTAGTTCGCACTCATCAGGCATTCATAAAGGATTCATCTTTGTCATAGTTTCTTGGATTACGAATTGCAATATACATACGCAGCACATTGCTGGATGTATCATTACGAAGGGTTAAAACGCTATGGCACGAATACTTTTACTGCATGCATCGGTGGGCATGGGCCATCAACGCGCCGCCGCCGCTATTGCGCGTGCATTTGAGCAGTTGCCGGGCGTTGCTGTGCAGGTGGAAGATACGCTCGATTATGCGCGCCCGTGGTTCCGGCGTTTTTATCGCGGCTCGTACCTCAGTACGGCGGATCGTATTCCAGGCGTGTGGAGTAAGTTTTACCAGTATACCGATCGGGCGTTTGCGCCGCATGGTATGTTCGCCTTTAGCCGTACCCAGTACACGGCGCTTGGGATGCGCAACCTGTGTGGGCTGATTGAGCGTGCGCAACCCGATGCGATTATCTGTACCCATTTTCTGCCGCTTGAGGTACTTGCGCCTTTACAAGGCTATGATCTGCCGCCGCTTGCCTGTGTTCTCACCGATTATCATGCGCATGCGTTCTGGGCGGTCGGCGGGGCAGACCGCTATTTTGTTCCTACGCCAGCAGCGCGCGCCGAGCTGATTGCGGCTGGTATCGCCGCCGCGCGCGTGCGCGTCACGGGTATTCCGATCGACCCGGCCCTCGCTCAACCCATCGACCGACTGGCGGCACGGCGCGCGCTGGGCCTGCCAGCCTGGCAACCAATTGTGACCTTGATTGGGAGCGGCATGCCTGCGGCACGCGTTGAGGCGATTGCGCATGCATTGCTCAGACGCCGATTACCGGCTACACTAGTGATTACCGTGGGGCGTAGCCGCGAGCTTGCCCGCGAGCTTGCCCACCTTGAATGTACTGCTGGCGCGGCAGTGCGTCTGCTTGGCCCACAGCCCAGCCTCGATCCGCTGATCGCTGCGAGCGATCTGGTTATTGGGAAGGCCGGAGGGCTAACCGTGAGCGAGGTGCTGGCACGTGGCGTACCGATGTTTGTGCCGCTGCCGGTGCCGGGGCAGGAACTGTGGAATGTAGCTCATATCGAGCGTGCAGGTGCCGGGCGAGGCTATGCCGATGCGACTGAGCTAGCCCGCGATGCAGTAGCTTTGCTAGGCGATCGGCAGCGCCACACGGTAATGGCCGAAGCCGCACGTATGGCGGGCCAGCCCGCTGCTGCTGCCATGGTTGCTGCTCATATCCTTGCCGAGCTACGCCAGGCGCGCATGATTGCCAGGCCACAATCACATGCAGCATTTATACGAGAAGCGAGCGTCTCATCTGTATGAACCAACCACTGGCTCCTTCCCCCCCCCCAACGCGCCGTCTGAGTTGGCGGCTTTGGCTTGGCATTCTGATGAGCGCTGGCATTGTGGTGCTGGTGATTCTCAAACGTGCCTGGCTGCTTGATGCGATGGCCTTAGCGCTTGATGCACAGCCAAAGTGGCTTCTTGCAGCGCAGGTGATCATCCTCCTGAGCTATATGGTGAGCGGCCAGGTTTTTCGGGTGGCGCTGCGCAAGCAAGGGTACCATATCGGCACCTTTCGTGCCTGGATGACCGCCCTGGTCGCGATTATGCTCAGCCAGTCGATGCCCGCCGGCGGGGTTGCGAGCTACGCTTTTTTGGTAAGCACTTTCCGGCGGCGTGGGGTTTCAAACGAGCAAACCGCGCTGGTCGCAACGTTTGAGCTGATGAGCTACTCGATGGCAATGGTGCTGGTCGCGCTCTTCAGCCTTGCCTACTTGCTCTACTATGCGTTTACCACCGATGTTTCGGGCACGGCGTTTGTCACGCCATTACTGATTGGCTTGAGCATCATTGCCGCATTGGTTGGCGTGGTGCTGGTTGTTACCGGGCGCGCCGAACTGTTGGCGCATGGCCTCCGCGCTGTCCAGCGGCTAGTGGCGGTGTTCTGGCGGCGGCCTCACGATGATCAGTGGGCTGCACACATTGCCTCGCGTATTACCGCTGGCCGCGCGCTCATTATCGCCAACCGTATGATGCTGGGCCTCTTAATCCTTATTCAGCTCACCGCCTTGTGCGGCCATAGTCTGGCGATGTTGCTCATACTCTTGAGCTTGGGGGTGCAAACGTCGTTTGCGGTAGTGTTGGCAGCGTTTGGCGCGGCGCTGGTGACGAGCCTGTTTAATGTGCTACCCGGCGGCGGCGGCACAATCGAAACGATCCTGGCTGCAGTGCTCGGGTTCCTCGCGGTTGGCCCTGCCGCCGTGCCAGCTGCAGTTATTTTCCGATTGCTCAACTTCTGGTTATTGCTGCCCGCCGTGGCTGCGGCGTATGCCTGGCTCATGCGGCGCTCGGTGGCGCCAGCGCGTCGTTAGCCTTCACGCGGTACATAGATTTTGATCGTGTCCTTATATAGTAGCTTGTAGTGCTGGCGCACCGCCATCAGCACTTCGGTCGTCCAGCGCCCGGTTGCGTCATCGAGGGTTCGCTCGACATTTACCTGAATAAGGATGGCACTGAAACGTTGCGCTGCGATGTCTTCAATCAGCCCACTCTGATCCCACACTCCGCTACGCGCGGCAGGCCCCATTGTCGATGGGTCATCATAGCGGAGTGGGCGGCCAGCTGCTACAAGTAAACTGACGTCGTCAGCCAGAATTTCGCCAGGGGTATTCTGGATGTAGTCAATAAATCGCTTGGGCGGCTCGTCGGGCGCAAGCTCGCCAACGAACCAATCGGGCGGGCGGTACGCGAGACCAATCTGGGCCGCCAGCAGCGCAACTACCATGAAGCTCGGTACCCATTGCCCACGCGCCAGCCAGTTTGGCAGCCACCCGGCCACAATCCCAACAACGAGGCTGATCGCCAGCAGCGACTCTAGCAGATGGTTATGGTTGGCACCGGTTTCGCCCGAGCCAAGCAGCGAGATTGGTACGACCAGTGCATAGCACGCTATCACCAGCGCGCGGCGATCACGCAGTGCCAGCACCACCACCACCGCCGCCAACAGTATCCCCGGCAGGTAGGGCTGTAACAACCCAACAAACTTAAGCAAGAGCTGTACAGTCCACCATTCGCTACGGTGCAGTCCCCACACATGGGCGGTAAATTGGCCTTGTGTGATTACATCGAGCAAGGCCCAGGCGCCAAACACGAATATGGCGTACCCCAGCCCAAAACTCAAGGTGCGCCAGCGTAGTGGCAAGCGCCAGGCAAAGCCCGCATTGTGCGCGCTACGCCAGCCGCGTACATCATCGATAATGAGCGCCAGGCCAGTTGCCAACGGTGCAGCAACTGTCGTTTGTTTAGTGAAAAATGCCAGCGCGAAGCATAATGCAGGCAGCAACCCGGGAAGCGGTCGCCGAGCATACGCCTCAGGGCGGGCTATGTAGCCAGTTGCAAAGGCTAACCCCAGGGCAGTACACAGTAGCGCAAGCATGTCGGGCTTAATGCGCGTGCCCCACAACAGCACCGATGGCGCGCTAATGAAGATGGTTGCCCCCAGCGCTGCCCCCAGCCACGTTGCCCCCACCCGCCGACAGACTACGATGATGAGCAGCACAATACTAAGGGTAGCTACCAGCGATACCAGCCGTCCACCCCAGAAGAGATGCGGCCCGGGAATATGATCGGCCAGGCTCAGCACCAGCGGGTGCACGGGTGGGTAAGGGGCTGACACAAACCAGAAGCGTTGGAGCGGCTGATACAGGGGTTGCCCGGCCTGGAGCAGGCGGGCTTCGTGGAGTAGCGTGCCTTCCAAACCATCGTGGGGGTAAGGGTAGTACAGGAGCGCCATCAGTCGAGTTATAGCGTACCACAGCAGTGGCAGCGCACCAAGCATCAGCAATGGCGGTATGATATGCGTAAGCCCCTTCCCAACTGAGCGAGCAGGGGTATCGGCACCAGTTTTCGAGGTGGTGTTTGACATAACAGATTATGCGTATATAGCCCCAGCATCATGTTTCACAACATCATATGCGTTGGCCTGCAAGTTATATACCAGCATCTGCGAGGTTAATGCGTCAATGGTGTGAGCGAAAGTTTTCCA
>JAFEAS010000036.1 GCA_018266315.1 Chloroflexi bacterium SZAS-1 | reverse complement strand
GGCAAAGCGGCTGTGCAGCCGACAGAGGCGGCGGCCTTGCAACAGTGCAACCCAGGGCTGGCCTTGCAGGTCAGCTTCACTGAGGGTATCGAGGCGCGCGAGTAAGGCCTCGGGGTAGCGGCGCTGTTGCAGGGCCACGCGGGCAGCGCGGGTAAGCTCGGTTGATGCTTGGTCGTAGCTCATTGCCCAGGCATTGTACCATGGGTATTTCTACCAGTGCTCACTCACGCGCGCGATCGTCATACGCAAGGTAATGCGCTGCTCCTTCGAAAACTGGTTGCGGGCCAGTTGCTCGGCCTTTTCGGGCGGATGATAGCGGTGGGCCAACCTGGTAATGTCGGCCTGCGCGATTTCTTGGTCGTCAACCATCTCTACTGTGCCACTGAGCGACACATATTGGTAGCCATCTTCAATACACAGTGCGACGCGGGTATCGCGTCGCAGGTTCTGGTCTTTCAGCCGCCCGGCTTTGGTATTCATCATAATCTGGTCGCCCTGTAGCTCGTACCACATTGTTGTCAGCTGGGGTGTCCCATCGGGGTTGATTGTGGCGAGCACGCCGAAGCGTGGCTGGCTGATAAACGCGCGCGCACGGTCGCTGAGCTGGTTCGATGCCATATGCTTTTAATCCTTACTTCAGGCCGGGAATGACATACTCGCCAAATGCCTTAATAAATTGCGCCTGGTTACGGCCAACATTATGGATATGAATCTCGTCGAAGCCCAGGCCAATGAAGCGCTGGATGTATTCGCGATGCTCATCGAGATCGGGCGAAATCAGGATGCGGTTCTTGAAATTCTCCGGGCGTACCAGCTTGGCAATCTCGGCGAAATCCTCGGGCGAGCGGATGTCCTGCTTGGGGAAAGGCATGCCGCCATTGGGCCACTCGGTCATTGCGTTCTGGGTCGCTTCTTCCTGCGTTTCGGCCCACGAAAGATGCAGCTGCAGCAGCTTGGGCATGCGCGCCGGGTCTTTGCCTGCGGCCCGCGCGCCCTTCTCGAACGCATCGAGCAGGCTCTTGAGCTTTTCCAGGCTGGCGCCGGGCGTAATAATGCCATCACAGTTCTCACCCGTCCACTTCGCGGTAATTGGGCCAGCGGTAGCCACAAAAATTGGGCACGGCTCGGGCGGCAATGTCCACAGGCGCACACGCTCCATGGTGAAGTATTTGCCGTCGTCGTGTTTGGCAACTTTTCCAGTGAACAGCTTCTTGATGATGTCGATCGCCTCTTGCATCATTTTCAGGCGAATATGTGGCTCGGGCCACACGCCGCCAACCACATGCTCGTTCAGTGCCTCGCCGCTGCCCAGGCCCAGCCAGAAGCGGCCCGGTGTCATTGCGGCCTGCGTGGCGGCGGCCTGCGCGATAATCGCCGGGTGGTAGCGGAACGAGGGGCAGTTTACGCCAGGGCCAAATGTAACAGTTTTGGTAGTGGCCCCGAGCGCCGCCATCCAGCTCCACACATAGCCGTTATGGCCCTGCTGCGGTACCCAGGGCTGGAAGTGATCGGCGGCCATGATGCCGCCAAAGCCGTGCTGCTCGGCGAGCTGGCTGTATTCCAGGAGCTCAGTGGGATGAAACTGCTCAAGCGCGGCGGCGTACCCAATCATTGCCATAGTCGTTTCTCCTTATTTCTCGCGTACATAGCGCGGGTAGGTTTGTTTGGCCTGCTCGGCCTGGGCCAGGTCGAGAGTGCAGGTGATGATCGGTTGCTCTTCCGAGGTCAGCGCCAGCACATTGCCGTCGGGGTCGATAATCCAGCCCTGCCCGCCGAGATCAGCGAGGGCCGTCGGGCGGCTGAGTGGGTTTGAGGAAAGCACGAATGCGCCCGAAATCATGGCTGCGACACGCCCAGCGGTCAGCCACTTGTCCAGGCTGGTGCCTGGGGTTGCGCGTGGCACGGCCAGCAGGTGTACGCCCGCCTGGCCATAGGCGCGGGCATGCTGCATAAACCATAGCTCGGTACAGATCTGCATACCCGCGCGTGCCACGCCACATTCAAACGGTGCGAACGTGCCATCGCCCCGCCCATACCACGATGCCTCCCAGAATCCGGGTTCATCGGGCAGGTAATATTTTTCGTGAACGGCGCGGTACCCCTGCTCGGCATCCCATACAAAGCCCTGGTTACGGCGCGCGCCGCCGGCTGTGTTGACCGGGCGCGTGCCCAGTACAATGGCTGGTGCCAAATCGCTGAGTTGCTGCATCCCAAAATTGTGGGCAGCAACCGCTGCCTCCCAGGTGGCTTGCTTGAACGGTTGCTCAACGGCGAACCAGGGCGCAAAGGCTAATTCGGGCAGTACCACGAGCTCGCTGCGTTGGGATTGCACGTGTTCGACAAGCGTCTCCCAGTCGGCGGCAAAGTCCGCGGGAGTGTTGCGCAGCTGGCAAACTGTAGCACGAAGACGCATAGGCGCTTCCTTTCCACATGTGATATTACACGCACATCACGCGTTCGCTGACACACAGCTCACGCAATAATTGCTGTGTCGCGGTGGTACCAGCGCGCTCGGCCAGCAGCAGCAAATCATCGGGCCAATCCACATCGAGGGCTAAACCCGCGTGATGTACCTCGCGCAGCGGCAGGTGCTGGGCCTGGGCGGCGGCGCGATGCTGCGCCAGGCTGCCAGGGCCAAACCGAAATGGTAGCGCCAGTGGTGGTTGCACCAGCAGCGCATTGGTGCCGCCATCGCGCGCGGGGGCAATCGCGGCGCCATATGCCCCGGTTGTGGTAATCACTTGTGCCAGCGCCGCTGGTGTCACCAGTGGCAGGTCGGCGGGTAATACTAGTACCCCGCGCGCGCCACTGGCAGCGTAATGGCGCGCCGCCTGGGTTAGCGCTGCATTCAGCTCGGCATGCTGGTCGGCAAGCATGTCTGCACCAGCGCGGCGCGCCTGCTCCAGCACATCTGCGTCGGCGCTAATGACGCCAATCCGCGCGATCGCGGGTGTGGCAACCAGCGCGTGTAGCACATCGGCCAACATCGTCTGCACCAGCAGTCGACGCTCGGCCTGGCTCAGAATATTCGCTAACCGGCTCTTGGCAATGGCAAGTGCCTTCACCGGGACAATCGCAGCGAGCATAGTACCTGAATATATGTAGCCTGAGCGCGGATGCAGTTATTTCGTGACCACCTGATGTGCGGCATCGAGAGCGGCTTGCGCGAGCGCACGCTTTTCTGCCAGGCCGCGCATGATTGTGTTTGTGATGACGACCTCGATGCCTAATGCACGAATACCATCCGCCAGGTCGGCGTCGACGGTGTCGATTACCATGGCGTCGATTAGCCCGGCATAGCAGCGCGCCACACCATAGGCGGATACCTCGTAGCCCAGCGCGGTGAGCATTGGCGCGGCTGGCCCTTTAATTGCCGCGCCGCCCACGATTGGGCTTACCGCAACGACCGGCGCAGGCGTTGCGGCGATAGCGGCCTGCACCCCTGGCACTGCCAGAATAGTGCCAACGCTGACAATCGGGTTGCTCGGTGCAATCAAAATTGCCTCAGCATCGCGAATAGCTTCAAGTACGCCCGGCGTTGGGCGGGCCGCTTCGGCCCCAACAAACTGCACCCCCAGCACTCTGTCCTGGGCATGGCGCTGCACTAGAAAATGCTCGAAGTGCATCAGCCCGGCGTCGGTTTCAATATGTGTGCTGACTGGCTCGTTACACATCGGTAGCACCTGGCTGGCAACCCCCAGCGCGCGCCTGAAGTCGTCGGCGATTTCGGCAAGCGTGTGCCCGGCGCGCATCAGCTCGGTGCGGCGAATATGCACCGCCAGGTCGCGGTCGCCCAGCAGAAACCACGTATCGGCCCCCAGCTGTTTGAGCATTCCCAGCGTGTTGGTGCTATCGCCAGCAATGCCCCAGCCATTCACCGGCTCAACGATCCCGGCCAGGGTGTAGGTCACAATATCAACATCGGGCGAGATATACAGGCCATGCAGCGTAATATCGTCGCCCGTGTTCACAATAACAGTAATAGTTTCTGGCGGAACGACCTGTACCACCCCTTCGAGGAAGCGGGCCGCACCAACACCGCCCGCAAGCGTCACAATCATCAATAACTCCTCTAAGCCGCATGCCGCAAAAGGCAAATAAACATCATGATTAAAACCTCTGTACCTCGGTGTTGCATGACTCGGTCGTCGCTAGAACATATCGGGCAGCCATGGCAGCGGGCCAGCGAATGCCATACTGGCGGCGGCAATCGCCTCGGGCGGGCCAGCGAGTAACCCGGCGGCCTGGAGCGCAGACGGCGTGAGGTAGCCAGCGTACAGAGCCGCAAGCCCACGGATGTGGATGGGTAATGTGCCATTGCCGCCTGGCTGTACATGCCCGCGCCCATCGGCTACGCGCAGCACGAAATTCCCCTGATTATTCGCCAGCAGATCGTCCTGCACCGCGAGATGCAGCTCGGTATGTACGCCGGGCGGGTAGCCGCGCGCTTCGAGCGCGTGGGTAACATCGAGTATGCGCAGCATCAGGTCGAGCGACCAGTGTGCCTTATATTTCTGTTCCGGCATGAGAAAGAGCAGCCGATCGTTGGCGTTTCCGGGCAGGTGCATCAGCTCGATGATGCTACGATGATCGCCGAGCAGCGTCAGGATGCGTCGGCCTGCGTCAGCGGTGAGCGCAACCCAATCGCGCACCTGCAGAGGTTCGCCACTGGTGGCGTGCCTGAAAATGACATAGCCTTCAGGCATGCCGTTGCGATGCACAATAAAGTGGTACGAGCGCTTCTCTTTTGGTTCAAGCACGTTGTCCCAATAGAAATCTGGCCGATCCATGAAGGCAGGCGATTGCGCGGCTTGCTGAGCATACAGTTGCTTAATCAGCGGGTATTCTGCAGGTGTGGCCCGGTTTGCATCAAGTGTATAATCGCGCACGCCAATCGCGCCGAGGGGCACTTCATAGATGATACGGTAGGCAGCGCGCTCGAAGCCAACGCGACGATAAAACGTGGTGGTGGCTGGATAGAGCGTTGCCAGCGGCAGGCCAGCGCGCTGCAAGTCGAGCAGCGATTGTTGCAGCATAAACAGCCCCACGCCGCTGCCGCGTTGATCGGGGGCGACGCCCACGGCAGTGATGCCACCAGCAGGCACGCTGCGACCACCAAAGTAATGGCCCAGCTGAATGACGCTCATACCTGCCACGGGCCGCCCGGCGCGCCGCACCACGCGCATGTGTTCGTGCCCAATTGCTTCGAGCCAGGGAGCGATGGTGCCAGGTGTAAAGGTAAGTGCCTGCTCAATCAGTTCGCTCACTGGCGCAATCTCGTCGTTGCGGATCGGGCCAAATTCGAGCGCTTCGCGTTGTGACATACGAATTCCTTTGTGTGGTAGTGTCGTGTATCAGTGAACCAGCGTGCTAATCGAAGCGCACAACCAGCTCAGCCAATGGGCGGCGCGGGCGGCGCACCGGGTCGGCGGCGGCGTAGCCCAGGGTAATGAGCGCGTGCGGCGTCAGCGCCGGGTGCAGCTCAAGCGCCTGCGCAACGGTCTCCGGGCAGAACAGTGGCGCGCACATCCAGCCGCCATCGAGTCCCAGGCCATAGGCCATGAGCAGCATGTTCTGCACAGCGCAGCCCAGGCTTTGCACGGCCATAGTCTTTTCGGCGGCGTTACGGTCGGCATCCGGGTAGCGATCCAGGTCGGCCAGGTACAGGCAGGGAATGATGATCGCCGGTGCGCGCAGAATGCGTTCGTGCGATTTGCGCCGCCGCAGCTCGATTATTGCGGCGTCTTGCCCGTCCATCGCCAGCTGGCGACGCCATTCATCACCCATGGCTTCGGCCAGGCGCAGCTTGGGCGCAGGCTGCGTGAGCACGGCAAAGCGCCAGGGCTGGCGGCCATGCGGCGAGGGTGCCCAGCCTGCGGCTTCAAGCACCTGCTCAAGCAGCTCACGGGGTACGGGCCGATCCTGGTAGGCGCGCACCGAGCGCCGCCCGCGAATAATAGCGCTGAGGTTGAGCGCAGCACGTGAGGAAGGCAGCGCGTTTGTCGGGTGACGATCGGCGGGCATCATCGGAACAAATCCTTCTCGGGCGCGCGGATGAGCTGGCTAGCGCTGGCCGCCGCAGCCACATACGGGTAGCCACGCACGATCGCAACCGGCACCGCATCCACCTTGCCCATCACTAGCTCGGCTGCCGAGGCGAGCTCATCGGCGATGGCGATATTGCTCGCATGCATCACATAGCCGTAGGCATCGGGCTGGTTGGCATAATCGGCTAGCGGCGCAATGCCCGCCACGCCGATCGCAACGTTCACCTGGCCCTCGCGCCACGCCCGCCCAAACGTGTCGGAAATAATCACTGCGACATCCACCCCGGCGCGCTCGTGCAGCGCCGCCCGCAGCGTGCTCGCCGAGGCATCGGGGTCTATCGGCAGCAAGGTGACGGTGCTGCCCCCCGCGACATTGGATTCGTCCACGCCCGCGTTGGCGCAGATCAGCCCATGGTGCGTTTCGGTCACCAGCACGCCGCGATCCATCTTCACAATCCGGCGGCTTTCGCGCAGCACCACCTCGTAGTAGGCGGCATCCTTATGGCCTTGCGCCGCCGCCATTCGCGCCATGTGCGAAGGCTCGATCGTCGATGGATCGATGATGCGGTGTTCGGCTTTGGAAACAATTTTCTGGGTTACCACCACAATATCGCGCTCGGCGAGGGTTTCGCCCATTTGCGTCAGCGCCGCCAGTACCAGCGCTGCTATATCATCGCCGGGGTGTACTTCACCGATCCCAAGCACGGGGAAAATTCGAAGCTCTGCGGGCATACATATGCAGCTTTCTTCCAATGCGGGTGTGATAATGAGAGCGTATTGTACCATGCGCGCTACAATATTCGTGGTGTGTGGCACCTGCCTGCGCTGTAAATCATTCAAAAGAATGAGTGATCGTGGCTTGACAAGGGCATGCTTGTGGCCTACACTCCCAGCGCACTTCAGCACCATATTCAATACCATATGCGACGAAGATCGCAGAAAGGGTGTCTATGCGCGCACGCCTTCTTTCTACTATCAGTACAATTATTGTGCTGGTAACTGTGCTGGCAGCTTGCGGCCAACCAGCCGCCCAGCAGCCAACTTCGGCCCCAAACGCTCAACCAACAGCGGAGGTAGCCGCAACGACCGCCGCTGTGCCCACTACCGCAGCCCCTGCCACTGGCGCAGCCCCCGCCGACACACTGCGCTGGCCGGTTGAGGGCCTGAGCGACCTGACCTCGCTCGACCCGGCGAAGCCCGGTGATGCGCCAAACAACACAGTGATTACCCTGATCTTCTCTGGCCTGGTGCGGCTGGATGCGAACCTGGAAGTACAGCCTGACGGAGCTTCAGGGTGGAAGGTAAGCGACGACGGTAAAGTGTATACCTTTACCATCCGCGATGGCCTGAAGTTTGGCGATGGCTCAGCAGTAACCGCCAACGATTTTGTGTATTCGATTAATCGCGCGCTCTCGCCCGAGGTGGGCGCGTTCGCCGCTTCGTCGCATTTCGGCCATATTGTTGGCGCGCAGGATGTGGTTGATGGCAAAGCCAAAACTGCCAGCGGCGTAAAAGCAATTGACGACAAAACGCTGGAAGTGACGCTCGATGCGCCAATTGCTTATTTCCTGGCGCTGCTCACCTACGCCGATACCTTTGTGGTGCCGCAGAAGCTGGTTGAGGGCGGCGCGAACTGGCAGGAAAGTGCTTACGGCACTGGCCCCTACAAAGTAAAAGAATGGAAGCGCGGGCAATCCATCCTGCTAGAGACTAACCCGAATTACTGGCAGGGCCAGCCCGGCATCCCGAAGATCTTAATGCCCTTCACCAAGGATAGCGAAACCGCCTACCAGCTGTACCAGACCGGCGAGCTGGATATTGAGGGCAGCGGGCAAAACCCGGTGCCAGCGGCGCACATCCCCGATGTCCAGGGCCAGCCCGATTTCAAATCGGCGGCGCAGCTCACCACCCGCTATATTGGCTTCAATGTCGAAAAGCCGCCGTTCAATAATGTCGATGTGCGGCGCGCCTTCGCGTTGGCGGTCGATAAACCGACCCTCGCCAACCAAGTGCTGGCGGGCGGGGTGGTGGCCGCCGACCGGATTTTGCCAACCGGCTTAGTCGGCACGCAGCTGCCAATTAAACCGCTGGCCTACGACCCAGCCGCCGCCAAAGATGCGCTGACGAAGGCCGGGTTTACCGATGCCCAGGGCCTGCCCGAAATTACGCTGGCTTACGGCCAGGAGGGCGATAACGAGACCGTGGTGCAGGCGCTCCAGAGCATGTGGGAGCAAAACCTGGGCGTAAAAGTGAAGCTGCAATCGTTCGAGCTGGCGACATTTAGCAAGAATCTCGATACGACCTACTATACGCCAACCGAGGGCCTGCAGTTCTACTATAGCGTCTGGGGTGCCGATTACCCCGACCCGCAGAATTTCCTGTCGCTGCTGCTGCACACCGGCAACCCGAACAACAACGGCCATTTCTCCGATGCGCAGTTCGACCAGCTGGTGGAAGAGGCCGATACCCTGGGCGACCGCACCCAGATCGAGCGGCGACTTCAGCTCTATAACCAGGCCGAGCAAATCGCCATCGACAAGGTCGCCTGGATTCCGCTGTTCTATCCGAAGCTGAATATCCTGGTGCGCCCGCGCGTTGAGGGCATCGTGCTTACCCCGCAGGGCTTAATCGTGCCCGATTGGTCGAAGTTGAAGCTAAAGTAGGGCATTGTGTATCGTAAGTAGTGCGTAGTGGTTATGCCACTACGCACTACCTATGTTGCACGGCGTTGTATTACTATGCTGCGTTTTCTCGCCCGCCGTGGTGTCAGCCTGGTGTTTGTGCTGTTCAGCCTGACATTCCTGACCTTTATGATCGGGCACCTGGCACCGGGCGACCCGATATTAGTACTGATGGGGCCACGCCGCGACCCGGCAACCTATGCGCGGTTGCAGCATCTGTATGGCCTTGATCAGCCGCTGCTGGTGCAGTATGGCAACTACGCCCTTGGCCTGCTGCGCGGCGATTTTGGGCTGTCGTTTCAGTACGAAGGCCGGCCTGTGCGCCAGTTGATTGCCCAAGGCGTGGGTATTTCGCTCACGGTTGGCGGGCTGGCGCTGGCACTGAGCTTGTTACTAGGCATCCCATTCGGTATGCTGGCGGCGCTGCGGCAGCACAGCCTGGCCGATCGGGGCATTGTTAGTGTGGCACTGGCGCTGTATGCCATCCCGAGCTTTGTACTCATCCCGGTGCTCTGGGCGATTAATCTGGCGGCGTACCGTGCGGGGCTACCGAGCCTGCCCCAGGCGGGCTGGGGGCGGCCCGAGCACCTGGTGCTGCCGGTGCTGGTGCTGGCCGCAGCAAATATTGGCTATGTCATTCAGCTCACCCGCTCGGCAATGCTAGAGGTGCTGCGCGAAGATTATGTGCGTACCGCGCGCGCGAAGGGGCTGCGCTACTGGGTGGTGGTCAATCGCCATGTCCTGCGCAATGCCCTGCTGCCGCTGATTACGTTCATTGGCCCGGCGGCGGCGTTTCTTGTCACTGGCGCGTTTGTGGTCGAGGTGTTGTTCAACATTCCCGGCATGGGTCGTATTGCGGTTGAAGCCGTGGGGCGGCGCGATTACCCGGTGATTCAGGGCACAACCATTATTCTCGGCATCGCCGTGGTGCTGATGAATCTGGTGAGCGACCTTCTCTACCACGTGTTCGATCCGCGCATCCAGCTGATCGACTGAGTGCAGTTGTACTAGAAAATAATCGTAACCTGTGAACGTGCAACCCGAACAAACCGCTCCTTCCGCTGTGTGCGGGCTTGCAGATGAGCTTCAGGCCCCAGATACATTGCGCGCACCGGCGAGCTTCTGGCAGCGACTGCTACGTAGCCGGGTTGGGGTTGTGAGCCTGATGGTGGTAGTGCTGCTGCTCGTGGCAGCGCTCTTCGGGCCACTGCTCTACCCGATCGACCCGACGCGCGCCGATTTCCGCAGCATCAATGCCGCGCCCTCGCTTGCGCACCCGCTCGGCACCGACAGGCTGGGCCACGATACGTTGGCGCGGCTGCTGGCTGGCCTACGAGTGTCGCTACTGGTGGCGGCGGTGGTCGAGGTGATTAATATTCTGGTGGGCGGGCTGCTCGGACTGCTGGCAGGCTACTTCGGCGGCTGGGTCGATACGGTGATTGCGCGTCTGGCCGATATGGTGTTTGCCTTCCCCGGTTTGCTGCTTGCCATTCTGGTGGGCGCGGTGTTCGGCCAATGGGTTACCGAGCACTATGGCAGCACTGCCCGGCTGGTACTGGTGGCTGCCTCGCTGAGCCTGGTGGGCTGGCCGCTGATGGCGCGCTATGTGCGGGGGCAAACGCTCAGCCTGCGTGAGCGCGATTTTGTGCTGGCGGCGCGGGCGTTGGGTCAGCGCGAGCGAGGCATCCTCTGGCACCATATTCTGCCGAATGTGGCCGGTCTGGTCATCACTGCGGCCACGCTCGATGTGGTAAATGCCGTGGTCGGTGAAGCGACGCTTAGCCTGCTGGGGCTTGGTATTCAATCACCAGCTACCAGCATTGGTAAAATGATTGTGGAGGCCACGCCGCAGCTTTCGCAGAACGCCTTACTGGTGTTGGCCCCAGCTGTGACGCTGGCAATCATTGTGCTGGCATTTTCGTTTCTCGGCGATGGTTTACGTCAGGCGTTTAACCCTGGCGAGCGTTAAGCCAGGGTTAGGGCGCATTCGCAATTTGCAGCATAATCCCAACAATTATCGGCGGCAGGGTAATAATCGCTGCCCACGCCATAAGCACTAGCCCTTGGCGCACTCTGTGGGGGTGCGATGGCATTCGTCGCCCGCCCACGCCACCGAAAGAACCGAACCCAAAGATAATGACGCCTGCTAAGAGTAGGGCGCTACCATAATCGTAGAGTGAGCGCCAGCCAAACAGCCAGCACAGCGCGCCTACTCCACCAAAAATCAGCACCTCTAGCGGCAGAACCCGGCGCAGGAGACGTTGCCAGTTCACCCGCCCCTGAGTAATTCGTGAAGGTTGCATAGCAAATCAACCCTTATTAACGAAAATCAGTGCTTTTTAGAATAGTACCATAGAAGAAGATGTTTTATAGATAGTACCTGCGATAGGATGATTAGTTTCGATGCCTAGCGGTCAGGCCAATTTCTTCACACACGACCAAACGCCCAATGCTCTGCTGTGTAGGTCGCGCAATTGACGCTTTCGGTTGCGAATGGTACACTGCGCCCGCCTTGGCTGATGCTACAGTAAGGCCAGCATATTCGGCATTACCAGGAGGAACATTATGCTGTTCACAAATGTTGACCATATCGGGTTTGCGGTGCGCAACATCGACGAGGCAGTTGGCTTCTATTCCACAGCGTTTGGCGTAACCGAGTGGGAGCATATTGCGATGCCCGAGCGGCATATGGCTGTCGCGGCTACGCATGTTGGCGGTATGCTGCTTGAGCTGATCGCGCCAACCTCGGATGAGGCATCGTTTGCCAAATATTTGCGCGAGCGGGGGCCAGGGATGCACCATGTCGCGTATCGTGTCGAGAATATTGTGGCGGCGCTGGCCGAAGCCCAGGCGCAGGGCATCCAGCTGATTGATGAGACGCCGCGTCCCGGCTTGCACAACACACTGGTTGCATTTTTGCACCCCAAGAGCTGCCAGGGCGTGCTGGTCGAACTGGTACAACACCAAGATTAGTTGAAACCCCACCCACCGGCCATCAACGATTGGTCATAGCGCCGATCATTGGTGGCCGGTGCGTGGCAGTGGATGGTCGGTAGTCGTGCTCGCGCAACTTCGTGGCAAAATTATTGTTTCAGCGCTGCTTGGCCTGGCCGTAGTGGTTGTGCTTGGCTTGCTCAGCGATATTGGGCAAGTCGGCCAGAGCTTCAGCACCTTTCGCTGGTCGGCGCTACCCGCAATACTCGGCTTTACCGTGCTGAATTACGTGCTGCGCTGGCTGAAGTGGGATTATTACCTACGCCGCATGCGCATGGGCCAGGGCGTCAGCTATACCGATAGCGCATTGCTGTTTACCAGTGGCATGGTCATGGCCGTCACGCCGGGGAAAGTGGGCGAGGTGCTGAAATCGTACCTGCTCAAGCGGCTCAATGGCACATCCATTAGCGCCTCGGCGCCAATTGTGCTGGCCGAGCGCGTGACCGACGGCCTGGCAATGCTGCTCCTGATGGGGTTTGGGCTAACGCTATACGCGCCCGCGCGGCCACTGTTCTATGTGCTGCTCGTGGCGACAGCGATAGGGCTGCTGATTGCCCAATCGCGCGCCCTGGTCGATCGCGTGCTGGCCGTGGTGGCGCGCCTGCCGATGGGCGCACGCATTGCGCCGCGCTTGCTCACCGCCTACCTGAGCATGAAAGAATTGCTCTCGTGGCGCATTCTGCTGGTTTCTACCATTATTAGTGTTGTATCGTGGTTTGGCGAGTGCATCGCCATGTATTATGTGCTGCGCGGGCTAGGCGTGCCTGGCTCGTTTTTGCTGCTTCAGCAAGCCACGTTTGTATTCGCCGCCTCAACGCTCTTTGGCCTGGTATCGTTCCTCCCCGGCGGTTTAGGCGTATCCGAAGGGTCGAGTACACTCATGCTCGAGCGGCTCATCCCGCTGGCGGCAGGCCCGGCCACCACTGCAACCATCATTATCCGCTTCTGTACGCTGTGGTTTGGCGTGAGCCTGGGCGCAATTGCGCTGGCGATCTTCACCCGGCGCTACGGCGACGAGCGCGAGCCTGCGGCACCTGAAGGTGGCGCGAGTGGCCCGGTGGCGGGCTAGCTTGGCACCAAGGATGGCGACGCTGCTGATGTACGTAAGCACGTAGTGTAAAGAATATCATGCGAATAGCCCGAATCCTGATGCTCCTGGCGCTGCTGGTTCCGCTCGCAAGCTGTGGCACCAGCGCCCTGCTCGCAAACGTCGGCCCGACAGCGATTGAGCTGCGACCCACCGGGCGCGGCGAACATTCGACCATTAGCTACACGATTGGCAAGAGCGCCCGGGTTTCGGTCTATTTGACGGACGCAGCGGGCACACGCTATACCCTCCGCGAGAACGAGGTGCGCCTGGCCTCACCTGATGCGTATGCCCTGGATTTCGATGGCACTGCCCCCACCACCGACCCGATTCTGAAGCAAAAGGCGCTGCCGAGTGGCACCTACACCTACACCGTGCAAGCTACCGCCGATGATGGCAGCACTGCGCAATCGCAGGGCACGATCACAATTGTCGGTACCAACCCCAAGCCCCCGCTGATTGATAACCTGGTCGTGTTTCCCAACACCATCTCGCCCAACGCCGACGGTATCGACGACATTGCCGAAATCACGTATCAGCTGCCGGTTTCGGCCACGGTTGACCTGACCTTCACCGGGCCGGAGGGCAGTGTATACCAGTTTGTGGCCGATGATAAAGAAGGGCCGATACCACAGCGGCATGTTTGGAATGGAAAAACTGTTGACAACACGCTGCTGCCCGATGGCGTATATACGCTCACCCTGCGCGCCCAGGATCTGTTTGGGAACCTGGTAGAACGGCAGGTGCCGGTGACGATCGCGGGCGGCGGCCAGCCCGAAGTGAAAATCACGTTCACCAATATCGCGCCTGAGGCGATTATGAAGGGCGACGTGATTACCGTCACCATGCGCGTGAAGAATACCGGCGATGTCCCGATTCGCACGTATGGCCCGCCCTCGGGCTACGAGTATAGCACCGACGATGTCTTTTCCTCGGTGGCGGGCGGGAAGTATGTGGTGAAGCCCGGCGGTTTCTGGCGCATTGGCGTCGATTGGGATGCGAACAGCGGCGGCGCAGCCAAGCGCTACCCCTACCGCTGGGCACTTTCGCCGCGCCCGCCTGAACAATGGAAAATACCGAACGAAGAGGATGTGCTGCTGCCGGGCGAAGAGGCCGAAATCATCGGGCGCATCCGCGTGCTTCAGCCCGAAACGAAAATGAGCTTCTATGTCGGCCTGATTCAGGATGGTGTGGGCTTCTTCCAAGATCGCACCGGCCGCACGATTATCAAAATAGGGTTTTAACTCGGCAGGGGGTAGTGCACCTGATTGGCTTTTGTGATGCGCAAAATGCCTAATGTGCAGCGTAGCGTAAGTTATGGTATAATAGCGCCGGGCTTACAACAGAACGACGGGCTGCGCCAAGCCTGATCGCGATTAGTAAGGAGATATCTGTGGCGCTAGAAAAAGAAGACAAGACTGGTATCATCAGCGATTATCAGGTTCACGGAACCGATACTGGATCGCCCGAAGTGCAAGTCGCGCTCTTGACCGAGCGGATCAATCAGTTGATCGAGCACCTGAAGACCCACACGCACGATCATCATTCGCGCCGTGGCCTGCTTAAGCTGGTTGGCCGCCGCCGCCGTTTACTGGCGTACCTCAGCGGGAAAGACAAAGATCGCTATCGCCAGCTGATTGAGCGGTTAGGTCTGCGCCGGTAGTGGTGTGAGGGTGATCGATACGAATGACGCTAATTCAGCTGCCGATGTTGTCTTGTGCCGCCTCGTTCGATCCACCACCGAACCAGCTCAATGTGGGGAGTATTACGCAAGCCCAGGGAGCAAATGCCCTGGGCTTGTGTCTGTTGTAAGTCGTTCGTTTTCGTTTGGGGCCGTTAGGGATTGGAGAGTGATACTCAGCTTGTGGCCGGTAAGTGCCGATGCTGAGCGGCAGTCTCCAGTACCTAACGCCCCGTATTGGCCGTATGGTGCGGCCTCTACCAAGGAAAGGGTGTATGTCAGATAGGCAAATTCATTCCGTCAGCGCCGAGATCGCTGGACGGACGCTGACCATCGAAACGGGTCGGCTGGCCGAGCAGGCCGATGGCGCGGTTACTGTGCGCTATGGCGATACGGTACTGCTAGCCACAGTGGTGGGCGCGAAGGAAGCGCGCGAGGGTGTCGATTTCTTCCCACTGACGGTCGATTACGAAGAGCGTATGTATTCCGCCGGTAAAATCCCCGGCAGTTTCTTTAAGCGCGAGGGTCGCCCTACTACCACTGCAATTCTTACCGCGCGCCTCACCGATCGCCCGCTGCGGCCACTTTTCCCCAAGAGCTACCGCAACGAGGTACAGGTGATTATCACCACCTTCGCGATTGACATGATCAACGATCCCGGCCCATTGGCGATTATTGGCGCCTCGGCGGCGCTGGCGATCTCCGACATTCCATTCGCTGGCCCGGTTGGCGCAGCGCTGGTGGGCCACCTCGATGGTTCGCTCGTGGTAAACCCCGAGATGCCGGACATGCCGAACAGCCGCCTCGACCTGGTGGTGGCGGGTACGAAAGATGCCGTGCTAATGGTTGAGGCTGGTGCGCACGAGCTCACCGAAGATGAAATGCTTGATGCTGTGATGCAGGGCCATGCTGTGTGCAAGCAGGTGTGTGAGCTACAAGAGCAGCTGGTGGCGCTGGCGGGTCGTCCCAAGCGCGAGTATGTCGCCCCGGCTGCCGATACTTCGCTTGAAGAGGCAGTAGGCGGCTACATGGGGGCGCGCCTGAAAGAGGCGCTCAACAATTCTGACAAAACCGCGCGCCAGGAGGCGACCGATGCCCTGCGCGCCGATGTGCTGGCGCACTTCACCGCCGATGAGCCCGAGGAAGAGCTGCCTATGCGCACCAAGGCAGTTGAGAAGGTATTCGACGCGCTGCTGAAGGAAGAAGTGCGCTCAGCGATCCTCGAGCGCGGACAGCGCGTGGATGGCCGCAACACCACCGAGATTCGCCCGATCGCGATCGACACGGGTGTGGTGCCGCGTGTGCATGGTACGGGCCTGTTTACGCGCGGTCAGACGCAGGTGCTCACAATTACCACGCTTGGCTCGCCAGGCGATGAGCAGCGCCTTGACGATCTGGGCATCGAAACAACCAAGCGCTACATTCACCACTACAACTTCCCACCCTACAGCACAGGCGAAGCCAAGCGCATTGGCTCGCCGCGCCGCCGCGATATTGGGCACGGTGCGCTGGCCGAGCGCTCGCTGCTGGCGGTGCTGCCAAGCAAGGACGAATTCCCCTATACTATGCGACTCGTCTCCGAGGTGCTTTCCTCGAATGGCTCGTCGTCGATGGCGTCGGTGTGTGGTTCGAGCCTTTCGCTGATGGACGCAGGCGTGCCCATTAAGCGCCATGTTGCGGGGGTCGCGATGGGCTTGATCACTGGGCCAAATGGGCAGTGGAAGGTGCTAACCGACATCCAGGGCCTGGAAGATGCGCTCGGCGATATGGACTTTAAGGTCGCAGGCACCACCGAGGGCGTAACCGGCTTGCAGATGGATATTAAGACCACCGGCATTACCTACGACATTATGCGGCAGGCATTTGCCCAGGCGCGCGATGGCCGCCTGTTCATTCTCGACAAGATGGATACTGCGATCAGCACACCGCGCGAAGATCTGTCGGAATATGCGCCGCGCATCATCACGCTCCAGATTAACCCCGAGAAGATCGGCGCGCTGATTGGCCCGGGCGGCAAGACGATCCGCAGCATTACCGAGAGCACGGGCGCACAGATCGATGTTGAGGACGATGGCCGTGTGTTTGTTTCGACTGCGGACGGTGAGGCATCGAAGAAGGCCGTTGCCATGATCGAAGCGCTGACGCGTGAGATTAAGGTAGGCGATGTCTTCCTGGGCAAAGTCGTGCGAATTATGCCGTTCGGTGCCTTTGTAAACTTGCTGCCCGGCAAGGACGGCATGGTGCATGTGTCCGAGCTGGACATTGGCCGCGTCGAGAATGTCGAAGATGTGGTGAGCATGGGCGATGAGATCAATGTCATGGTGATCGGTGTGGATGCAGGCACCGGGAAGGTGAGCCTGTCGCGCCGCGCTGTGCTCACCGGCGAATCGCCCGAGGATCGCCGCGCGGCTGGTGGTGCACCGCGCTCAGGGAATGGCGGTGGTGGGCGTGGGCCGGGCGGCGGCGATCGTGGCCGGGGTGGCCCGCCGCGCAACGGCGACCGCGATCGACCGCGGCGGCGCGATTTCTAAACGTTGATACCTAGCGTTGGGGTTGTCAGCCAATCGTTTGTGCGGCTTGACAACCCTAACGAAAGCTGCTAGAGTAAGGGCGCGCGGGAGTGGCGCAATGGTAGCGCATCTGCTTCCCAAGCAGAGGGCTGCGGGTTCGAATCCCGTCTCCCGCTCCAATGATGGCCTCGCAGGTAGTTGTCACTGCCTTTGCGGGGCTAATCTCTTTTTTGCGTAGAGCTTCTGTACTCGCCTTCCTCCGCATGAATCTTAGCAACAGCGCAAACAAGATTGCCTCGATACAGAGTACAGTGCATGTAAGTGCTGACCATTGCGCAGCTGCTCGGCGGCGCGGCGGTGCATATGCCGCCCGTCTATGCGCCCTTTAAGCAGGCGCAGGCCGTGGGGAGCAAGCCGAGCAGTAGGGGTTGTGGTAGCGGCCAGGGCGCTATGCCCCCAGCCGACGATAGGTAGCACGCAGCCGCTGCAGGAGCGCCCGCGCCCACAATGGGCCGAGCGAACCAATGACCTGACGGTAATACCACGATGTCGCAGCCGGTCGCGCGTGCGTTGCGCCTCCGTCAGGGCTTGGACGCCCGCCCCCTCGACCGTGAAGTAGCGCTTTGCCCGCCCACCGCGCTCAGGCGTCGCTTCACCCTGCCGCGAGCTGACAAACCCTTTGATCTCAAGGCGCTCTAACGTTGTATAAATTGCGCCAATGGAGATCATCCGCTCACTGGCGTCCTCGACCCGCTGGCGAATCGTCATGCCATACGCATTGTTGTACAGCTGCTGAATCGCCAGAAGCACCAATTCCTCAAACTCACCGAGAGATAACGGATTGTTAGCCATGAGCACATTACCTCATTTCCTCTACTTTATATATTCTACGCTGTAGAGAATTATTTCAAAATGTCAAGCGGCAAATTTGAAATGTCCCAACAAAGAACCGCCCCTGATCTCAAGCGAGATCAGGGGCGGTTGTGGGGGAGATTAGTGCGTTCGCTCCTCGCCACAGGATAGGCATCGACACGTAGCAGGTGCAAAGAATGACCGCTGCACAAGATTATGATCCGCTGCTATACAATCGGGCGCTGAGCAGGCTGCGCCGAGCAGGGCCGGAGCTTTGGCGCGCACGCTGGATGTGGTGAATGAGGCTGCTGCGCGGGTGCTGCGGCGTCCAGCAGTCGGTGGGCGGCTGGTGGTGGCCTGCTCGTCGCGCTGCTGCGCTAGCGCGGCCTGGCCGCGCACGGACTCGGCTGCCGAGGTTCATTCGGCGGTAGGCCTGGGCGCGGGCTGCGCAGGTAGTTTTGTACGGCCTGCCAGAGGGAACAGAAGTGCCTGATCAAGGACAGAGCAGTGTTCGTCGTGATGGTGTATGATGCGGCGTGTTCCAACGGGTTGCGCGTTAGCGGCGCTGCCACGGATTGATGGTAAGCACATTGTAGCAGAAACTGACAAACGCACGATCTCGTTCGACGCGTAGCGGCGTCCGCTGCATGCGCGGGTTGGGCAGTGCCGTTGATAACGTTATTGACCAGTAGGCGTGTTCTTATCATCCAGTGACCGTTCTGTCTCGGTTGCAAAGATGGAGCGCAGATTGGCGAGCGCAGTCAGTGCATCCACATCAAACGTGGCGGTGCTGGTTGGGATTGCACGGAGAAAATACACGGCGAGTATAGCAACAATCAGCGGAAAAAGACCACAGTTCCAAGCAAGTTGCCCAAGAATGGCAAACAGCAGACCAAAAACGAGCGGGATAATTGCTCCGATCCTGCGTGTCAGCACACTCGAACGATGCGGTTGAATGGTCAATGGAATGCTTGCACCGTCAGGTGTCGGCGCTATGACGCTATTGATCTGATTGTCGTGCAAGCTGGTAGCCCAGAGCGATGTGCTCTTCGAGGTGTCGGCGCTATGACGCTATTGATCTGATTGTCGTAGATGTGTTTGCCTGCTGGGATGCGACAGATTGAAAACTGATAGCTGGTGATCGTTCCAGCGAAAAGCCACGTTCGCGGTCGCGGCTATAAGGAAAAGATCGGTGTTTGCTTTTCAATGGAACGGGTAAGACGCTGGAGCGCCTCTTCTGCCGAGAGTCGGGTGTTCATCTGAATGCGTCGATGTGGTGGCTGAGACGGTGGCATGAAAGTACCCTGTTGAGCAGTGCTCACGGCCCTCTGACCTTCAGAAATGATTGCGCGTTCTTGCTTGATGAGGCCCGCCCAACGGATTGCGTTGCCTGCTCTGGGGCTTGGACGGCGAAGCCGTCCAGCCAGAAAAGGTTACGGCGTAGGAAACTGCTTGGGATGTGCGTAGAATCCCCAGCGTCAGGTGCATGCTTTGTTAGGCGGATTTTTCACCTTTAGTTCGCATTATAAAACAAAAGGCAGATGCTTCAAACATCTGCCTTTTGAGACTTTTTTGATTTCTTCTGACTTTGAATCAGGCTTGTTTAATTAATGCCAGCATTTCGGATTTATTCATCGGCTGCATGGAGAGTTTGCCCATCAGTTCGATGTCGGCGGTTTGAGCCAGACTGCCAGCATGTATGGGGTCGAAGCCTGCGTCGGTGATGAGGGTAGCGAGCAGGTCGGCGGCGTGGGCGTCATCGGCGGTGTAGGGGATGGCGATGCGCGGGGTTTGGTGATGCGTTTCGCGGATGGCTTTGCCAGGCAGACTGCAAAAGGCTTTGACCCACACGGCTTGCGGAGCGAGGGCACGGTTGTGGTCGAGGGCGGTTTGATTGGGCGGCAGGGCGCGCTCGAAGTTGGCGGGGTTGTGTTTGTCGGTGGTGCCTGCTTTGAGGGCGAAAGGATTCGAGATGTCGAGAATGATTTTGCCCGTCAGGTCGCCCATCTCGCGCAGGGCGGATTCAATCGTCCAGTAGTTGACCGCCAGCACGAGGAAGTCGCTCAAGGCGGAGGCTTCGGCTACTGGTCGGGCACGCAGGTTTGAGGTCGGGTC
>JAFEAS010000035.1:13694-16603 GCA_018266315.1 Chloroflexi bacterium SZAS-1 | reverse complement strand
ACCAGCGCACAGCGCTAGCAGCGCAGGCAGGTGCGCCTGTGGCACCGCCAGCACCATGCGCTCCTGCGCTTCGGAAAGCCAGATCTCCCAGGGCTGCAAGCCAGCATACTTCAGCGGCACATCATCCAGCACCACCGCCGCACCACATTCGGCCCCCATCTCACCCACCGCCGAAGAGAGGCCACCCGCGCCACAATCGGTAATCGCGCTATACAGGCCCGCGTCGCGCGCTTGCAGCAGCACATCGAGCACTTTCTTCTCGGTAATCGGGTCGCCGATCTGCACGGCACTGCCCACTTCACTGGCAGTAGTGTGCGTCAGCTCAGCCGAAGAGAACGTTGCACCGTGAATACCATCACGGCCAGTGCGCCCGCCCAGCACAACAATCGCGTCGCCGGGCCGTGTGTTGTGCGGGTTGCTGCCGCGCGGTGCCAGGCCTACCGTGCCGCAAAACACCAGCGGGTTCGCGGTGTAACCAGGGTCGTACAGCACCGCGCCATTGACGGTGGGAATTCCCAGCTTGTTGCCATAATCGCGCACCCCGGCTACTACGCCCGCGGCCACGCGCTGCGGGTGCAGCACGCCGGGCGAAAGCTCGGCTTCGGGGAGGGTCAGCGGCCCAAAGCACAGGACATCGGTGTTGGCAATTGGCAGCGCCGACACGCCCAGCACATCGCGCACCACGCCGCCCACACCAGTGTTTGCGCCGCCAAACGGTTCGAGCGCCGAGGGGTGGTTATGGGTTTCGACTTTAATCGACACTTCGTGAGCGTCGCCAAAGGCCAGAATGCCCGCGTTATCCACGAAGGCAGAGAGGACGAATGGGCGTGAGGGAGGTAAGTCAGGCGATGGCGATTGGGAGTTAGCGCGCTCCAAAATTTCTTGGGTTGCTACCATCAGGAAGGTACGAATCAGGCTATCGATTTCCACATCCTGATTGAGCGTTTGTAATGCCCGATACAGGCTCGCGTTGCCTTTCGCACTTTCCCCGCCCCCATCTCCCATCCTCTGATATTTTACGCGCGCCTTAAACGTTTTATGCGAGCAGTGTTCGCTCCAGGTTTGCGCCAGCGTCTCTAGCTCGCCATCGGTAGGCAGGCGCCCTTCGTTGCGGAAATATGCCTGGATCGCACGCATTTCGGCGAGATCAAGCGAGAGCACCCCATCGCGGCTGATACGGGCTAAAGCATCGTCGCTCGCATCGAGCAGTGGCACACGTGCAATCTGCGGGGTGGTGTCGGCGGGTGGGCGCAGTAGCTCGGCGTAGAACGGGGCGCGGCGGGAAGCTGCTTCGTCGCCCGATTGGTAAGCCAATACCGTTTGAATCAGCGGGTTATATAGCTCGGCGAGCGTGTGTTCGTCGGCAGCTACCCCGACTGAGTAACGCCGCAATGTTTTCACTGTGTGCAGGCCGCACAGGCCTAGCCGCTGCGCGCCAATCAGTATGCTCTCGGCTTCGTTATCGGTGACACCGGGCTTAAACGCTACTTCAGCAGCAGCACCTGCAATTATGTCGAGCTGCGCTAGCTCGCACCACCTGGCCTGCTGCACCACCGGGTCGTGCAGTAGCTCGGCAGCCAGTGCTTCAATATCGCGCGCGCTAAGCTCGCCATCGAGCAGGTAAAGGTGCTGGGGGGCCGCGTCGTTATGGCGCGCCTGCACGGTGACGAGAAATTGAGCCATTGATCTCCCTATATATCATCGCAGCGACAGCTTGCCGACCGGGTGTATGTCCTACAAAGGCACAGCGTCGCAGAGGGTTTGCCTTGTTCTTTTTGTGTGTACGAACCAGGCGAGTGCCTTTAGCTGATCACGATCGCTTCGCCGTTCACGCCATCGCCAGCGGGGCTAGCCAGCCGCACAACCTCCGCAGCAACCGCTTCGGGCGGGATGATGCGCTGCTGGCCGGAAAGGGCAAGAATACTGGCGCGCGCCTCGGCATCACTGCGGCCCGTCTTCTCGCGAATATTCGCCACTGTATCACGCACCATATCGGTTTCGACCCAACCAGGGCATAGTGCATTGGCGGTAATCCCATAGCGCGTCAGCTCAAGCGCCAGCGAGCGCGTTAGCCCCACCAGCGCATGCTTCGAGGCGCTGTAGGCCGAAGAAAACGGCATGCCAACCAGCCCGGCGCGCGACGCGATATTGATGATACGCCCCCACTTGCGGGCGATCATATCGGGCACGGCGGCGCGGCAGCAGAAGAACGGCCCGCTGACATTCACACGCATGATCTGCTCCCAGGTCGCATCGTCCATCTCGGCGAACTTAACGCTGGCCGTGATGCCAGCATTATTCACCAAAATGTCGATCGGCCCAAGCGCGGCGCGTGCGGCGGCGAATGCCTGGTTCACAGCGGCCGAATCGGTGACATCGCCGGGGAGTGCAAGCGCGGTATGACCAGCAGCCGCAAGCTCGGCCTGCACAACCGCCAGCCGCGCCGCGTCGCGCCCGGTGATCGCCACTGCTGCGCCCGCTTCGGCCAGCGCCAGCGCAATTGCCTGGCCAATGCCACGGCCACCGCCGGTCACCAGTGCGACTTTCCCCGAAAGTAGTGCCATTATCTTTCTCCTTGTAGTGCGCAGTCTACCGCAGGCGTTGCGCATGGTCAAGCGCAGGCCGTATAGCAACCGGCAAGCGCAAACTTGACGCATGTGATACGATCGTTTCGCCGAACGGCCAGCACACGGAGCAGTTGCATGACACGCAAGCTCTTCTGGGAAAACCCCTACCAAACTGAGCTAACTACCACGATCACATCGCTTATGGAGAACGATCTCACCCTGGCAGAAACGATTCTCTATGCGTTTTCGGGCGGTCAAGAGGGTGATGCCGGCACGATTGCCGATCGCGTAGTGCTGGCAGCGCGCAAGCAAGGGCGCGAGATCATCTACACGCTGGCCGAT
>JAFEAS010000035.1:12314-13657 GCA_018266315.1 Chloroflexi bacterium SZAS-1 | reverse complement strand
GCTGATGCGGCTGCACTTCGCCGCCGAAATTGTGCTTGAGCTGGTTTCGCGCCGCTTCCCTGGCATTCAGAAGATTGGCGCGCATATTGCCCAGGATAAGGCCCGTATTGATTTTCTCAGCGCAGAAAGCCTGGCACCGGTTCTGCCAGCGCTGTGGGCTGACGCGCAGGCGATGATCGCTGCCGATGCGGCGATTGTGAGCGCCTTTAGCGACGAAACTGCGGAGCGCCGCTACTGGGAGATCGCCGGGTTCGCGCGGGTAGCCTGTGGCGGCACGCATCTTCGGCGCACCGGCGAGGTTGGCCGCCTTGAGCTGCGGCGCAAGAATCCCGGCAAGGGGAAAGAGCGGATTGAGATATATGTGCACGAGCGCTGAGAACAGCCGGGCATGCACATGCCAATGAAGCATATACCTCGCCGCCGCGCCGTTGACTACACGCGCCGCCGCCATTTCAGCGAGCAGGTCATCGCGCGCATTCTGGGGAATGGCTGGATGCCTGCGCTCGCACAGCGGCTAGGGATAGACGCACCGCTGCGGCTCGACCACTACACGCTCACCCTCCCGGTGCTCCAGGGCTTGCCACCACTGCGCCTGGCGTTCGCCGCCGATTTCCACGCTGGCCCCAGCACGCACCCACGGACACTGGCGCGGGCCTGCCAGGCGCTGCGTACGCTTCAGCCCGATGTGCTGCTGCTGGGCGGCGATTTTGTGTCGCTGCATGAGCGCTACATCGAACCGCTTGCCACCGCGTTAGGGCACATTCCCGCGCCGTTTGGGCGCTATGCGGTGCTTGGCAACCACGATCTCTGGGCTGATGATCTGGTGATTGAGCAGCGGCTGGCTCAGGCAGATGTGCAAGTCCTGGTCAATCAGCATTGGCAGCTGCCCGCGCCATATGATCGGATCTGGATCTGCGGCCTCGATGATCCGGGGTCGGGCCGCCCGAATGCGCGGGGGATGTTTGCGGGCACGGGCGATACGCGGATTGTGCTCATGCACTCGCCCGATGGGTTAGCGTCTATTCAAGGCGAGTGCTTTGCGCTGGCGCTGTGCGGGCATACGCATGGCGGGCAAATTTGCCTGCCGGGCGGGCACCCCATCCGGCGACCGCATGGACGGCTCAGCAGGAAATACATCGCCGGGCATTTCCTGGTTGGGGCGTATGCCAGCCAGCACCTGATTGTCAGCCGGGGCGTGGGCTATGGCGGCATACCGCTACGCCTGTTCGCGCCGCCCGATATTGTGGTGTGTACGCTTGTGGGATATACAGATAATTAGGATTTTCGCTTCTATGCCTGCGGCAGCAAGGTAGTTGGTCTCTTCTTCTTGGTACTTTTTGCGC
>JAFEAS010000035.1:0-12266 GCA_018266315.1 Chloroflexi bacterium SZAS-1 | reverse complement strand
ATACGAGAGGTGAGAACGATGGACGCGCAGCTCATTCGCTTCAGCAAATTTATTAGCCTGGTGTTGCGGCACCAGCCCCAACACTATGGGCTTACGCTCGACGCACAGGGATGGGCTACCATCGACGACCTGCTCGCCGCTGCCAATCGCGCGGGCGTACCGCTCACGCACGCCCTATTGCAGCAGGTTGTCGCGCAAAACGACAAGCAGCGCTTCGCCATCAGCGCCGATGGGCGCGCGATCCGTGCGAGCCAAGGCCATTCCATCGCCATCGACCTAGCGCTTACACCGCGCGAGCCGCCACCACTGCTCTACCACGGCACCGCTAGCCGGTTTGTCGCATCGATCCGCACGCAGGGATTGCTCCGCCGCTCACGCCAGCACGTTCACCTCTCTCCCGATATTACCACCGCGACCAAGGTGGGGCTGCGCCATGGCAGCCCGGTAGTGCTCACCGTTGCGAGCGGCGCAATGCACCGCGATGGCTACCAGTTTTACTGTTCGGAAAATGGCGTATGGCTGATCGAGGCGGTTCCAGTAGCATACCTCGCGTTCCCCAAGCAATAACACGCGGTGGCGCGTGTCAACCCTACCCCGCGCGTTACTGCAACAGCCGTAGTGGGGTGTTCGCCAGCAAACGGCGTATCCCTTCGACATACGTAGTTGGCGATTTATAATCGGGGTGGCTGCGGAAGACGCCCGCAATCTGCCCCAGCGCCACAATTTCGGCCCGCGCCGCCGTCGTTTCCGCATCCGACAAGATCGGGTGGGAGGCATACGCCAGCTGCTGTGGGTTCAACATCCCCACCTGAATCGCCGGGCCAACCTGCCGATGGCACTGGCATTCCGCCTGTGGGTTGATCAGTCCGCAGCGCCGTTCCATAAATGCGCGCAGCATACGGCGGGCACGCGCCAGCCGCTGCCGAAAAGCCGCCGGGCTAATCGCCAGAATGTCAGCCCCTTCGGTGCTGTTGAGGTTAAACACCACCGCAAGAATAAAGGCCAGGCGATGAGGCCGATCGAGGCACAGCAGCATCCCCTGTGTACAGCTAATGCGCATTTCCTCAATCAGGGCATACTCGTGCGGCGTTGCGCCATCGTCGTCGCCCGCCATGGCTAGCCCCGCTTCGAGCAGCGTATCGAGCGCCTGGAACGAGGTAGTCTGCTGTTCGCGGCGGCTGGCGCGTGCACTCAGCAGGTGATTGGCGGCAATACGATAGACCCAAGTTGTTACGGCGCTATCGCCGCGAAACTGCCCCAGGTGCGTAATAACTTTAATCAGAATTTCTTGCGTCGCATCGGCTGCATCGTCGGGGTGGCCCAGCATGCGCATTGCAAGGCCATAAATCCCATCCTGGATCGCCTGCACAATCTGATCGAGCGCATCTTGATCACCGGCGGTCGCCTGGGTGATCCATTCAATTGGTACACTATGCATGATCTCTGCCTCCTGCGCTGAGTCCCAGCAATGCCGTTTTGCAACATTAGACTCATCAACGCGCAAAGTGTGACTCGCGCATTAACCTGGGGCAATTATTTCCTGCGCGTGGCCCCGAGTCACACTTGGGCCAATTTGCTGTCTCATATTGTATGCAGCATGATTTCACCAGCACGCGCTGGCACCGAGACATGCACATGGATATGAGGAGAGAGCAATGACAACATCATCGATTTCGAAACCGGCAGCGGCACAGGCCAAACCCGCCTGGCGTTCGGTGGGCGTATGGCTCAGCATTGTGCTCATCGCATTCATTTTGTTTAGCGCAGTGCGTGCACTGCTCGCCCCAGCGAGCTTTGCAGCCACCTTTGGCCTGGCGTCGGCGGATGCCGCACAGAATGGTTTTATTGCCGTCTATGGAATTCGCTCGCTGTTCCTAAGCTTGTTTGCACTGAGTTTGCTGGTACAGCGCCAGTATGCTATGCTAGCGCGCTTCATGCTGATCGCAACCATTATCCCGATCGGCGATGCCTTACTGGTAGCGCAGCGCGGTGGGCCACCCCCGATCGTCATCCAGCATAGTGCGACGGCGGGCATCCTGCTGCTAACGTGGTTTCTGCTGCGCCGCTGGGCCGAACGCTCGGCCGCATAGCCCACAAGCATGGTAGTGCAAACGTAAAACCGGTCGGATGCGGCAGCAGTGGCATAGCTTCTTTCTCCGCCGCCAGAGGTCGCATCCGACAGCTGTATGCAGTGCGTTTGGGAATTATGATTAGCGCTTTTTTGCTTTTGCCGCAGCCCGTTCCTCAGTATCTTTGCGGCGCAGCGCTACCATCCAGCGCAGCAAATCGAGGGGCAGCGGCGCATCGAGCGGGAATTGCAGCGTCCCTTTGCCGGTGCGGTAGGTTGCCGCAGCAGCCGCAAAGTCCTCGTCGCCCCAGGGCACCGGGTACACCCCAATATGCTGCTTGTAGCCAGCGAAATAGATCAGGTTATAGCCATTAAGCCGAAAGGCTGGCATGGCATAGCTAATCGTTTCTTGCGCGCCGGGCGCGGCCTCCTTAATCGCCTGCCGCACCTGTTCGAGCAATGCCTGCACCTCGGGCGGGAACCCGGCAATATATTCGTCGATTGTTTGGGGCTTCGCTTGAGCTGGTGGCATTACCTTTCCTTTCAGTCAGTGCTCATCGAATTTCAGGTATGGCCCGATTTTCTCGCGCAATAGCTGAATCAGGGCAGCTGTGGTTCGCTCACGGCATATAGATCAGCTCGGGCCAGTATTGCGCGGCGATATTGCGTACCCCATCAGGCGCGGTTGTAGCAACCTGAAGATATGCGGCTGTTTGGTTATTGTATAGTACCAGAAGCTGATTGGTATCAACAATATGCGTCGCCCCAGCAGGCACATTCACTTGCCCAACCACCTTACCGGCAGCGTCAATCTGCACAATCTGTGCGCCCTGCTGTGTCACAATAAGCAGGTGTTGCGCATCATCGAACCAGGCAACCGAACCGCTGCCATAATTGGTTTCGGCTGGCGCGCCACTATTGCGCACGAGCGGCGTCGCGGTGTTGGTGGCTGTATTGTAGAGCATAACATCGTATGATTGGTTCTCGCTGTTTACGGCCTGGAAGAAAGCCAGGCGCACGCCATCCACCGAGAGCGCATACGCCGGCGTTGCTGCGTTGCTCACGGTGACTTCGTGGTTGGTTTGCAAGTTGCGCACCCGTAGCTCCGGTTTATAGATATTGCTCACATACGCGAACGACGTGCCAGACAAAGCAATATCCCAGCCTTTAGGAAACGCGGTTTCGCCAATTGTCAACACCTCGGCTACTGGCGACGACGCCCTGCTGCTTACCTGTATACGCCCAACCACCGTGCTCGCGCTGATGGTTGTGATGGTATACAGTGTATCGCCATCCCATGTGAGCGGTTTCATCCAAGCAAGAGCGCTTTCTGGGTTGGCGGCGAGCACAGCATCACCATCAAGTATAGTGTGCAGCGTACCAGTCGTAAGGTCGAGTAGCAAAATACGGTTGCCTGATTTTGCGCCGCTAGAGGAGGTAGGGTAGGTTGCGCCGATCGCTACATACTTGCCATTGCGCGAGGCCACAAACGTATCAAGTGCGGCATCGTGCGGCACGTCTAAGGAAATAGCTCGGCCAGTTTGCGGGTTGAATATGGCCTTGTGCTCAACCGAATTTTGCAGCAAGAGCGGTGGCAACGAAGGGCGTGAAATCGCTGCATCCACCGGCATGCGGAGCTGCTGAACAGCCCCCGATGAGTCTATTGCAAGCACATTCCCCTGGTGCAAGAACCATGGCTGGGTAAGCGGCAGAGTATCAACCAGAGTAGGCGCGGCGGGTATTGCCGTCTCTGGTAGCTGCGGCGCCGAAGTACCAACAAGTGCCTGGGACGTAGCAACCGTGGTCGCATCTCCGAGTGGCATGGTACTCACACTGCGGGTTACCGTGCTGGTTGGCTGTGTTGCGCAGCCGCTAAGCAGAATGCACGCGACCATACAACGTATAACAATGCGGCAATAGTTCATACAAAGCCCTCCTATCACTCTACGCAGATTATAATTATAGATACCCATAATTATATGTTTTCTATCGCACTAAATCACTGAAACAAAAGTGATTGTTTTATGAAAGGTTTTAACCCCATAAATGCTATTATAGTACACCAAACAACCTACACGCCCGCGTTTCAGCGCGCAGCGGCGCACGATACCCGGCACCAAAGCTTGAGAGGCTTGGTATAATGGCAACCTGAACCTATGGCTATGAGCGATGGGAGAAAATATGAACTGCTGGCACTGCGAGCGGCCAGCCCACGGCACCTGCATCTTCTGCGGGCGGGCAATGTGCCGTGAGCATGTGCAGGAAATGCCACATATTGTGGCGATCTATCACGATGCAAAGAACGCCCACAAGGCGATCGTTACCGCACGGGCGCTGTTTTGCGGGGTGTGCGAGCCGCGCGAAGACCCGGTAGAGTTGCCCGAGCTAAAATAATTGGGGCCGTTTCCTGGTGCGGCCCGGGTCTTACTGCACCAGGAAACACACGCCGTGTAATTTGGCAGGATCCAGGCCAAAGAAGAGTATCGTTGCCAATCGATGGCGCGCATTCCGCCATTGCTACCACGGCGCGCTTCACCTCTACTCAATCCAGGTGTAGCTTCGCACGCTCCTCGTCCCATAGCTTTGTAAATCGCTCGAACACATCAGCAATAATTTCCAGCTCGTGCTCTGAGTAGCGGGAAATCAACTCGTCTTGCGCGGTTCTTGCCGATGCAAACCATGAGGCTGCTTTTTCGGCGGCTGATGCTGCGGGCGTGATCAGCGTCCCCCGTCGATCATTCGGGTTGGGCTGCCGCACAATTAAACCGGCCTTTTCCAGCCGATCGAGCATGGCGGTCGCTGCACCAGATGTGAGCCCGGTTTGCCTGGCAAGCTCAGACGGCGTGGCAACACCTTTCGAGAAGAGCAGCCGGAGGCACTCCATGTCGGTTACGTTGAGGCCAGCCCACTCACTCATTGCGTTGCGGAACAGCATGAGGTGAATGCCATAATCGCGCACGGCCATGAGGGCGCGTTGCTTCAATTCTGCTTTCGTCGATGTTGTCATAGAATTTACTCTTGACATTATCTTGATTTTCAAGTATCTTTATTATATAACTAAATCCAATTGAATGCAACTGTAAATACGAGCAGCAAAGGAGATTGCCATGAGTCCCAAAGCAGATACGAAAACTTCAGCCAAAAAGTCCGATGATGGCTTCACAGCCGAAGAAAAAGCCGCGATGAAGGCGCGCGCCCAGGAGCTGAAAGCCGAAGCCCGCGCAAGCAAAGATCGGGCCGAAGGCGAAAAGGCGATCCTTGCGGCGATCGATGCGATGAATGAGCCAGATCGTTCCATGGCGCAGCGAATTCATGAGCTCATTACCATCAGCGCGCCAGAGCTGATGCCGAAAACCTGGTATGGAATGCCGGCCTATGCCAACGCAGATGGCAAAGTCATTTGCTTCTTTCAGGCTGCGGGCAAGTTCAATGTGCGATATGCAACCTTCGGCTTCCAGCCCGATGCCAGGCTAGACGCGGGCAATATGTGGGCAACTGGCTTTGCCCTGCTTCAGTTGACCGCTGCCGAAGAGGAGCAGATCAAGACTCTGGTGAAGAAAGCGGTGAGCTAGGCACCGCACTATATAACAATATTATCTGAATTGTAAAGCTGTCAGGTGCGGCGTTCAGCACATCAGAACGCGGCAATTGCACTGCTGGTCGCACCTGGTAGGCTTCACAACTGACGTAGGATTGCTTGGGCTTGTCAGGTGTCTAGCGGCACGCTGCGGGCGCGAATACCTGAATCCAGCGCGTAGAGCAGCATATCGATGCGGCTCTTGCCCACTTCACGCGCAGGCATCTGCCGCAAGACCGCGCCTGATTCGGCGGGGGCATGTGCAATCGCCCAGCGAATCGCGTCATCACTCACGCGCGTGTCGCCAGCGCAGTCGAGCTCAAGCGCCAGCGCAGCATAGGCCGCCGGGCCGACAATGTGCTTTGTCTGGTGGACATCTACCAGGGGATGGGTGTAGGCGCTTGCCGCGGCGGCACCCGCAGCGCGGGCGGCGGCGGCAGCGGCGGGATCGCCAACCTCGCGAGCGGCGGCATGCGCGGCTAGCGCCAGGGAACGCAACCGCGCGGCACGATTTCCGCCCGCTGCAAACTCGCGGATGCCTTCAATCGCCGCACGCGGCCGTACATCTGTAGCAGCATGCTGCTCGTACACCGCAAGCGCCCGCTCGGCGCAATCCGCAGCCCAGCTGCCAATCGCCCTGAGTGAATCCAGGCTCAGCGTGAAGTACCTTGATGCTGGCTCCATGCATTCTTCCTACGACCGAAGAATCTTTGCGATTGGTCTGCCTTTGGCAAGTTCATCGATCAGTTTATCTAAATAGCGTATGTTCTGCATCAGCGGATCTTCGATCTCTTCCACACGAACACCACATACGACGCCTTTAATTTGCGAACGGCCTGGGTTGAGGGCGGGTGCCTGGGCAAAAAAGGCTTCTAAATCGTTGCCCTGCTCAATTTGCTGTTGTAATCCCACCTGGCTATAACCAGTCAACCAGCGGATGATCTGGTCAACGTCTTCTTTCGTGCGGTTTTTGCGTTCTGCTTTTTGCACATACAGCGGATAGATGTTTGCAAATTGCATTGCGAAAACTCGATGTTTAGGCATCATTATTCCTCCTTACGGCGGGGCTCGTATAGCAATCTTATCTGAAGGTGACGTCAGCAGGGCAATTGCCGCATCCTGATGCGCTAAAAGCCGCGCCTGACAGGTTTCAGAACTGAGGTAGGATTGCCATAAGTCTGTGTTACCACAAAATGCCCAAGCTAAGCCCCCAACATGCGCTTGTACTCTTCCAAGGTCTTCCGGGCGACCACCGGCCAATCGAAGGTGGTGCGCACGATCTCAACGCTGGCCGTACCCCAGGCGGGCCACTGTGGGCGCGCTGCCAGCGCGGCGGCTATTTTCGCCGCAAGGTCTTCGGCGCTGCCAGGGCGCACTAGAAAGCCATTCCTACCATCGAATACTTTGTCGGGGATGCCGCCCGCCGCCGAGGCAACCACCGGCTTGCGGTGAATCATCGCTTCAAGCGTCACCAGCGACGAGCCTTCGTACAGCGTGGGATGAATAAACAGGTCGATCTCTTCATATAGGCTGTGCAGCTCGGTGTCGCTGAGTTTACCCACAAATGTCACATGCTCGGCAATCCCCAATTCGCGTACCTGCGCCTCAAGCGCTGCCCGCTCTTTGCCTTGGCCCACCAGTAGCCAGCGCCAGCGCGGCGGCAGCTGCGGGTGCAAGCGCGCCAACGCTTCAGCCAGAATATGATAGCCCTTGTTGCGTTCCAGCCGACTGACGCTTAGCAGCACCAGGTCAGCCGCATCCAGGTTCAGACGGGCGCGCATTTCACGGCGTAGATCGTCGTGCGTCCAGGCCAGGCACTCTTCCACATCGATCGCGCTCGGAATCACCACTACGCGCTGTGGGTCGACGCCCAGGTAATGCGGCAGATCGCCGCGCGTGCAGGCATCGGTCGCAATCGCGCGGTCGGCGGTGCGCGTGCCATACGAATATAGCGCACGGAACGGCGCGTAGGCGAGCCACTTGCGCCAGTCGGGCGTGCGGTATTCTTCCAGGCCGTGCGGGTTAGCAATGAACGGCACGCGCTGCAGCAGCGGGTCGCGCGTGCGAATGGCCCCATAGCCTGCTGCACATAAACCCTGGGCATGGACAACATCGAACGCGCCCGCGCGCACCGCCGTAGCAACTTGCCGCCCCAGCTGCCAGGTATACCAGGGGTAATTCATCTGCCGCCCGAGAATCGAATTGGGACGGAGCACAGGCGAAGTGTAATCGTAGCGTAGAAACACCACCGACCAGCGCCCGCCTATTGCCGTTTCAATGTATTCCTGGTCGGGTGTAGTCAGCTCGCGCGCCTCGGTCGTCGGGGGCTGCACATACAGCGTCACATGCGTGCCAAGCCGCGCCAGGTGTGTCACAAGGTGAAACACATGCCGCTCAATGCCGCCAAAGCCGTGCAGCGGAAATACCACACGCGCCAGCATTGCAACACGAATGGGGTGGGAATTTATCATGCAGTGATCAGTCGGCATTCAACAAAGTAGCGGGTAGTGCGCTGTTAGCGGCCTGCGCTGGCAGTGTCGCCAGAATATGTGGTAAAAACTCGGTACCGGCGCATTGTAGCACACTCGGGCCGTTTTCCATGCTACAATACCGGCTCGCATCATTGGCCCACATCCAGCCCAGCCAATCGCCAGCAAAAGCTACACCATTGCGAGCCGAGGGACAACTTTGGACGAGGCGATCACCGAGACAGGCAGCCGAACCGACCTAGAGCTGATGGCGCTGCTGCGCGAACAGCCCACCGCCGGTATCGCTGCGCTGTACGATCGTTACGGGCGGCTGGTGTTCAGCATGGCGATGCGCGTTGTCAATGAGCGCGGCGCGGCGGAAGAGATTACCCAGGATGTATTCATGCGCTGCTGGCGCAATCTCGATCGGTATCAGCCCAGCCAGGGCACCCTGGCAGCCTGGCTGCTTTCGATCACCCACAACCGCGCGATCGATGAGCTACGCAGCCGACGCGGTAAAGATGCTCGCCGCGAGCTGCCGGGCGAGACGCTCCTGCTTCAATCGCTGATCGAGCCGGGCTACGATGAGGCCTTATTACGCAGCGAAGTGAGCGCCGCCCTACACGAGCTTCCGGCAGCCCAGCGCGAAGTAGTAGAGCTAGTATTCTGGGGTGGGCTAACTCGCCGCGAAATCGCTGATCAGCTGCAGCTACCACTGGGTACGGTGCATACGCGCCTGCGCCTGGGTATGGATAAGCTGCGCGAGGCATTGCGGGCGCTTATGAGCGACGAATAGACTCTTTTGCCGTGCGCAATCGTAGACTCTAGTATAACTGATATAAAACACTGGGTAGGGCACATAGCGCTAAACGCTTCGACCGTAATCGCCCTACTACCAAATACCGTGAATGCGCGAAACGAACATGTATGGCTGCTGAAACCACAACCGCGTGCGATGAATTACAACCCTGGCTCGCTGCCTACGCTCTTGGCGAGGCTGAACCCGAGCCAGATGCGCTAGCGCACCTGGCAGGCTGCCTGCGCTGCCAGCACGACCTGGCCGAATACCGGGCCGTAGCCGGGCTGCTCCCCTATGCCGCCCCGCAGCACGAGCCAGCCCCGGCACTGCGCGCGCGCTTGATTGCCGCAGTTGAACAAGCGGCCCCAGCGCCACATACCAATATTGCACCTGCGCCGCCAACACCCTTACGCCGCCCACGCTGGCAACCCGCCTCACGATCCGCCTGGGCTGCCTATGCGTTCGCAGCACTGGCACTGGCGCTGCTGGGCTGGAATATATCGCTGCGCAGCCAGATCACCGCCCAATCCGCCGAGCTGAGCTTCCACCGCCAGACCTGGCAAAGCATGGTCGCACTTTTAAACGACGATGGACTCCACTGGTATAATGTCACTGGCGAGCAAGCATACGGTCATGTATGGCTCACCGACCAGAGCAGTGTTGCATGCCTGGTGGCACAACAATTGCCGCCCCTAGCAATTGGACAGGTATACCAGGTATGGCTCGACCAACATGGCACGCCGATCAGTGGGGGGACATTTGAGGCACACGATGGCAGCGGCTGGGTGCTGGTACAAGCCGATGAGCCTATCGCCCAGTATCAAGCGGTCTATGTCACGATCGAGCCTGCCGGGGGCAGCCCCACACCCACAGGCCAGCGAGTACTCGCTGGCAGCGCGAGCGCGGGCATAACCCCGGCTACCGACCGCTCGGAGCTGCAAAAGCTGCTGGTTGCAACGTTTAATTCATAAGCCCACTGCTTTTATTTGCGGTTCTGGATAGGATAAGGAGGATGTGCATGGTTCGTAAGATCCGTACCGTCGGGCTGTTCGTGGGAATGCTGGCACTGCTGGCGCTGGCTCCGGCTGTAGGCGCGGCCCCGGCCCGCCAGGCCACTGGCAAGGTTACGGCTAGCGATCAGCCGATCGCCAACAACACCATTACGGTTGCAAACGTCACGGCTGGGCAAGATGGCTGGATTGTCGCGCACCTCGACGAGGGCGGGCAGCCGGGCAAGGTGCTGGGCGAAACGGCCGTGAAGAAAGGCGAGAACCCCAACGTAAAGATTACGCTGAGTGAGGCGGTGCCGGTGGGCGGGAAGCTGTGGCCCATGCTGCATATTGATGCGGGCAAGATCGGCACGTATGAATTCCCCGGTGCCGATTCACCAGTGATTGCGGCCAACGGCAAGCCCGAGATGGTACAGATCACGGTGACGGCGGCAGCTGCTGCAGCTACACCTGCGCCAACAACCACAGCCCCAGGCAACCTACCCAAGACTGGCGGTGAGACAAGCGGTGCCGGGCTGCTGGCTGGCGCGCTGCTGCTGGTATTGGCCGGTGCGCTCGTATTGGGCCGCGCCCGCCGCGCATAATTTCGTAATTCGGCTCTGTCTTACTATACAGGGGGGAGCGCACTGCGCTCCCCCCTGTATAGTGTTGATGTTATTCCCACTCAGGCAAGCCGTGTGTCGAAGGAATTGAGCGCCTTCATATAATTCGCGCGCTCGAAAGCGGCTGGCTCGGCGACGGCGCGCTGGCTCATGCTCCCGCGCATCTGCTCGATCGACTCATATTCATGCTCGATCATCCAGGCGCGCAGGTCGGTCAGAATATCGCGGATGCGGTAGATGCCATTCGATAGCAGTTCCGACGCCATCATCGCTACGTTCGCGCCAGCCATCATGGCCTTTAGCACATCCTGAGCGGTATGCACGCCGCTGGTAAGCGCAAAATCGAGCGGCACGCGCCCATAGAGCATCGCGATCCAGCTGAGCGGCAGGCGCAGATCGTTCGAGCTACTCAGCGTGAGGTTCGGCACTACTTCCAGGTGTTCCAGGTCAAAATCAGGCTGATAGAAGCGGTTGAATAGCACCAGCGAATCGGCCCCGGCATCCGCAAAGCGGCGCGCCATATGCGGCAGCGCAGTAAAAAATGGGCTAATCTTCAGCGCGAGTGGGATGCGCACGCTAGCCCGCACGCTACGCACCAGCTCAAGGTAGCTCGCCTCAAGCTCGGCGCTGCTGAGATCTGGATCCGTGGGCAGGTAGTAGATATTCAGCTCAAGCGCATCGGCACCGGCAAGCTGCATCCGCAGTGCGTAATCGACCCAGCCACCATTCGAGACGCCATTGAGGCTAGCAATCACCGGGATTTTGACGGCCTGTTTAACCCGATGCAAATGCTCAAGGTATGGCTCAGGCCCAATATTATAATGCTCCAGGTCGGGGAAATAGCTCAATGCCTCGCTGTAATGTTCGGTTCCGTGCGTCAGGTAGTGATCAAGCTCGCGGCTTTCGTGAGTAATTTGCTCCTCGAACAGCGAGTAGAGCACAATCGCGCTCGCGCCCGCATCCTCAAGGCGTTTGATACGATCGAGTTTTTTCGAAAGCGGTGAAGCCGACGCAATGATCGGATTACTAAGCGTAAAGCCCAGGTAGTGGGTAGTTAAATCAACATCAGCAGAAAAAGCATCGCTCATGATCTGGCTCCTCATTGAGGTGGTTGGGTTGCAGGTAGACATGTGCGGCGTTTACGATCGCCCCTACCTGCCTGCAACCCACCGAACCCATCATTATTTCGCGCCATTTGTCTCGGTGTGTGGCTCCGCTGCTAGCTCCTGGTAGTGTGCCCAGCGCGCCTTGATATCTTGCTTCGCCTCGGCCAGCAGCTCTTCGGCGCGGTGCTCATCGCTCTGCTGCAGCATGCGGTAGCGGGTTTCGTTATACACATACTGCTCCAGCGGCACACTCGGCGCTTTCGAGTCGATCGCGAGTGGGTGCTGGCCCTCGCCCGTAAGCTCGGGGTTATAGCGATACAGCATCCAGTGGCCGCTCTGTACACCCAGCTTCTGCTGCGCCAGGCCCTTGCGCATGTCGATGCCGTGCGCGATACAGTGGCTGTACGCCACAATCAGCGAGGGGCCATCGTAGGCTTCCGCTTCCAGAAACGCCTTCAGCGTCTGCTGATCGTCGGCACCCATGGCAACGCGCGCCACATATACATTCCCGTAGGCCATTGCCAGCAGGCCCAAATCTTTCTTTGCGGTTGCTTTGCCTTTTGCGGCAAATTTAGCCACGGCACCGAGTGGTGTTGATTTCGAGGATTGGCCGCCGGTGTTGGAATAGACTTCGGT
>JAFEAS010000034.1:51584-56215 GCA_018266315.1 Chloroflexi bacterium SZAS-1 | reverse complement strand
TTGCCAATGGACAGCTAACCCTGCATGTCATCTATATGGGCCGTATTGGTACGGACGAAAACGGTAAGCAAATTTACTATACCCGCAAAATTGGCAGTGGTGGTTGGTCGGCCCCCGTCCAGCGCCAGTCGATAGGGGGCGGCGGCTATCCAAAGCTTGTCACCGACCATTCCAGTAGTATTTATGGCGCCTGGCAGATGGGGCGAGCCGACGTTGGAGCATATGGTGTAGAAATCTACACCGAACAATCGGCGGATAATGGCACGACCTGGACCAGTGCCCGCGCAGTCGGCTCGCTCAACAAATATATTGCCCAAACACCGGCAATTGCCCGCACACCGGGTGGTGCGCTGGCGGTTGCCTGGGAAGATGGTACCAGCAGTAGCGATGATACGCGAGATATTGAAGCGCGTGTTTCAACCGACAATGGCGCAACTTGGTCGGGCGTGCAGAACGTCTCGCCAGCGGACGGATTGAGCCGCAATCCAGCGATGGACGGTGACAGTGCTGGGTTCAAGCTGGTGTGGCACGATGTACGAACTACTAAGTATCAAATTTACTACAGCACCTACAGCGTTGGCCCATCGGCGCCAACCGCGCAGCCGGTGATCAATACCCCAACCACCAAAGGCCCAAGCGTCTCTGTCTCGTTCACGAATGTGGGCGGCGGCGCAAACCAGATTCGCTGGAAGTGGGGTGCAGCACCAACCGATACCGCCAACGACTCGAACGGCTGGCAAACGTTCACCAACCCCACGAGTATTGCGTTACCCACAGTTACATCAACCGGTAGCTGCCAAAATCTCGTGCTCTACACTCAGGTACGCAATGCTTCAGTCGTGCAGAATGGCGCATCAAGTGTTTCGGTGAAGTACGATGGCGCGGCACAGGCGAATGTAATCGTCAGCAACCCATACCTTAATGGGCTGCCTGCCACATTCACGCAGCGCGTGCAGGATACCTACAACACCGCTACCGATGGCGCGTACAATGGTAACCCGAACTATACTCGCGTGCCACAATTCTACCTCGCGATCAATAACAATAATGATTGCAGTGGGCTAACATCGTTCCTGATTCCCTCAACGAATACGAGTGGCTCGCTCACGACTGGCAGCTATGTGAAGATCATTAGCATGCCACAGGGTAGCTTCCCGAACCCAGGCACCAAGGTACGCATCGACGTTGTGGTATCGGATGGTATTGGCAATATCACCTCGTACCCGAAAGACATTATCTACGACCCGGCGAACACCGCTCAATCGGGGACGCCCAACACCGACGGCCTGCCGACGTACAAGGGTGGCAGCGCCACGGTGAGCACCGATAACAGTATCCTCCGTACTCTAACATTCCAGAATGTGAGTGTGAATGATACCGTCTACGGTCAGTTCGAGAACTTGCCAGCAGGGAGCCAATTCTGGGGCGTGTGGATTGCGAACTCGACAACCCCGGTCAATAACCCGAACTCGTCGGGCTTGCAGTGGTTCCCGGTCGAAGTGCGCAACCCCAGCTCGAATTTCACGGTGAGCTGGAACCTGTTTAACGGCATTGCCCCTGCCAACCGCAAGCCTGGCACCTACTATATCTACATCAAGTTCCTTGATGGTGCCGGTAACGCAACGGTTGGTACTGTGCCCGTGGTTCAGGCAACACTGGCGCAGGGCTATAAAGTACCTACGTTGTACCTGCCTCACGTTCGCAAATAGTTCCAGAATACAGGCCATCTGTTGCAGGAGAGACGTTGCAGGGCAGCGTCTCTCCCGCTTTGTTGAGTTACTTCTATGCGCATCGCCTATATCGCCTACCCCACTAGCCTCACCCTACGCTCGGCTAATGCGATTCAAACCTATACCACACTACGCGAGCTACGCAGGCTGGCACCCAATACGCTGGCAATCATCCCGCGCTGGCTGCGTGAGCCTTCACGGTTCGCCGAGCTTGGGGCGGTACACCTGCCGCGCCCGGCGATTGGCAAGCTCTCGCGGCTGTATCGCTCGACGCTGTGGTACTACACCGAACGCTCGGTATTTGCGGCCATGGCTGCGCTGGTCATCGCAGGCGAGTGCCTGCGCGGTCGGCCAGTCCAGGCCGTGTATGTTCGCGAGGTGCTGTGCGCCGGTTGGTGGGCTACCGTATGGGGGCCGCTGCTCGACATCCCAGTCGTGTACGAGGCGCACGACCTGGAAAGCTGGAATCCTTCGCGGGCGAAGGAGCGCTGGGCACAACCGCTGCTGCACCTGCTCGATCGTGCCGCGCTGACGCGCAGCCAGGCGGTCGTGTCGCTCACCGACGATTTTCGCCAGCTGCTGGCGCGCATGGGCTGGCGCGACCCGGCGGAGGTGACAGTAATCGCCGATGCGTTTGACGACCGGCAGATTGCGCCCGGCGATCGCGTCGCTGCCCGCCAGCTGTTAGCACTACCCGCTGATGCCCCGCTAATTGTGTACAGCGGCATGACCTTCGCCTACCGCAAGCTCGATATGTTACAGCAAGCATTCGCCAGCCTGCAGGCACAATTCCCCAATGCCCGGCTCGCACTGGTTGGCGGGCGGCCAGCCGAGATTGAACAGCTGCGGGCACAGGCTGCCGCGCTCGGCATCACCAACGTCGTCACCTACACCGGCCAGATCGACCAGGCACAGATTGTGCCTTACCTACACGCTGCCGATCTGCTGGTCATTCCCGATACCGTGACCGACATCACCGCCTCGCCGCTTAAGCTCTTTGAGTACATGGCGGCTGGCCGCGCCGTCATCCTGCCCGATATTCCCGCGCTCAGGGAAGTGCTGCCATCCGCGGCTGGCTACTACTTCCGGCGCGGCGATGCCACCGCCCTGGCTGCTGCCCTCGCCGCTGCCCTCGCCGACCCGAACCGTGCCGAACGCGCCGAACGCGGACTGGCGCTAGTAGCGCCGCATACCTACACCGCGCGCGCCGAGCGCATTCTGGCGCTGGCGGCAACGGTCGCACAGAAGTATGGTAGTATTAGCGCCTGAAAGCCCGGCGGTGCGTTTCAGGTTGTAATTTGAAAACGGCATACGCACCATTCAACATGTAAGTTGTTATGACCACACACGATATTGTTGCTAACTATGGCCGTACCATGCCCCCGGATGGCAAACCGGCCTATTTTCGTTTACACCGCTTTCGTTTTCAGAAGCTACTGGCGGCACTGCCGCCGCCGACCGCGCGCGTGCTTGAGGTTGGCACCACTCCCGGTCAGTTCACCGAAATTCTGCGCCGGGCGGGCTACGACGTTGCCGGAGTCGACTTATTCCCCGAGCAGCGCGCCGCGCTCTGGCAGCGCCTGGGCGTCGAGGTGCGCTTCTGCAATATCGACGAGCAGCCCCTGCCCTATGGCGATGCCGAGTTCGACGCGGTGGTGTTTTCCGAAGTGATTGAGCACCTGGTATCCGCGCCGCTGCCCGCCCTACGCGAAATGGCGCGGGTATTGCGCCCCGGCGGGCGGCTGATTATCACCACGCCGAACCAGCACTACATCAAAAGCCGCCTGAAGACGCTGTTCGACGTGCTGCTCGGGCGTCCATTCGAGTCGTTCGCTGAATTCGAGCGCGCGATGCGCCTGGCCGGGCCACAGCGCTACTATAACCACAGCCGCCTGTATACGCTCGAAGAACTGCGCTGGCTGGTGGAACAGAGCGGGCTGCAGGTTGCGTTCGCGCGGCCAGCTAACGCCTGGGAACAAGTGGGCGTGGAGCCGCTACGGGCGCTGCGCCACCCGCTGCGCGTTGGCGTGAAAGCCGGGCTGTGGCTGCTCACCAGCGCCTTCCCACAATGGCGCTCAATGTTGCTGGTAATTGGACAAAAAACACCAGTCGCCAATCAATGAGCGACAATACCTTGCCTGCGCTCGAACCTCGCACGCTGATACCGCAGCGGCTGCGCGCCTGGCTCGCCCAGCGCGATCGCGGGATGCTGGTGATTCTGGCCCTCTTTATCCTGCTGCTGCCCATCAGCCTGCCCCGCATCTACGCCACCGACGAAGTGCAATACTACGCCTACTTGCGCTCAATCTACTTCGACGGCGACCTCGATTTTCGCAATGAGTATGAGCATTTCGCGCAGCTCGGCGAACAGCAAAACCCACCCGATCCCGCCGTGCGCAATGCCCTGCTCCGCACCGACGCACTGAACCCGAACCCACGCACTGGCAAGCTGCGCAATGTCGCCCCGATCGGCTCGGCCATCCTCTGGTCGCCCGGCTTTGTGCTGGCAGATGGCGTGGTGCTCGTGGCACGCACCCTGGGGAGCACCGTAGCCCGCGATGGCTATTCGCGCCCATATATCTGGGCAGTGTGCTTGATGTCAGCGCTGTATGCCCTGGGCGGGCTGCTGCTTAGCTACCGCCTGGCGCGGCGCTACACCGGCATGTTCGCCGCCACGCTGGCAACCATTGGCATCTGGCTCGCCAGCCCGCTGCTGATGTACACCTACATTCTCATGCCCTGGTCGCACCCGGCGGGCTTCTTCCTGTTTGCGCTGGTGCTCACGCTCTGGATGCGTATTCGCGACGCACAGCGCACCGGCACGCCCACGCCGCGCAGCTGGGCCGCGCTGGGCCTGGCCGCTGGCCTCATGACCATCACCCGCGAGCAGCTTGGGTTGCT
>JAFEAS010000034.1:9002-51499 GCA_018266315.1 Chloroflexi bacterium SZAS-1 | reverse complement strand
TGTTTATTGCGGTATTTGTCTTGGCGCTGGTGCCCCAGTTGCTCACCTACCAGATACTCAACGGCCAGCCCACGCCTTCCGCGACGGTGGGCGGCAAGCTGGTGTGGTGCAGCCCGCACTTCATCGACACGCTGATCGATTTCGACCCGCGCCCAAGCCCGTTCTGCCCGATCGCCAACGATATTTCGGCCAACTTCCCGCCATTTGCCCACGGCGCGCTGCTGTGGAGTCCCATCCTGGTGCCTGCGCTCCTGGGCCTCTTTGCCCTGGCCCGCCGCGACCGCTGGCTAGCGCTGTTGCTGCTGCTTGGGTTTGTCGGCCAAACCTACATCAATGGCGCGTTTGGCACCACCTGGCACCTGACGCGCTCGTTTGGCTTTCGCCGCCTAATTGAGTGTACGCCGATCTTCGTGCTGGGGCTGGCTGCGCTGATTGAGTGGTGGGGAACTCGCGGGCGGCGCGCGCTCCCGCTGGCGCTGGTGGCATTCCTNNTGCGCAACGGCCTGATCTGGGATGGCATGCTGCGCGCGCAGTTTATCGAGGTACCTGGCAGGGTCGCAGGCAAGCTCGACGATGTCCTCTTTCACCGCTGTAAGCTAGCCAGCAACAAAACCTGCTAACTCAGGGGCAGCCTTGACCTATTTCGGTGCCTTAAAATGTGCCTTACACTAAGTCTTTATCTGGCTCGATATCATCCAGGCGTAATGCTGTCCTGGGTATTCCAAAGACATCAGCTTGATGCTGCATTGTGGCAATTACATCATGCATAGCCATAAGATAACCCAAATGATACGCTCGGTCTAGCTCGGTTTCCTGAGCATACATCTCTACTTTGGCCTCAACAGCCTGCTCTTTGAANNCGCATCACCACCCGCCCGTGCTCTAAGCGCTCAACCTGCGCCAGCGTGGCGATGGGAATGCTAAGATCGGCCAGCGCGGCCCGGCCATGCTGAAACAGCTTCTCGACAATAAACCCGGCTACCACCATCGTTGCCCCAGCATCGGCCACAATTTCGGCCAGCGCTAGCGCCGTGCGCCCATTCGCCAGGAAATCGTCGACCAGTGCCACACGCATCCCAGCCTGCAGGTAACGCCCCGAAATCGCTAGCTTGGTTTCGCCGCCCTTGGTTGGCGAAGGAACGATCCGCGAGAGCGCCGGAGTTTCTACTACCGGGGCATATTTTTTCGCATACACCAGCGGCACGTTCAGCGCAATAGACACGGCCAGTGCCGGGGCAATACCGCTCGCCTCGGCGGTGAGCACCAGCGTTGGCGCAAATGGCTGGATGCGCTCGGCCAATGCCTGCCCCATTGCCAGCATAAAAGCTGGCTCGATGCGGTGATTCAGGAAATGATCAATCTTCAAAATACGGTCGTTGACTACCGTCGCTTCGGCCACAATGCGTTGAACCAGTGGGGCAAACGGCGCGTCGAGTGATATTGCTGAACGAGATTCCATGTGTTTTCATCCAATCGCTATTTTTTCGTACACAGTAAGAAATTGAAGGCACCGATCCTGCAATGCAATTTAGGGTGTCGCGTATGATAGCCAACAAACTACGTCTTTACAAGCCGTAAATTTCGGCAAGATTTAACATAGCCCTCACGTGTTGCTCACATTCAGCCATTATACTTACAGCACAACAGCGACAGCAACAAAAAGCACGCTTCATAGCTGAAAGGAAAAGAGAATGATTGATTACGCAACGGGGCGTATGCAATGGTTGCGTACACAGCTGGAAGAAGGATGGCGGTTGGAAGGCCCGGTGATTGAGCGTGCTGTATATTTAGGCCCGCACGATCGAGTGAGTGCGTTTGAGTTTATGCTGCGGCACGAGCGCGGCTGCCAGGTACTGGCGATTAACGATTGCCCCGAGGTACGGAACTTTTTGGACGAGCGCCACCTCGATTGTATTGCGATTTAGCGACAACACGCGCAACCCAAGCTTAGGCTAGCACGGGTTCAAGCAGCGAGGCAAAACGCACATTGGGGTGGTGGCGATAGTAGGTTACTTGCTGTGCAACCCCAGCATCGAGTGGACATTCGCGCATCGCCTGAAGAATCTGCTCAGTGGCACGCCGCTGGCAAGCAGCGATCTGTTCGGGGGCGGCTCCATCGCAGCGCAAGCGCCGCAGCTCGGATTCCCACGGCACACTACACATGCCATGTGCTACCACGCCAATCATATCAGGCAGTACCATACTATGGCGCAGCCAGTTCAAGCCCAGGCAGAACGTAACCACTGGCCCAAGCGCGCGCTCAACCGCTAGCTTCAATAGCTCGGCCTCGCGCCCCACGCCCTGCACAAACAGCGGCAGTTCGCCCAGATCTACCGCGTCGGCATAGCAATGCCGTACCTGTAGTAGCTCAGCCAGAACATTGGCGAGCGGTACCGATTGGCGATCGAGCGCAACCACACTGGTGAATTGCCAGCCGAACTCGGCCATAACGGCGAGGAGGCGCTGCAAGGTCGCTCCAATATCGGGGTAGGTAAAAAAGTAATCTTGAAATTCGTCAATGTGCAGGCCATCGTCCTGTGCTGAACCAAGATAGATCACACCCTGTTCAGCATACAGGCGATCTTTGGCCCCGCCGAGCGCATCAAATTCGCGGTAGCGGTCGATTGCGTGAATCAGCTCAATGACCTGCGCCTGCGAACACGGATCGCTCGCTACCTGCAATGCCTGGCCAAATGCCTCAAGCGCAGCATCATACGCGCCGAGCCGCAAATGGCAGCTACCAATCAGGTTATGCACTTCCCAATCATCGGGGAATTGCTGAAGCGGCAGGCGCAATTGCGGCAGTGCCGCCGCATACTGCCCTTTAAGAAAGGCTATCTGCCCAAGCTCGAACGAGCTGGCAGCATCGCCGGGCTGAAGCGCCAGGCAGCGCTCGAATTCAGTCTGAGCATCATCGTAACGCCCCAGCTCAAGCAACACACAGCCAAGATTAAAATACGAGAGGAAATCGCCATCGAGCGAGGCGACAACGCGAAATTCTTCTGCGGCTTTTGCCAGCAACCCACGGCGCTGATAATAGCTGCCGAGGGCATCGTGGGCTTCGCGTAGATGCGGGTCGCGGGCAATCGCACGCCGATATTCTTCTACCGCTTCACTGACACGATGAGCACGTTCAAGATGCAGCCCGCGCTGAAAATGAATAAGCGCCTCTTCTCGTTGATACTCATCGAGCATGATCACGGCTCCAAGAGCGCGGGGATTTCGTGCAACAGCACTCTAGCGCCATCACCGGGCGATACAACTATTTCGGCATAGAACAACCGATATCCGCACTATCAGCTGTCGCTGTATTATAGCACATGCACACCGGCGCTCGCCAAAACTGCGCGTTGTGCCGCCAACAATTGTGCAATACCGCCTTCCACCATATCGAGCAGGGCGGTGAGTTCGGCACGCGAAATAGCCCGGCCTTCAGCCGTACATTGCACTTCAACCATGCCGCCAGCGCTTGTCTGCACAACATTGCAATCTAACTCGGCGGTGCTATCCTCACTGTAATCCAGATCGAGCAAGGCCACCCCACCAACATAGCCAGCACTCAGCGCCGCTACTTGCGTTACAAGCGGGTTAGTCTCCAGGCTACCGCGCGCGCCGAGCCGGTGAAGTGCCAGTGCCAACGCAACATAGCCGCCTGTAATCGAAGCAGTGCGCGTGCCGCCATCGGCCTGGAGCACATCACAATCAATCGTAATCGTGCGCTCGCCCAGCAGCTGCAAATCGACTGCCGCGCGCAATGCCCGACCAATCAGCCGCTGAATTTCCTGGGTTCGCCCGCTCGCACCATTCCGTTCACGGCGTGTGCGGGTGCTAGTGGCGCGCGGTAGCATCGCATATTCACCCGTAACCCAGCCCTGCTGCTTACCGCGCAACCACCCAGGCACGCTTTCTTCAACACTGGCCGCACATAACACGCGTGTGCCGCCCATTTCAATCAGCGCCGCCCCCTCAGCATAACCAAATGTATCAAGCGTAATGGTAAGCGGGCGCAGTTCAAGCGGCGCGCGCCCATCATTCCGAAGCATACTCACTCCTTCACTTACATCGGCACCTACGTTGCGCTATTGCTTGCCAGCGCGCTGGTATTCGCCTATAACAAGCGGTACCCGTGCGGGATTATAGAGACATGCCTATCCGCCGTCAACCAGCGCTACGGTGTCAGCTATGCCTCAGGCGACGAACCAAGAACCCCATGCTATAATGTCCATAAAATCGTTACACAGTGCGTCATTTCTGCCCTGGCAGCACCGTGCCCGAAATGCCAGGCCACCAAAGGCGGTGGCACGTAGTTTGCGATGACGCTGATGACCATAGTATAAGACGAGGTGTGCTGTGCCCCAATGGAGTGATTTTGGCAATATTTTTTCTACGCTACGCGAAATTGATGTAAGTGCCATTCGCGATGAAGCTGAGCGACCTGTCGTCATTAGCTGTATCGGCCACAATAGCGCCCTGGATGCGATCGATCGGCTGCTGCACCAAGGGCACCAGCGCTACAACCCTGAAGGGCCTGATCCATTAGAGCTTGTGCCATTAGCGCGTGCCACCGAGCGGGCTGCGAGCCTGCAATCGGTTGATCTGCTGATTTTGGCAGTTGATACGCGCACGCCATTATCACAGGCGGAAGTAGCCTCATTTAACCGTATCGATGCGCTGAATGTGCCTTTTATCGTTGCGTTACTGTATGGCGAGCAGTTCCCTGCTGGCGATGCCCTGATCTCGCCAACGTTGCGCAGCCGCTCAGTCGCAATCCTCGACCCCCAGGCGCTCGATGCAGCCGACCGGCTGGCAACGGCGATACTGGCACGTTTGCCCAGTGAACTCCATATGGCGAGCGCCCGCCATTTGCCCGGTCTGCGCGCCATTTACGCACGCGACTTGATTGGGAGTGTTTCGTTCACCAATGCGACCTACTCGTTAGCTTCGGGGCTACCCGAACAAATTCCGCTGATAAATGTGCCCTTTGCTGCGGCCGATATTTTGGTGCTCACGAAAAATCAAGCGTTGCTGGTATACAGGCTCGCCCTGGCGTATGGTGCCGCGCCCGATTTCCAGGCGCGGATCCGCGAGGTGTTGCCGGTAGTTGGCGGCGCATTCCTCTGGCGGCAAGCCGCCCGCAGCCTGATTGGGCTGATACCTGTATGGGGGTTATTACCAAAAGTAGCGGTCGCTTACGCTGGCACGTATACCACCGGGGTAGCAGCCTGGCGCTGGTACGAAAGCGGCGATCTCGTATCCACCGATCAGCTTAAGCGTATTTCGCGCGAGGCGATACAGATTGGCCGCAAACGCGCTGCCGAACTAATTGACCGTGCCCGCGCCAGCCGCACTGCTCTTACAACCAATGACAACGCAACTGGCGTGGTTGGCCGCCTGAAACGCCTCAACCCGTTCCGGCGTAAATCCCGCGAGCTGCCCCCGCTGTAATCACGCATACCTGCGATAGCGCGCTCGGCCAAGCTGGGCGCGCCAACCACTTCTCATACGATGGCTGGTCGGGCAACTGCCAGCCACATACAACACGCCCCAACCCAGGCACACGCTAAAGCAACATAGCAACGAAACGCTTCATCCACCAAGGAGGATTTGTGGAACGTTTTATCATCGAAGGCGGGCGGCAACTTAGCGGCACGATTACACCTTCTGGCAATAAAAATGCCGCGCTCCCGCTTCTCGCTGCAACCCTGCTGACCGACCAGCAAGTCATATTGCATAACATCCCGCGTATTGGCGATGTACGCACCAAACTCACCCTCTTACAGCAGCTCGGCATCGAAATTGAGCCGCGCGGCGACAACAGCTGGGTGCTCACCGCAGCAACCCTTAGTGATAATGATCCCGATGCGGCCCTTGCGCGGAAGATCCGAACTTCGATCTTGCTCGCAGGCCCCCTGCTCGCCCGGCGCGGCGCGGTACGGCTGCCCAGGCCCGGCGGCGACATGATCGGTCGGCGGCGACTCGACACGCACTTTCTGGCCTTGCGCGGGCTGGGCGCTTCGATTGAAGTAACTCCCACCGAATACGTTCTGCGCGCCGACCGCCTGCGCGGCACCGACTTATTCCTCGACGAAATGAGCGTCACCGCCACCGAACAGGCGATACTCGGGGCAGTGCTCGCCGAAGGCGAAACCACCATCAGTAATGCCGCATCCGAGCCGCACATTCAAGATCTCTGCCATTTCTTAAACCAGCTCGGTGCGCAGATCGAAGGCATTGGCACCAACATGCTCACGATTCGCGGCGTGAACAGCCTGCACGGCGGCGAGTACACCATCGGGCCTGATTTTATGGAAGTGGCCTCCTTTATTGGGCTGGCCGCAGTCACTCGCAGTGCGCTGCGCATCGCCGGGGCACGGCCACACGAGCACCGCATGACCCGCATCGCATTCGGTAAGCTCGGCGTGCGTTGGTACGATGACGGCGATGATATTGTTGTGCCAGCAACCCAAGAGCTTCACGTTCAAGAAGATGCCCACAACGCCATTCCCAAAATCGACTCGGCCCCCTGGCCCGGTTTTAACCCCGACCTGATCAGTATTGCGCTCGTGGTCGCAACGCAGGCGCGCGGCACCGTACTGATCCACGAGAAAATGTTCGAAAGCCGCCTATTTTTTGTCGACCGGCTGATCGCGATGGGCGCAAAAATTGTGCTTTGCGACCCACACCGCGCCGTGGTGGTGGGCCCGAGCCAGCTCTATGGCGAACCCGAAGGCTTACCTAGCCCCGATATTCGTGCAGGCATGACATTACTGATTGCCGCACTATGCGCGCAGGGGCGCAGCGTAATCTACAACATCGGTCAAATCGATCGTGGGTACGAGCGCATCGAGCAGCGACTCCAGAGCCTGGGCGCACATATTGAGCGAGTGTGATACAATAGCGTTCGCCGCCTCATCCAAAGTACATGTATGAAACCCGCCGCTCGCCGCGCTCTGCCGCGGTTCATAGCGCCGGGTTTATAGAATTGGAGTTGCATGTGGCATCGCCAAGAGATGTAGCCGGGAAAATTTTAATTGCTGATGACGAGCCAACAACCATCGCCATGTTGAGCGATTTGCTCTTTGAAGAAGGATATGAAGTTGATGGCGTAGGAAGTGGTACGGCAGTGCTGGAACGGCTCGAAGGCGAGCACGATTATGGCCTCCTGATGATGGATCTACAAATGCCTGGGATGAATGGGCTCGACCTGTTTGAGCGGTTGCGGAAAGAGAGCAACGACATCCCAGTCATTGTCATCACGGCCTATGGCACCTCGTCCACCGCCATTCGTGCCATGCAGATGGGCGTGTACGATTACCTGCAAAAACCCTTCGACCTTGATGAAGTGCAGGTAGTGGTCAAGCGCCTCTTCGAGCACCAGGCACTGGCCTCGCGCGTGCGTTCGCTCGAACAGCGCGCCGATCTGCGTGAGCGCATGATTGGTCGCAGCCCAGCCATGGGCCAGATCTACAAAACCATCGGGCGCGTAGCTGCCTCCGACGCATCGGTATTGGTGACGGGCGAAACCGGCACGGGGAAAGAGCTGGCAGCGAACCTCATTCACCAGAACTCATCGCGCCGCAGCGGCCCGCTGGTGAAAGTAAACTGTGCGGCCTTGCCCGAAACCTTAATCGAGAGCGAGCTATTCGGCCACGAGAAGGGTGCGTTTACCGGGGCAGTGGCGCAGCGCAAAGGTCGCTTCGAGCAAGCCCACAAAGGCACCATCTTCCTCGATGAAGTTGGCGAGATCACGCTGCCTGTACATAAGAAACTCCTACGTGTGCTGCAAGAAGGTGAGATCGAGCGCGTTGGCGGCACAGGTATTGTCAAAGTTGATGTTCGGGTGGTCGCCGCAACGAACCGCGATCTGCTCGACGAGGTAAAACAAGGTAACTTCCGCGAAGATCTATACTATCGCCTGAATGTCATTAACATCCATATGCCACCACTACGCGAACGGCGCGGCGATATTCCGATTTTGGTGGAGCATTTTCTCGATAAGTATCGCTACAAACCCAGTGCCCCGCCCACGCGTATTTCGGAAGATGCGATTGAGCGCCTGGAACAATACGATTGGCCTGGCAATGTGCGCCAGCTCGAAAATGAAATTGAGCGCGCCGTCGTGCTCACTCAGGGGAATGTGATCACTAGCCACGCCCTCAACCTTTCGCAGCACGGCATTCCTACGCAAGTCGATTTAGCAACGCGCGTGCGCAACCGCGAAACCCTCGCCAACGTCCTTGCTGAAGTCGAGCGTGTGATGCTGTACGAGGCGCTCCAGCAAAGCGATGGTGATGAAAAAGAGGCCGCGCACCGATTAGGGCTGGAACCTGAAGACTTTCACCAGCGGCTACAGAGCGTGAAATAGCGAGCGTGTGACTAAACCACCACGCTGGCACGAATTGTTCGGTGGCAAGGTACGCATCTACGGAGAATCACAAGCGGCCAAGCTGCTTTGCACACAGGTTGGCCGCTGACATCCTAAACGCGCTGGTACTAGTCTAGATTGCCGGGCGTAGCAGGGTGTAAATAACGAATGCCTGTGGCCCATTATCGCGCAGAAGTACTTCAACATCGGTTGGGGCTACCACACCACGACTGAGTGGATCGAAATTGGGCTGGCCGCTAATCGAATAGTAGTACGTTCGGCCACCCAGCGAAAGGCCGCGTACATTACTCGCGCGCGCCGTCACGCCAGTGCCAAGCTCAACAAGCGGATCGTTCACTGTGCCGTTCAAGCGCAAGAGCACCGCCTCGCGTACCGCCATAACATCAGCGCTACTGGCAACGGGCACGCGCGCTGGTAGTGTCGTTATAATAACCAGCATAATCGACATCACGGCAATGCAAATGGCAGAAGCAAGTACCCAAAACAAGCGAGCGCCTGGGCGCAGCACCGGCACCGATACTGCATGCGACTGGGCAATTCCTTGAGCTGGCACATTAAGCATTGTGGTGTACCCCCCAATAAGCGACGCTATTGTCTAAACTTGAAGCACATTGTGTGCCGCCGGCAATACTATTGTATGGTGCGATGAGCCGAGACACGATGATCACTTCCTGATAAGGGCATCGCAGGTTTCTTAGATAATATGACGAATCATCGATTGCTGAGGTCACAGCTATGATGGATATGAACATGGGAATGAATCTGCTGCCCCAGCAGCAGATGAAGGCATCGCCAGCATTGATTGCGTTGAATAATATGCTGGTACTTTCTACCCAAGAGCTACAGCAGCTGGTGCAGAACGAGCTTGAAGACAACCCAGCGCTCGAGCAGGCCGAAAGCGACGAGGCGCTATGCAGCCGTTGTGGCCGCCCGCTAAGCGGGGCAACCTGCATTTACTGCTTACACGAAGATATGAAGCTCGCTGAAGCCGAGCGCGATGACTCAAGCAGCGCCCCCTCCGAAGACGACTTCGACCCGCTACTGGCGATTGCCGCACCCTCGAGCCTGCGTGAAACCCTTGAGCGCGATTTGCACATCAGCTTACCCGCCGAGGATCACGCTATTGCCGACTACCTGATCGGCTCACTCGATGAGCATGGATTCCTCGACGGCGAGATCGACGACATTGCGGAGACGCTCAAAACGACAGCTGCTGAGGTTGAACGTGTGTTACTGAAAATGCAAGAGCTGGCACCGGCAGGCATTGGGGCGCGGAATGTACAAGAGTGCTTACTCATTCAGGTTGCGCGGATTGAGCGCCACGGCTTGAGCAACCCACATATTCGCACAATTATCAGCGAGCACTGGTTCGACCTCGGCGAACATCGCTATGGCATTATTGCCCAGGCGCTAGGGATCGAATACGATGATGTCGTTGCGGCGCGCGATTTCATGCGCCAGCACCTCCGCCCATTCCCGCTGGAACGTGCGAGCGATAACACCGGCGCAGCCGAAACCTCGTTTGTACTGCCCGATGTTGTTATCCGCGAAGAGAATAATCAGCTCATTGCCGAGGTGGTCGAATCACGGCGCTTCTATTTGCGCCTCAACCCACTTTACCAGGAGCTAGCGCAATCGGCTATGCGCCAGCAACAAGATATTTCGGCGGAAGAACGCGAGCACTTGAGCACGTTTGTCACGCGTGCCCGGCTATTCCTCACCAATATGCGCCAGCGCCGTGAAACCATCCGACGCATTGCCGAAGTCCTCATCGACCGGCAGGAAGCTTACCTGCGTCATGGTGTGCGCCACCTCGCTGCACTTACCCGCGCCGAGATCGCTGCAGTACTTGGAGTACACGAATCGACGGTGAGCCGCGCAACAGCGAACAAATATGTCCAGCTGCCGAGTAAGGAGATTGTGCCATTCAGCCATTTCTTTACGGCATCGTTATCAATTAAGGATGTGATTCAAGAGCTGATCGCTAACGAAACGACGCCGCTCACCGATCAGGATATTGTTGAAATTCTGCGCCAGCGCGGGCTAGATGTCGCACGCCGCACTGTGACAAAATACCGCGGACAGCTCGGGATTTTACCTTCAACCTTACGCTAATAGAACTTTCGCTCACCCAAGCAATTTCTCTCGGCATACACCAGCAAGCGAAAGCTCTAGCTACGATAAGTTGCAACTAAGCCTATGTTCTATCGTCATATTGCCGCGATGCTGTTGGGAACGGCGGGGGCACTGTTGCTCGCACGAGTAGTATTGCGTTTATTCGCAGCCCGGCCAAGCAACCCGGTATTCGGCTGGTTTTTTGCAGTTACTACCCTACCCAGCTGGCTTAGCACGCTCGACGCAGGGCAGCCACGCTTTGGTGCTACCCTCGAATTTTCGACTTTGGTGCTGGCGCTGGGCTGTCTCGCGCTCGGCTTTGCACTTGGGCGGGGCCGGCGCGGCTATTCGCGCCAGAGATAAAGTACTAAGCAACGCGAGGAAATAGACTATGGATGAAACATTACGCAGCTTACTTGGCACGCTCTTAATTATAATGGGTATCTGTGTCGTTGTTGCCCTGGTGGGCTTGTTCGCACTGGTACGCAGTATTCGCCGGTTGCGCATCCCGCGCGACGCCGACTTTTTTACTACCATGCGTGCGATTCCGCTGCCACTCGTCATTCTGCTCGATCTACTGGATTTTGGGCTTGATATTTTTTCAGCGCCAATTATGTGGGTGGTACTCGACCGTATGGGATTGCCGAACCTACGCAATAAAGCCACCATCGAAGCGCTCATTCCACTAACCAACGTCATTCCAACCTTCACCGTCAGCTGGGCTGCGGCGCGAATGCTCAACCTGGGCACACAGCACTGGGAATATGCCGAACAGTATCAACAAGCCACCCCAGCCCACGATGCCCAGGCATTGCCGCGCCGCCCGACGATTATTGATATGGATGATCCGCGCAATCGCTGAGCCAGGCTATTGACGTAGCCTACTACTTGCGCTACAGTAGCGTCAGGCACGAGAATACCGCGAACGTTCATCTGGCGTACATTCCGCTCACATGAAGGAGGTTCTGGTGGATTTGCTTCAGCTGTTGACCTTGCTCGTGATTGCGGGTATTTGCGGTGCAATCGCCCAATGGATCGTTGCATTTAGCCCGGGCAGTCTACTCGTTTCAATTATTGTAGGCGTCATTGGTGCCTATCTTGGCACAGCACTCGCCAATCTGGCACATATTCCGAACCTACCGTTTACAGCGCTTATAATCGGCACGTTACCGTTTAATCTGCTGTGGGCGCTGCTTGGTTCGATTGTCTTACTCTATGTGCTTAAACTGCTGCGCAACAGTGGGCGGGTACGCCTATTTACCCAGCGCTAAAACTGGCGCGGGCACAGGCATAATGAAACAGGGATGGGGCAGCCTAAGCCGCCCCATCCCTGTTTTTATGAGAACAATTAAGTCGCGTTTAGGGTAGCAGCGCCTGGGCAGCTGGCAACGTCACCTGAAAGGTGCTGCCATTGGCACTGCTGCTGACCGAAAGCGCACCGCCGTGCCGCTCCACAATACTATAGCTAATTGCGAGGCCCAGGCCCAGGCTGGTACGTTTTGTCGAATAGAATGGCTCGAAGATGAGCTTTGCCTCGCTCTCTGATATCCCTGGCCCATTATCGATAAAATCTATCAGCACGCGTGTAGGCTGGTTACCATTCTCTTCCGCTCGGGTGCGAATGATCAGCCGCCCGCCATTCGGCATCGCTTCAGCCGCATTCACAATAAGATCATAGAATGCCTGCTTCAAATGCCCGCCAATCGCCAGCACGCGCGGCAGCTGCTCAACCCAATCGCGCTCAATCTGCACCTGATGCTGCAGCAGCTGCGGTGCAGCGCTGGTTAGCGCGCCATCGAGCAGGCTATGTACCGAGCTGGGCCGCATATCTTCCATTGCAGGCCGGTGCAGATCAAGCATACGCCGCACAATATCCGTTAGCCGATTGACCTCCATCTGTGCCATACTGAGCAGCCGCTCGCGCTTCTCTTCGGTGAACGGGCGATTGAGCAGCAGGTGCAGCGTATTATGCAGCGCCTGAAGTGGGTTATTTACCTCATGCGCAATCGAGGCTGTGAGGCGCGTCATTCCGGCAAGTTTCTCTTGCTGGGCTGCCTGCTGTGCCTGGCGCTGCGCTTCGGTATTGTTGCGCATCATCAGCAACACATATGGCACGCCAGCGTGCATCACAATGCTGGTGGCAAACGATACTGGTACGTTATAGCCGCTACGAGTATGCAGGTACCCTTCGTATTCCGATATGCGCCCGGCTAACAGATCAGCCACGGTCGCAGCAGGCCGACCAGCGCGCCCGGGCGCGATCAAGCGCGCAGGCGCAATTAGGGAAAGCTCGGCCTGGCTATAACCACTGAGACGTTCTGCCATGCGGTTCGCTAACACAATCGCCGTGCTCTTCATATCGATAAGCAAACTCGCATCCGAACCGGCCTGAAAGAGGGCGCTGTAGCGCTCGGCAGCCCACGTAATAGCCACATAGCGCTGTACTTTTTCGATAATTGGCGCGATCAGGGTTGCAGCAGCAACTAAATATTGCAGCTCATCTTCCCCAAACGAAAGCGGCTGCGTCACAATCTCAATCGCGCCATAGACTGATAAATCGGTCTTCAGCGCGGCGCAACACAGCACCTGGTCAGTATGTTCAATCAGCTGCTGCTCCCAGGTAGCTAGCTCGCGCTGATTCGAGGCTTGCCGCAACCGAGGAATACCATCGGCGAGCACCTGCCCAACCAACCCCGGGTCGTAGTGCAAATCATCAGGTTCAACAACCGGCTGGAGGGCGCCATTAAGCGCAACTACCCGGTCGATGCCTGGCGACTCGCTCTCGCGCAAAAACACAAACCCATAGGCACCCGGTAAGGTCGCCTGGATGTGCTCAATCGTAAGGTGCAGCACCTCTTGAACATCATTCGCCAGAAGTAAGGCATTTCCCAGGTTATAAAGGCGCACCAGCAATTGCGATCGGCGTTGGCTTTGAATATGCGCTTGCACATAATCTAGAACCCAGGTCGCCTGATACGTTAGCGAAACCATCGCTTCAAGATCAGCATTCGTATATGCGGTTCGGTCGCAGCGACGCGCAGCTGTGAGCACGCCAATGACACGTCCACGCACAGCCAGGGGCACACACATGCCCGAACAAAGCGCATCGTTACGCCAGCTATTCTGGAGATCAAACGGAAGATCAACATCGGGTTCCAGCAGCAGTGGCTCCATATGCCGAATGACCCAGCCCGACAAGCTATCGTAGAGTAGGGCCGTTCGGTGGCCCGGTTTCGCGAACGGAAATCCTTCCGATGCCACCACATTAATCAAGTCGCTGCCATCATTCCATAACATAAGCGAGACGCGATCGGCGCTAAAGCGCGCAAGAACGATGCGTACAACCTGCTGGTAAAGCAGGCCCAATTCTTCCTCAACCGGTGCAAGCACCTTGGCCGTGTTAAAGTGCGCCTGGTTGAGCGAGCCATCGCGCACGCGCATCACTGCAACCACCATCTCGTTCAGTTGCTCGGCGATACACGGTTTGCTCAGCAGCCCCGGCCCAAAATCGCGCAGAGACACCGCAGCATTTTCAAAGGGAAGCTCCTGTGCCAGTACAATAACCGCAGCAGGCGAGGTCTGCCGGTAGATTTGTGAAAGCACGCTGACGCCCTGCACACCCGAGGTGCGAGGATCGAGCAGCACAAGATCAAAGCTACGCCGCGAAAGCGCCCGCAACACCTGCGGTTCGCGGGCGCACAGATCGACAGCAAAACCCAAATTACTTAACACCTGCCGGTATAGTGGATGCAACGCCTCATCGCCATCGACAACGAGCGCCCAACCAGCCTGGGTCTCCATACTGTTTCCTTGTGTCACATTGAGCCATGCCGACGGCGTAACTCGCGCCACACGGCTTCAAGCGGAACATGTTGCTCAACCAGCAACACGAATGAATGATAGAGCAGATCGGCCATTTCCCAGGTAAGCTCGTCAGCAGCGCCATTTTTTGCCGCAATAATCACCTCGGCTGCTTCTTCGCCAATCTTTTTCCCGATGCGATCGACGCCGCCCTTCAGCAACCTGGTTGTATACGCGCCTTCGGGTAGCTCAACCGCGCGTTGCGTAATAATATCGCCAAGCTGTGTAAGCATTGTGATCGCGGGTAGGCGCTCGCTTTCTACTGTACCATCCAAATCGCGAAAAAAGCAACTCGGCGCGCCGGTATGGCAGGTTGGCCCTGCCGGTTCGGCCAATATAAGTAGTGCATCGCCATCGCAATCTTGCCGGATGCTAACAACCCGAAGTGTATGGCCCGACGTTTCGCCTTTAGTCCATAGCTCTTGGCGGCTGCGACTCCAGAACGTAACCTGTTGGGTTTCAACCGTGATATTGAGCGCTTCCTCGGTCATATAGCCAAGCATAAGCACTTCGCCACTACGGGCGTGCTGAACAATCGCCGGTATCAACCCTTGCTCATTAAATTTCACGGGACGCTCTCTCTATATCAGTGGCGGAAGTGGCGCCGCCCAGTAAAGACCATGGCTAACCCTAAGCGATCCGCAGCGGCAATCACCTCATCGTCGCGCACCGATCCCCCAGGCTGAATGACGGCAGTGGCACCTGCAGCGGCGGCAGCTTCAATACTATCGGGAAATGGAAATAGCGCATCGCTTGCGACTATTGAGCCTGCGAGCGAAAGACCAGCATTCTGGGCCTTCCATATCGCCAAGCGCGAGCTATCGACACGGCTCATCTGGCCTGCGCCAATACCCAATGTCCGATCCGCCGCCGCATACACGATCGCGTTCGATTTCACATGTTTGACAACACGCCACCCGAACTGCAATGCGCGCAATTCAGCATCGGTTGGGGCACGCTTGGTCACAACTTGCAATGCCTCCTCCGCTAGCGGAGCGCGATCGGGCTGTTGCAGAAGGACGCCACCCGGTACGCTATGCAGCACTGGCCGCTGCTCGCGCGAAACGCCACGCAACGCGCGCATCAAACGTCGGTTTTTCTTGCGCAGAAGCAGCTCAAGCGCATCGTCGGCAAACGCCGGTGCAATGATAATTTCGGTAAAAATCTCATCGATCGTTTGTGCCAGCGCCAGGTCGAGCTGCTGGTTGAGGGCAATAATTCCGCCGAATGGAGCCTCGCGGTCAGTCGCAAACGCGCGCTCCCACGCTTCAAGCGGTGTCGGGCCCACACCTACGCCGCATGGGTTGGTGTGTTTGACGATCGCCAGTGCGGCACCTTCTTCCTCGGGAAATTCTTCGATAAGCTCTTGAACTGCCGCAATATCAAGAATATTGATATACGAAAGCTCTTTGCCGTGCAGCTGTTCAAAGAAGCTGCCAAAATCGCCGTAAAGGGCAGCCGACTGGTGAGGGTTCTCGCCATAACGTAGATCCTGGGCCTTACGAAAGGCAAGTGGCAGCACCGTCGGCAATGGATCGGCTGTGAGGTATGCAGCGATTGCCGCATCATAGGCTGCGGTATGGGCAAACGCTTTCGCAGCGAGTTGCTGCCGAAGCTCAGGTGTCACCTGCCCCGCGCGTAAGGCGGCGAGCAATTCGCTATAATCATCGGGACTTACCACCACCAGCACATGCTGGTGATTCTTGGCAGCAGCACGCACCATTGCTGGCCCACCAACATCGATCTGCTCAATCGCTTCATCGCGGGTGACGCCTGGGCGCGCAATCGTCTCAGCGAATGGATAGAGATTCACCACCACAATGTCGATTGGGGCCAGCCCATGCTCTGCCAGCGCCGCCAGGTGCTCGGGCCGATCGCGGCGCGCAAGAATACCGCCATGTACTGCCGGGTGCAGCGTTTTGACCCTGCCATCGAGGATTTCGGGAAACCCGGTGAGCGAGCTAACCGATTGTACTACGACACCCGCCTCAGCCAAATTTCGGGCGGTATTTCCCGTTGAAAAAATCTCAATCCCTAAGCTTTGCAACCCACTGGCAAACGCAGCAAGGCCGCGCTTATCCGAAACACTAATGAGAGTACGCACAATACTTCCTTGCCATAGTAACAAAAATCGCGGCTTCACTCCCGCAGCGACGGGGCAAAGTCGCGATCAACGGACTTCCATCCTACCACAAGCTACACAGCCGTCAACGAGGCTAGCACACATACATCTACATACTATTCAGTACCTGCTGGGCCACGTTACGCAGCTGTTGTACCACCTGTGTCGATCGTTCCTGTCCAAATGCACGTGCGGCAGCCGCTTCGAATGTATCGAGTGCAGTTGTAATTTGCTCGGGGGCAACCGCCGATTGGTCTTTGATATTCGCGCGCCCATACGAGTCGTGCAGCAGCGCCTGGCCCGATACACCGAATGCGCTCGTGGCAATACGGTCAAGCTCGGGGAAAAGCACTTCGGCCAGGTTAATCTCACGTTTTTGCACCAGGCCACTCGCCAACAACTGAGCAATGATCTCGCAGGTACGCATTTCACCTAAACCACTACGCTGCGCGATCTGTGCAACCGTATTTTTTGCATTTACCATTGTCAGCACGCGCCACTCGTCGGCTTGCAGGTTAATCTCACTACCGGTAGACGATGGGTTTGTCACGAGTTGGGGCACCATATTTAAGCTTGGGGCATACGCCTCAATTTTAGACCAAGCTTCTTGGTGCATCACCCCTTCCATAATGAGCATTTCGTTGCTTTGGGTAATGGTTGGGGTCGTGATAGTAATATCGTCGTGGAATTGGAAGGGGCCTGAGGTAAACGTAAAGAAGGTATAGGCAGCATGCAGCGGCGGCATATTCCCAAGTTTTGCGCCAATGATACGGCCGTCACGAAAATACAGCCAGCCGTCAAATTCCTGCTGGCCGCGGCGGCCACGCATCGACACCGCCCCAGTTTTCTTGCTCAGATCGAGGAGCTGGATAATGTCTATTAGCGAAAAATCGCCAAGATCACCTTGCAACGCCATGGTTATCTCGAATGCACGTAGCGCGCTGGCGCAACAGGAACGTATTCGGCCCAGCTACCGAGCAACGCTACATGCGACAATCAGAGCTTACTGATAACAAGTTTACTAATCGCCTTTAAGGTGTCGAGTACACCTTCGCCCGTATAGGCCACTGCTGGATATCGCTGCCACCCTAAATTCATCGCCGGGGGGTTAAGGTAGCGATCAAGCTCTTCAATTGTGGCAACATTCTTAAGATCGCGCTTGTTATATTGCAATATAATGGGGAATTCGCGAAAATTCTTACCCAAATTTTTTGTGATATTGTTGGCAAGTTCGCGTAAGCTCTTTAAATTCTCTTCCATCTTATGCTTCTGCGAATCGGCCACGAACACCACGCCATCCGCACCATTAAGCACCGCCGTGCGGGTGCGTTCGTACAGCACCTGGCCCGGCACGGTGTAAAGATGAAAGCGAACCTGAAATTTGCGATCCTTCGGGCCAACCGTCCCTAAATCAAGCGGTAAAAAATCGAAGAACAGCGTTCGTTCTGTCTCCGTTGCGATCGAAAGGAGATCACCCTTCGCTTCTTTAGGAACTTGCGTATGGATATATTGCAGATTACTGGTTTTACCGCCCATACCAGGGCCGTAGTACACCACCTTGCAATGTATTTCACGCGTTGCAACATTGATCAGGGCCATAGATCCTCTCGCATACCCATATATTTATGCTGCGGTTTACGCATACAACGCGCAACGCGCAGCTACTGCCGCTAATCGCGGAACAGCAGATCGATTGTATCTTCCATCGATGTGCGGAAGGATGAGCCAAGCACATCCTCACGCGCCTTATGCGTTTCGCGCACGCGCTCAAGTACTTGCGCAAGCGCATCGGTGGCTTTCTTGGTTAGCACTTTCACAAGCCCAATGTGGGTGCCCTTATTGAAAATGATGCATAGAATCCACTGATCTTCAACCAGCGCTAAGAAGATATTATCGCGTACACCCTGGGTAAACATGCTGCGAAAATCTTTTTCGCGCAGCAGTTTCGCCACCTCGCGCGACGAGGCGAATGTACCCGCGATTAGGGCGCCTAGCGCGGTAATGTCTTGCCGGTTAGCGTCGCCCTGGCTCGCTATCACCTGGCCGCTTTTATCGAGCAGCAACACATAATTGCCACTTGTATCTTCAACCAGGCGCGCGAGGCATTCTTCGATCTGGCGAATTTCTTCAATGGGTACAATTTGGCTTGTAAGCTGTGGATCCATGCAGTCCTGCCTTGTTGTGCGGGCTGGAGCCCCTGGGGCCAGTTAAAGTGGTAGAGCGATATTATAGCATACGGGCCGCTGGGTAACTGCCGACACTCATAAGTTTGACTAGGCGAACAGGTGCCCACCTGGTTATTATACACCATGCCAGGTCACTACTGCCTAGATTGCCTTTAGTATATTAGAATTACGATTCGAGCCCATTACCGCGCTCGCGCTCTTTGGGCGGGCGACCGGTGCGAATATTGCGCAGCGAATGAATGGTTGCGGCTAAGGCGCGATCGGCCCAGCCATAAATAGTGGGGCGGCTTTTGTTCAAATCTTCAGCTATCTGCGTCACATTCGTGCGGTATTCAGGATCGAATGTGGCCAGATTGATTCGTGCCGATGCCACAATCTGCAAGATCTCATCTTCTGTGAGATCATGATCACGGATCAGCTTTCTGGCGCGCTTACTACCCAGATCGAGATCCATCGACACGCTCCTCGCCGTCACAAAACACGCCGTTCCATCATTAGGCTGGGGCAGCGGGCTAAAAGGTGTAATGCTTTATTATGATAGCATACTGAAGCGGTGCTGTCCAGTCCTATCTGTAAATAGTAATGTCGGTAGGAAAGGTCATGGGTGTTCTAGGACTATTGGATTGTAGCACTCCATGATCGATGCACTGCGTTTCGCAAAACACTTGTGCGCTCACATTCCTGAAAGTGGGGAAACTGGCGTCATAAGGGCGGCAGTAAGTCTTAACAGCAGTGCATGAAGAAATAAGCAAAAGTGTAAAACGTAATAACGAGGTGGGGGCTTAACACCTCCACCTCGTCGCTTTCGAATGCGTATTGTGCGCTCACGGCAGTCTAGCGCGCTTTTTTCTTGTCTTTTTCGTCCTTATCTTCACGGCTGCGGAAGACGATTTTAATCGGTGTGCCGACAAAGCCATATTTCTCGCGGATGCAGTTTTCGAGGTAGCGACCATATCCCCAGTGCACTTGCTCGGCATTATTCGCAAAGAACAGGAACACGGGTGGCGCAACCTGAGGCTGCGTAGCGTAGTAGATACGCAAATGTGCACCTTTATGGATCGCCGTCGGCGGATGCTCGTAGGTTGCTTCGCGCAGAAGTGTGTTCAGCTCAGATGTGGGAATACGGCGCTGGCGCTCTTGCGCAATCTCTAGCACCAATGGCAATACTTTATCAACGCGCTGACCATCTTTCGCCGAAATAAACAGTAACGGCGCATAGGGAATAAAGTTGAATTGGTCGCGGACATGCTGGGTGAAGGCGTTAAAGGTGGCATTGTCCTTCACGATTAAATCCCATTTATTAACCAGGATGGCAACGCCCTTCAGTTGCTCTAAGATCATCCCGGCTACGTGGGTATCTTGCGCGGTCACGCCTTCCTCAGCGTCGATGAGCAAAAGGGCCACATCGGCGCGTTCGACTGCACGCAGCGCCCGCATCACGCTATATTTCTCAATGCCACGCTCGATCTTACCGCGCCGACGAATGCCAGCCGTGTCGATAAGCAAGATGTTCGTGCCGTTATATACAAGCGGCGTGTCGATGCTATCGCGCGTAGTACCTGGCACGGCGCTCACAACGCTGCGTTCCTGGCCAAGCAGCCGGTTGAGCAGCGACGATTTCCCTACATTGGGGCGGCCAACGATCGCGACCTTTACCGCGGTATCGTCGTCCTCTTCCTCAACTACCGGCAATAGCTCAGCCACCCGGTCGAGTACGTCGCCGGTACCAATGCCATGGTAGGCACTCATTGGAATCGGTTCGCCTACATTGAGCGCGTAGAACTCGACTGCATTGAGCGCGCGTTCCTTATTATCGGCCTTGTTCGCTGCCAACACCACCGGCTTGTAGGTGCTCCGTAGCACTTCAGCAACGTCGCTATCGGCAGTCGTCAGGCCCTCAACTGCATCGACCATAAGGATGATCGCATCGGCTTCGGCAATAGCTAGCTCGGCCTGGGCACGCACGCGGCGCGCGATTTCGGTGAGCGGGGCCGATTCATCCTCTTCTTCAAACAGCAAGCCAGCTGTATCGACCACGGTGAACACCCGGCCATTCCAGTCAGTATCGCCATACAGGCGATCGCGCGTCGTGCCGGGCAAATCTTCGACGATGGCTTTGCGCTGGCCAATCAGGCGATTAAAGAACGTTGACTTGCCAACATTTGGGCGGCCAACGATTGCAACAATTGGTTTCATGTCGTTCGTTTATTACCTATCGTTCCCTATGGGAATACTGGTTTCATCGGAAGGTATGCATAGCCCAGCACGCTCGCGCTGGGTTTGTACCTGGCCTTTTGCCCGCGCACTGAGCAATGCGGCCACACATTCCGCATCGAACTCGGTGCCTATACCGCTTTGCAAAATACTAATGGCAACGTCAGGCGTGCGCCCGTCATGGTAGGGCCGGTCGCTGGTGAGCGCATCGAATACGTCGGCTACATGTACAATTTTGCCAATCAAACTTATCTTATCGGCGGTCAAACGGTTCGGGTAGCCGCTGCCATCCTCGCGCTCGTGGTGCTGCAACAGGGCAGGCAGCTCTTCGCGCAGTAACCAGCGCAGCTCTTCCTGGCGCATAATATCATAGCCGCGCTCGGGATGCTTCTTCACCTCTTCGAATTCTTCGGGGCTCAGCCCACCGCTTTTGTTCAAAATCGAATCGGGCACGCCGATCTTTCCAACATCGTGCAAAATACCGCCAATGCGCACATGGCTAATGGCCTTGCGCGATAGCCCAAGCTCGCTGGCAATCGCCACCGCAAACTCCGATACACGCTGCGAATGGCCCTGCGTGTATGGGTCTTTCGCATCGATGGCACCGGCAACCACCTTGATTACGCCCATAAAGAGCCGGTAGGTGTCTTCGTTGAGGCGCGCAACCTGGAGCACGGTAGCCGCCTGGCTTGCCAGCGTCTCGAACAGCTGAATATCATCCTGGGTAAAGACACCGCCATTACGCTTGTTCAGTGCCTGCGCGCCGCCAATCGTGCTGGCATTCAGCTCGCCGCGCTCGGGGCCAAGCTCGATGCCGGGGGCGCGCAAGGGCACGCAGAGGATCGAGCGTGTGACAAAGCCGCTCTGCTGATCGGCCTGCTTATAATGCTGAGAGGCTTTACTTACATCCTCTACGAGCATGCGCTCGCCCGTCTGCACCACCTGACCAATAATCCCCTCGCCGAGGCGTAGCGTAAGCGCTTTAAGCTTTTCGCCGCGATCGCCCGTAGCCACATGCAAGCGCAATAACGGCGGATCATGTTGCTCGTCCAGCTCCCATACCGAGGTCGCTTCGACTTCAAGCAGGTCGCGCGCGTGATCCATGATCCGCGAAAGCACCTCTTGCCGGTCGAGGGTGGTGGTGAGACGTGAAATAATATCGACGAGCGCATTGAGGCGGCGTTGGCGCGAGGTAGCCTGTTCGAGCAAGCGGGCCTTTTCGATTTCGCTCGCCATTCGGTCAGCGAGATCGTGCAGGAGGGCTAGTTCACCTTCCTCATCAACGGCGCTCGATGAAAGGTTAAATACCTGCACCACACCGATCGCCTGCTCGCGCAATACCAGCGGTAAGCAGTAGACCGTGCGCAAATGTAACGATGACAGCTCGCCCAGAGTGCGCTCCCACCGCTGATCGGCTTCAACATTGTCAATGAAAATCGGGCGCTGCTCACGCAGGGCCGCGCCAGCAATACCGCGAGTGGCCGGGAAACGCTGGCCCACCAAGCCTTGGCTACGTGCATCGCCCTTCACCACTTTGAACACCAGCTCATCGGTATCGGCATCGTAGAGGTAGAGCGAACCGGCTTCAGCATTCACAACATCAATGAAGAGATCTACCATCTGCTCAAGCAGCGCATCAAGCTCGTGGTTAGCAGCAATCGCGTTTGCGCGGCGAAGGGTATCAATCATGCGTTGATACGGTGGGCTGCTGATTTCGCGTTTCACGCCACACCCCCTCATTCGTAGTTCAACGTGTTGGGCTATGAGGTTGCAAATTGAATTTCCAAATGCTTGGCTGCAATCGGGCAACGGGTTAACGCTCAGCACTGCGCGCCAGCGCGCGCACATAGCGCACCACTTCGTCGGGCTCGCCAGCCAGCACAACCGTAGCCCCCGACTCAGCGGCGATGCGTTCAACCGTGTACTCGTCGAGCGTGCGGGTGCCGGTATGATCGAACATCACGCGCGGCAGTAGCGCGCGCTGTGTGCCCGCCGCTTTGAGCGCGGCAACGACATCCTGGCCCATCAGCAGGCCCGATACGGTGACCATATCGCCGAAAAACTGATTCACGATTGGCAGCAGCATAACGTGCAAGTTTTCGATGCGATTCAGCCGTTCCACAACCCGCTGCAACACTGGTGCAATGAGGGTGCCACATGCCAGAGTCAAGGTGGTGGGTATAGGCAGGCGCGCAGGCAAGCGGCGCTGAGCTTTGGCCCATCCATCGATGAAATCGCGAGTCATGCCCACGCCATTAGAATATTGCGGCATGCCATCATAGGCATCGGCGGCGGGCATATCGCGGCCACTCAGCAAATAAAACTCATCGGAAGGATAAACCAGGCGAATGCCAAGTTCTTGCTGATAGCGCTGCTGGTATGGCGTAATCAAATCAATGACACGCGCAGCCTCATCGGGATGAAAGCAGCGCATCGGTACGTCGGTCGCCACGATCTGGCGCGCACAATACCCTAAATGCGCGGCTGGCGATTGCAGCGTGATTTCCTGCCCCATCGTCGCATCCCACAGCGGCTGGCGTTCCCAATTGGTATCGATCCACTCTGGCGTTTCGTGAACATGAATGGCCGCCCGAATACTCTGCGGGCGCTTACCTTCAAAACGATACTTGGTAAGGCCCACCGGCACTACGGCAATTGTCTGCACAATTGGGTAGAGCGCGGCCAGATCGCGAATGCTCTGATGCAGCACTTCGGCATCGTTGATGCCTGGCAACGCAACAATCTGGGTATGCACCTCAATGCCTAGCTCGCCAAAACGGCGGATCTGGTGCAGCACATCGGGCACATCGGCCTTGCCCAGCAGCACCGCGCGCAGCGCCCGGTCGGTCGCATGAATCGACACATACATCGGGCTGAGGTGCTGTTCCTCAATGCGCTGCCAATCGGCATCGGTGAGGTTGGTGAGCGTGACAAAATTGCCGTACAGGAACCCCAGCCGGTAATCATCGTCTTTTAGATAAAGCGATTTACGCATCCCCTTGGGCATCTGCGTAAGGAAACAAAAGGGGCACTTGTTATTGCAAGTGCGCAGGCGGTCGAACAGTGGCTCGACAAAATCAATCCCAATATCCTCGTCTGGGTCTTTTTCGATCTCATAGATCGTCTCTGTATCGCCGCGACGGACATGTAACTCGATTCGCTCCTCGGCCATTGCAAAGCGATAATCGATAACATCGCGCAGGATCAGATCGCCAACGGCTACAACAGCATCGCCTGGCAAAATACCAAGCTCGTCGGCAATACTCCCGGGGCGAATTGCGACAATTGTGCCGCCATCGCCCGTTATATGTTTCAGATCTGGCTGGTATTCCATCTGCTATGGTACATACTTTCGTGTAAGAATCATCAAGTACGGGGTGCGCCCGTACTGTGGGCATTATACCACAGTGCAACAAGCTAGGGCGCTAGCGCGTCGTTAAAGCGGGGGCGTGGAGCACGCAGCATCGATTCAGACGCATAATCCGCCTGTGGAGGGTTGCCGAAATAGTCGCTGCGTGTATACTGGCAGTGGCTTCACGAGCGCATAGCGTGCTCGTTCTATTGATTCGCCGCAGCTGAGGCCCCACATACAGGCCCGGCACAGATGTAGAAACACTGCAATGACTACGCATAGCACTATCAATGGCGATAGAATTCTGGAGGAATACGGTGAAGCGCCGTTTACTGATATTACTTTGCGCGGCACTTTGTGTGTGCATGCCGCTCATATTCTTCAATCATTGGCGCGTCGATGCCGCCGACAGCCACCTGCGCCCGCCGCTCGATATGTTTGAGCGTGGCCCCTATCGCGCTATCGCCGAGCAGCAATGGCGCACCTCAGATCGACGCATCCCCGCACCGGCGATCGTGCCGTATGTTCGCCCCGAATTCGCCCGCCAGATGCGCGATCTGCGCCCGGCGATTTTAGCCGCCGCCGCCCGCCACAACCACCCCGATCTTTCGGGGATGAACAATCACGATTTCGCCGTGCTGATTGCTCAGCTGATGTATAACGAGCATTTCGGCTGGTTTGAAGAGCGCGTTACCCCGGTACAGCTGATAACGCCGATCTATGAAGGGTTACAGCGCGAAACCAACCAAACTGGCATGAGCGATCTGAGTGTGTGGCCCGCCAATATTCGCCCTTCGGTTGCGGTACAGATTCTGCGCGGCCAGGTGCCGCTACCCCACAGCACCGCGATGATGACGGTACCATTAGAGGTTTATGGCAGCACAATCGATGTTCATACATACGACACAACCCAGGAGCTGTATGCGGCGGTGAGCCACGAAATTGCCACCCCCGAGCTGGCTGTCGAATATCTCGCAGCGAACCTCGAACGCGGCCTGTACCGCGCCAAAGTTGAAGGCGTCGTAGTAACATGGCGTGCGCTGGCAGCCTGGCATAATCAAGGTATCGTTTCGCCTAGCGAGCTGCGAAAAAATGCCACCGCCAGCGATTATGTCCACCGCGCATCGGCGTATGTACAGACGGCGCGCACACTCATTGATACACCGCCGCCGCCTGTACCCGCATGGAAATTCGCAATCGAATAGCATGGCACACGCTACCGAGCGCGGTAGCCTACCTCAATGTCGCCCAGGGTTATGTAGTCTGCCGACGCCTTTGCGAGCGACAGGCGCTGCATCGATGGGTAGGCATACCAGCCAAGCGTCACATGGTAGGTGCCGGGTGGGGTATCGGCCTTCAGCACAGGCGATACCAGATCGGCATAGCGCGCACCAGGCTGCCAGCGCTCGGTCGGCAGCTGGGTTGGCGGCAGATCGACCTGCCCCCAGATATGCCCATCTGGGCCAACCAAATGCACAAAAAACCAGTAGGTCTGGTTGGGTCGGGCGCGCGCTTCCCACTCAAGCAGCACGGGCACAGCGGCACCTGGGCGATGGCTGCCCGGCTCCAGCGTATACCCAGTGAGCATAATCCCTGCTTGCCATTCGAACTGCGTGTTTGTACGAGCAACCAGCGGTTCATTCACAACCCGCCAGAGGCGACCTTCGGGCACCTGCACCAGGCCCAGGCTCAGGTCGGGCGCGGCGAGATATACGGTGCGCCCGTGCTGCAGCGCAGCGAGAATCTCGGCGCGGCCAACCGCACTACCAATCTGCACATCGGGGCGCTGGTGCTCAATCACCTGAAGATAATGCGGCCCTTCATTGGCGTACCAATCACCGATAATAAGCGCGCCGCTGGGTAGCGGCTGGGCCATAATCTCACGCGCAATTTGCTCATCGCCCGTGGTATTCAGCGCCCGCACAAGCGGCAGATTATGCCGTAGCAAAAATGCCGGGAGAATAAACATTGCCAGCATTATCAGGAAATCTGCACCAGCACGCTGCCAGGTTCCAGCAAGCTTGCGCCACCAGCGCGCCTGCTGCGTCGCTTGCACTACTGCGAGTAGCAGCAGCACCCCTTCACCAATCAAAAGCGCCGCTAGCTGGTGGGCTGGAATGAAAAATACCTCAATATCGGCCACATAGTACGCCGCGCAGAACACAAACACCAGGCCGTAGCTCACCACCACCAGGGCGGCTACCGCGCGATCGCGGCGCAACAGCGCAACAGCGCCAAGCAGTGCCATAATTGCGCCAGCGGGCAAAAACTGCGGCCATACAAACTGGCTGAACAGGCTAAGCACGCGCGCCCAGCCATCAGTGCGCAATCGGGCCGGGTTCAGCCATGTGCTTGTGAGCGACGCGCCTATTATATGATCGAACACCTGCTGCCAGCTCTGCATCCAGGCCGGGGCACGTAGCGGCACATAGCTATAGAGCAGCAATGGCGCAGCCAAGGTGAGCAGTGCCGCACCCACTGCTTTGCCAGAAATGCCTGAACGGATACGTGCACGAAACCGGCGGCTTTGGGCAATGTGAAGCGCTATAAATAACAGCCCACCCGGCAAAAGCAGCACCACCGAGCGATGATGCGCCATCGCCAGGCCCAGGAACAAACCCACCGGCCAGAGCGGCCACGCGCCTGAACGCCAGTGCAGCAATGCCAGTAATAGTAATGCCTGCAACAGCGCCGCCAGTGCATACACTTCTGCAATGGTTGCCTGCGACCAAAACGCCTGCGATACTGCCAACGTCAGAATGGCTGCTACCGCAACTGCGCGCCGCTGCCCTAGTGCTCGAGCAACACCATACATCACGCCAAGGGTAGCTGCTGCTGCTACCGCCGAAAACAGGTTCATGCGCCAGGCCGGTGTGCCCCCAAAAGGGAGCTGGCACCACAACCAGCCCAGCAGGGTATACAGCGGGTAGCCAGTGGGATGCGCGAGACTTAATGTTGGCACCACCCACTGAAGCTCGGCAGTATCGCGGCTGCCTAATCCTGGCAGGAGGGTAGCAATATAGAGCCACAAGCCCCCCAGCACCAGCCCGGCTGCTAGCACCCCATCGAACCATACGCTGGCCCAGGCAGTACGCGCCAGATCAAGCACCTGTGGCCGATGCCGGGTGGATTTAGCCCATGAAGAATTGTGCTGGACATTATGCACGCCACTACACCCTTACTTCCCGCAATTCTTGCATCTGTCGCCAGCCATCACTCCTGTGGTGCACTCGGCGACTTTAGCGCCTGCAACTGTGCGCTTATCAAATCTAGCCGACGGACAATGTCATCGTGATGCGTCCGCGCAGGATTGGGATCTTTGGGAATAAATGCCAGCGAGCCGCCCGTTTCGAGCACACATTCTTCAATATTCTCAAGGCTGCGAAACCCCTGGCGATATGCGGCAGCCATAAGCTCGTTGCGTGTGATCAGCTCGTGGTCAAGTTGGCGGCGCTGAAGCTTACCGTGCTTGATCAATGTCACTGGCGCGCCATCGAGCAATTGAGTGAGCTTCGTGTGGCGAAACATAAAGCGAACAACCAGGTAATTTGCGACCAGCAAGCTAATAGCACCTATAATTCCACCGGTGACGGTGTTATCATCACCAATAATTGCGTTTTGCACCGTGTTTGAAAGCATCAGCAGCACAACAAAATCGAAGGTATTAATCTGCGCAAGTTCACGCTTGCCAGCCAGCCGCAATCCAACAATAAGAAAGATATAGACAATAATTGGGCGCAGCACTTTCTCCAGTATCGGCAGCCCCAGGTAAAACATATCGCCGAATAACTGCAAGAAGAATCCGGTCATGTTGCGCTCCTTTCCCTTATTTGAACCGCGCGCATCATACCACGCCTTGCGCGTGCAGGGTATGGCACAGGGGTTGCTATCGATCATCTAGAACGAAAGGAGAAGCTATGATCACCTGCCCGAAATGTACGAACGACACCCAAACAAGCAGCCTGGTAACAGCCCAAGGCGAGGTAATGCTTGCTGGTACCATTGCTACTGGCCCACGCCCTATTCTAGCGCAGGTGTGCACGGCCTGCGGTTATGTCGAGCTGTATGCGCCGATCCAATTCGCACAGCGCCAGAAAGCCCATGCCAGCACCGAGAATGTAGCCCCAGACGAGGGCGATTTAGCGCTTGCTGGTGCATAAACTGGGTGATGTCTCACATTGACAGGAACTACACGGTCAGTATTTTTGCCTGCGGCAGCGGGGTCCGTACTTTCTTTTCGTGTAGTGTTTCCCGCTATGCGCGAAACACTACACAGATACTGTTGGAGTACCAAGGTGCTGATGTGTGGCGCACATCAGCACCTAGAAGCTGAGCTGTCGCAGGCACATTCTTTTCCGGGACAAACAAACCCCCTAACAATATAATCCTGCACTTGAGTAGCGCAGACGATCTGCATCCGCATGCGATAGGATGCAACCATGCGCACGCTAACACACAAGCGCCACCCGGTACCCCAGGCGGCGCTTGTATATAGAGAATCTAGGCAGGTAGTATACGCAGCACGAGCGCATCACAAACAAACGAACCCGCATAGACAAGGCTGTATTAATTACTCTGGTACACTTCGCGAAAGCGCTCACGCGCACGGAACAGGCGGGTCTTGATTGCGCTATTCGAGCAACCAAGGGCATCGGCAATTTCTTGGGTGCTGTGCCCTTCGCACGAATGAAGCACCAATGGCAGGCGGTATATATCGGGCAGCTGGCTAAGGGCGCGCTGTACTGGCTCGCCTTCGTCCAAGCGCGACTCCATGGTGTGCCCACCATGGGGCGGCGGTTCTATATCTAGCAAGGGCGTAAAACGAATACGCCGCCGCCGCCGCAGAAAATCGTAGGCTGTGTTGGTAGCAATGCGATACAACCAGGCCGCAACACTTGCCGACGTATCGCGCTGGTGCCAGCAGCGTAATGCCTTAATGAATGTTTCCTGGCAGAGATCCTCAGCCGCCTCACGGTCGCTCACAAGGCGAGTGATGTAGGCTAACAGTGGGTGCTGATATTCTTCATACAGCAATTCAATACAGAGGGTGTAAGAGATTTGCGCGTCGTTGAGTACGGCCATTCTATTTCCCTTAGTTTGACAGAACCTATGCGGTGCCTGCATAGCGTACTGCTCGTGCCTGCGGCAGCATGGTGCCGAACTGTTTTTTGGTGTTCCGTTGTTGGCGCGCTACGCCAACAACGGAACACCATCGATAAACAAGTACTGCTCTGCCGAAGGCAACAACGCCGACCGCCCAACTCAGGTTAGCTTGAGGCGAATAAATCAGCGAAGAATATCAATCAATCAGCTATCTTGCTGCAAACAAATATGAAGCGCAGCACCTGGCAGAGACTCCTCAACGCAAAAAGCACTTGTGGGCATACTATAGCCAACAAATGCCAGGGCAACATCAGGCGTTTGGGCCATCTCGATCTCAATCGCAAAACTGAAGGCTGCATCCTTCTAAGGAACGACGGTGCTCAGCCCAATGGCGGATTGGCGCACGACAGCATCACAGATCATGGTTCTACGCAGGGTTACGTACCTAATTGCGCAGACATACAGTTGCACTTTCCCTAATCCAGTGCTATAGTTAATTCACCGTAGCGCAGCCAGAACACATATGGCGGTGTGTTTATGGCTGAAGGTTCACGATGTAGGAAACGTACTTTGACAACGGACGCCTCATCATCGGTTCGTCGCAGGCAAAGCTTGCGCTGGTGGTTGCTCTATCTCAGCCCATGCAGCTATAGCCCCAATAGGCCCGCGATATCCCCCGCTTTGACTTACCCATAAGGATCCTAGCGCAGCACCATACACGGGTTCAGGAAACCTACCGGCCGCTGCAATACGATCGGGTGTTGTCTGGCCGTGGGTGCCCGAACATGCAGGTGCTTTCCGCTGTCTCACCCGACAGGAGCATAGCAAACAACCAATGCCAAACGACAACCACCGCCCCGACGTTGCCGTCTTTATCGACTTTGAGAATGTCTACGTAAGTGTCCGCGATAAACTGGATGCGAACCCAAATTTTGAAATGATCATGGATCGGTGCGAAGACTTCGGCCGCGTTGTCATCGCCCGCGCCTACGCCGACTGGTACCGTTACCCCCGCGTCACAAGCGCCCTCTACGCCAATGGCATCGAGCCAATGTACGTGCCCACGTACTACTACGATCGCGAGATGGGGCGTACAGGCCGCGCAATTAAGAACAGCGTCGATATGAACCTCTGTATCGACGCAATGAAAACGCTATTCACCAACACAAACATCGCCAAGTTTGTGCTGGCTACCGGCGACCGCGATTTTATTCCGCTCGTTAATAGCATTCGCCAGCAAGGCAAAGAAGTTATTATTATCGGCGTGGGAGGGGCAGCATCGGCCCACCTGGCTCAAAGCGCCGATGAATTCATCTTCTATGAATCGCTGGTCGGCAAACAGCCAACGGATCTTCAGCCCGATTTGCCCAAGGCAAAAATGCCTGAAAAAGGGCGCGATAGCGATTATAGCGACGACGACGGCGAGCGTAACCGCAGCCGCGAACGCGAGCGCAGCCCGGAGCGCACACCTGCGCCCGAGCGCCTGACCGCGCCGGAACGCGCACCAGCACCCGAGCGCGAACCCGAGCCAAGCAGCCAGCCCGATATCTACGATACGCTGGTCAAGGCGATCAACCTGGCGCGCGAGCGCGGGTATGTGTGCTCATTCGGCTCGCTCAAACTGCTCATGAAAGAGCTGATGGGTGGCGAATTTAAGGAAGGCCGCTACAAAGACGCGAGCGGTCGGCCATTTGCAAAATTCAAGGATTTTGTGGTCGAAGCCGAGCGGCGCGGTAAGGTACAGGTATTTACCCGCGGCACTGTTAACGAAGTGTTCCTCCCCGGCGAAGATCCGTTCAAACTCTCGCAGTTTGCGCAAGAGATCACCGAGGAGCCGAACGCACCAATTATGCAGGTGCCCGACAGCGAAGCCCAGCCAGAGACCCGGCCCTCAGTCGCTTCAAATGGCCGCCGCCGCCGCCGCCGCTCACGCGGTGGGCAGCGTGGTGCCGGTGCCGTAACCCAGAATGGTGCCGATACCGAGGCATTTGAGGACGAAGACGAGCTTTTCGAAGAGGCAAGCATCGACGCGCTGCCGCTGCCCGATCTGCCACCCGATGAATCGCCGGAAGAGCTATTTGAGGAACTGCGTGAGCGTGCGGAGTTTGAAGCCGAACATATTTCAGCGCTTGCAACGTTCGACCCGGCAGGCGAAGAGCTGATACCCGCACCCGAGCCACCGAGCGAGTCGCCACCCACCGAACCAGTGGAGGAGCTAGCGCCAGCGGAAGAGTCGGTAGCCGAGGAACCTGTAACTGAGTCTGAGCTAACTCTACCGAGCGCTGCGCCAACCGCCTCGCTGCCCTTCACTGATGAAGAATGGCAGATCCTCCGCCAGGCTGTCGGCAATTTCGATCGGCCAGTATCGTTCGTTCAGATTCACGATGCGTTACGCAACATGCGTAATAGCCTGGGAATCACACGCACCAACGAAGAGCTACGTTCGCTGATCAAGCAGGCAATTAACACCGGCATGTTGGAACGCCTGGGCAAAGGCAACCGCGCCAATTACCGGCTAGCCCAAACAGGCCAGGCCGAAGAAATCACGATACCTAGTGGCGAAAGCGGCGAACAATCTACCCCGGTCGAAAGCCTGGAGCACATTGGGCAGCCCGAAGGAACTGACCTGCCCCAGCCTGGCGCGGCACTATTTAGCGAAGCAGCTCAAGCCATTGCCGAGGCTGAGGCCAGCGCAGAGCCAGCCACAGCAGCCAGCAAGCCGAAGCGTCAGCGCCGTAAATCAGCTGCTACGCCGGAGAATAGCGATGTGCCTGCGGCCCCGGCGGCGCGGCGCTCGCGTAAGCCTGCCGCCGAAGCACAGAGCACAGTTACATCCGAGGAACCAGCCGCGCCTAAACGTAGCCGACGCAAAAAGCCAGCTACCGACGAGTAGCCTATTGGAGTGCGCCGCAGGTAGCTCACTATCGCGGCGCATCACTCGTTCTAGCGATGGTATCGATTAAAATTTGTGGGCTGTGTTCGGTAGAACATGCGCTCGTAGCTACCGAAGCCGGTGCCGACCTGCTGGGCTGTGTGTTTGCACCATCACGTCGGCAGATCACCCTGGCAGTAGCGCGACAAATCAGCGAAGCAGTGCGGGCCGCAAGTACGCTGCTCGCGCACCAACCGCAGCTGGTTGGCGTATTTGTCAACGAAACGCCCGAGCGCATGCGCGAGATGGTTCACGCATGTGACTTTGACGCAATTCAGCTCAGCGGCGACGAACCGCCGCTCTTTGCCGAGGCACTGGCCGATATTCCGCTGATTAAAGCCATTCGCTTCGATGGCAGCGAGGCCGAGGCAGGGTGGTTGGCACTTGAACAACCGCATGTGCGGCTCCTCGTCGATGCCCATGTGCCTGGCTCGTATGGCGGCGCAGGTGTAACCGCCGATTGGCAGCGCGCTACCGAGCTGGCGCAGCACCGACCTATTTTGCTCGCTGGCGGCTTAAACCCCAGCAATGTAGCGGCAGCCATTCACGCGGTGCGTCCCTGGGGCGTCGATGTCAGTAGCGGCGTCGAAACCCAGGGAACAAAGGATACGGCCAAAATTCGCGCATTTTTGGCCGCCGCGCGCGCCGCATTGTAGGCAGTTACGCTCATTCGCACGGTAGCAGCGCAATGTGACGGCCATAGGGCTTTTATGATCGGCTAATTTGCGTTAGAATGAATAAAGGGTTTGATATCTGACAGGTGCATTGTATCGTTAATCGTAAAGCTCAGGAGGTTTCTGTATGAAAACAATTCTTCGCCTTTTTGGTGTTGCAGCGCTGGTCGGTCTCGCGGCGGTGGTATATCGCGCGGTGAAGCAATATCGCGAGGATAGTGTGTTCGACCTAAGCGCATCATCAAGCAGCAGCAGCGGCTTTGGTGGCGGCAAGCGCAGCATCAGCCCCGAACTGCTCGCTATCCTGGCCGACCCTGGTGATAAAGGCCCGGTAGAATTGCTTACCGATTCGACCGGCAGCGAGTGGCTAGTAAATCGCCGCAACGGCTTCCGCTATCCAGTCGAGGATGGCATCCCAATTATGTTGCTGGAAGAGGGCGAGAAGAACCGCGACGCGAGCCTGATCGCCCACTAATTCTTTTCTTCATAAACACGAATACGATAGCCCGCCCTGTATCACAAGGCGGGCTTTTGTATACCCACAAGCTGCATGTTTCCTGGTGCGACGCGAGCTATGAGCGCGGGGTTGCGGAAGGGCTAGACCGCGGCAATGGTGTGGCGGATGGTGTAGCCAATGGTGTACGCGCTGGCGTGCCCGTAGCAGCTGGCGCAGGAGTTGGCGATATGGTAGGGGTCGGGGTCAATGCTGGCACCACTGGCGTGCTTGAGCCAAGATCGGTAGCTGTGTCGCTTGCAATATCGCCCAGGCGTTGCAAAAAGCGCTCGACGCGCGCCGAGCGGCGATCAAGCTCGGCGAGCATCGCGGCCCGCCCGGCCTCGGCAGTGGCAAATACCGCAACCGCATCGCGCCCAGCCTGTACCTGTGCAACCAGCGTTGCGCTCTGCGCTATCCCAGCCTCACGTTCGCGCTGCAATTGGGCACGTATGTCAGCAATGCCATCAATCTGCGTTTTCAGCTCACCAAGTACCTCGTGATCGCCTGAGCCACGCTGATCAGCGGCAGCCACTTGCGTCTGTAAGGTGCTTTGAGCGGACTGAAGGGTTGCTACCTGCATCTGCGCCTCGGCAAGCTGGGCGGGCGTTGAAGGCAAATAGCCCAGCGAAAACAAACCTGCCGCGCCAGCAACCAGCGCAAGAAATGTGGTTATGACAATCACCAGCAGCGCCGAGAGGAGCCGACTAATGCAGCCGCCACGCGCGCGCGTAGGCGCCTGGGGCGCTGACAATGGCCCGGTAGTAGGCGCAGGCGCGGCTGGTGCGCTGTCGGGCTGCGTAGGAGCCTGTTCGTCCATTATGGCTGCTCCTCAGCAATACCAAGGGCTGTCGAGCCACCCTTGCTATCGGCAGCGCTCGGCGCACCGGCATATAGCGAGCGCTCAACCACAATCGGCTGCGTCGAACGCACCGTAGCGGCAATTGCCACCTGGCCGGGGTACAGCTGGTGCACTGCCATAGTATAGCGCGACCCCTTCGACATGAGCAGCGTCTGCGTAGCGCGCGTGCCATCGGCCAGAATAAATTCGACGGTGATGCGCGCCTGGTTGGCGCTTGGGTTGCTCAGCAGTAAATATTCCTGAAAGCCATCAGCGGTACGGCCATCGGCAAAGCGCCAGGTATAGGCCGGTGCTACTGCGCCCGGGCTAGCCGTGCCAGCGCGCGCGCCATTCCAATACAGCGCACGCTCAACGGCCACCGGGCGGTCGGACGTTACCGTTGTAGCGATGCCTAGCTCGGGCACGACTTCATTCACCGGGATCGCCAGCTTCGTCAGTGGTGGGATGGCATAGTTACGCTCAAGCGATGTCCCCGAGTCGGTCAGGAATGTGACCTTGACATTGCTCGCCTGACCGTTTGGGTTGAGCACCAGGATGGACATAGTGAATGGAGATTGGGTGGTGCCTTCGGCGAAATACCACTGCCGCGACAGCATAGCCATGCCCGGTGCAGTATGGAAGCCACCCGTATTGCTGGTGCTACCAGGGCCGAAGATCATAGTACGCTCAGCCACAATCGGCTCAGTCGCAACAATTTGTGCGCCAAAGCTCGTTGCGGGCAGCACATCGCTCACAGTTACGACTGTGCGCTGTAGCGGCGCAATTTCCACCGATTGGCGAGCAGTCGTACCATCACTTTTCATATAGGTAATTGCGGTCTGTACTTTTGTGCTCTGCGGATTGAACAGCAGCAAGTAGGTTTTCTGATCACCCTCGGTCGAGCCTTCGGCGAAATACCACACGCGTGAGGGCTGGCGCACGCCCAAACCGCTGCTCAGGTCGCTGCCAAAGTTCATGAAGCGCTCGGCCAGTACCGGCGCATTCGACTCGATGATTGCAGGCACGTCGCTGGTGTCGTTGAACAGGTCGTTCACAATCAGGTTCGAGCGCGCACCGGCAGCAACCGTATCATCGCGCACAACAGCCGGGCCGGGCTGGCGCAACAAGGTATAGCGCACACTAGCGGACGCATCGCTGGGGTTTAGCACGGTCAATCGCTCAGAAAAATTAAAGGCGTTACCTTCAGCGAAGTACCAGCGCGCGCGCACGGTGCTCTGATCAACCGTTGTACGTAGCTGGTCAAGCTGGGCGCGAAAGTCAGTAGCAGGGTCAAGCGCAGTGGGGATGACTTCGGCATGGCTCGCAATATTGGGTCGGTTAGTCAGTTTCCCATCGCTTGCGGCTACAGCGTGGGTACCTAGCGGCGCAATATCGTAAGCCTGGCCGAGCCACGACAACAGACTTACCAGCGTACTGCGCTGCGTATCGGATGGCAGCGTATTTCCAATCAACGCAACCTGAATCGCTGCATCACCACCGGCAAAGCGATCGCCAACTGCGGTGGGGCCACCGTTGCGCCCCATGTAGATTATGCCTTCACGATCGACAATAAAATGGAACGGCACATCTTCCCAGCCGAGCACCTCGGTATCATAAGCCGCCAGCGCACGCAAAAACGGCAAGGTCGAGACGACATCGTCGGAGCCAATCTGGTGCAGAATGATGCCTTTTGGATGTTGGCGTACTACCGGCGCAGTTGCGGTGGGCGCCCCCCAACTATCGCGCTGCACGACGCGCGGCACGCTCGTGAGGGTCGCGGGGCCATATGGTGCCGGTACGCGCTGCTGGTCGGCTACGCGCCCAGGCCCGGCAGTCCCATCGATATAGCTCAGGGTAATGCCTTGAAGCACCGGCGTTGCGTTAGCCGCTGTACTGCTGAGCGTGGCGCGGAATTGCAGCACGGCCATCCCACCAGGGAATGGGCGTGTCGATTCAAGCGCGGCGGCCCCATCATCTTGCGATTGCGCATCGCCTGCAACAAGCGGCTGCCAGGGCGTCAAATCTTCTTCTTTGGGCGAGGTGCCGCCGCGAACTTCGAGCGTGAGGCTGGTGCCTTGCGGTACATCGGCCTGCCAGGTCGCACCGACAGCGTTATACAGAAACGCGGTGCTGCTGATCGCCGACGTATACACCGCCTGTTTCGCACCTTCGGCCAGCCGTAGCTCACCATCGGCATTATTGCTCACCAGCAAGCCATTGCAGGTATCGGTAGCCCACGCTGGCTGCGCACCGCAGGGGCTAGCGCGCCATTCGGCAACTTTGCTCATCGTCAGCTTGCCAATTTGCACCGGCACGGATGATTGAGCTGCTAGCGAGGGCACGCGCTGAAGCGCACCACTTGCTGCTAGCATCGCTAGCGCCAGTACCAGCAACACACGTCGCATATGTTCTCCCGCAACTAGCGTATCGAATTTAGTACGCATTGGAGGGGCGCTCATAGCTAGCGCTGCAAGGCCCCATCGTTTCGCTACTTTGGTTTCAGCGCACTATAGGTATAGTCGTTGGCTGAGTCGTAGAGTAGCCAGCCGCCGGTACTGCCGCTATCTTCCACGGCCTTAATTTGCGCGCGCACCTCGGTTGGCCCATACTCCACAATTTGATCTTTGGGCACCCAGGTCAGGGTGAAATCTTGCAACCATGGCCGCATCAGCGCACGCTTGCCCTTGAGCTGCTCTTGGCCCAGACGCATACTTTCGGCAATTACCTCATATGGGTGCGCCGCCGGAAGGTCAAACCCCGCAGCGCCCGCCCAAAAATGCGAGGGGTAGATCATTGGGCAGACATAATCGGCATGGAGACCCATGCGCTGAATGTCCTGGCCAATCAGCGGGGCCGGTTGCCACGCTGCCACACCGAATACATCGACCGAGAGGTAGGCACCAGCCGCATTAATCGCCTGCTGCGATTGGGTGAGCATTTCAGCAATGTTCTGGAATTTTTCCTCGTCGGTAGCATTCGGCTTCGAGAGTTTCAGCCGATCCTTATCATCGGCGGCAAATTCCAGCGAGGGAAAGCGGATATAGTCGTAGTTAATTTCATCGAAGCCCATATGTGCCGCCTCGACCGAAAGCTGAATATTGTAATCCCACACATTCTTATTCCAGGGATCGAGCCAGGCGTAGCGAATGCCAGGGCCGGGGTAATCGGCAAAGACGCCCCCGTTTTTAGTATCTTGTGCGCCCCACTCGGGCTTTGCATCGGCCAGGACATTGTCGTGGCTGAAGATATGGACGCGCGCAATTGTGTAAATACCGCGCTTCTTAGCCTCGGCCAGAATCGCCTTGAGATCCATAATTGGGCGGGCGGTCTTTAGCTCTTTGACGATCGGCACCTGTGAGTCGTAATAAATCAGCCCCAGGTCATCGCGCAGATCGGACTTTAGATCAATCACAATCGCGTTTAGCTCAGTCTTATCAACCTGATCAAAGTATTTCATCAGCAGCTCGGTGTTCGAGGCAACGGCTGCCGTGACATAAATTGATTTGGTGTAGAAGGGTTCGAGCTTAATTTCGGTAGGGACACTGCCCGGCTTCAGCTCGATCACAGCCTTGCGATACCCGGGCGCAAGCACTTGCAAAAAGCCTTGCTCGGGCATGCCATCGAGCGTAAATGCACCATCGGTGCTGTTGTCGATGCGCTGCATGGCTACGGCATCGCTCTCAAGGTTCGGCGAGGCAATAATCGTGGCATTAGCGATTGGCGCGCCCGTTTTCGCGTTCAGCACCTTGCCCTTCAGCACATCGGGGCGCAATATCGCATCGAGCGTCGTGTTCTTCTCGAGCGGCTGCGTCAGCGCAGCATAGCCGTCGGCATCGATCTCAATCGTTGCACCCGCAGGCACGCCTTCGAGCTGGTAGCTGCCATCAGCACCGGTTGTCACATTCAGGTTATCACCCACTTTTACCTTGGCACCCGCCACTGGCTGCCCGGTATAGCGGTCGGTTACTTTCCCGGCCAGCACATTTGGCCGCAGCTGACCGCTGAAGCTTACCTGCTGCTGAAGGGATTGGGTGGCCGTATCGTAGTTTTTGGCACTTACTGTTAACGAAAACTGCTCGGGTACGCCAACCAGCCGATAGCTACCATCGGTGGCAGTCGTCATGCTCAACGTATCGCTGGCCTTCACGAGCGCGCCTGCGATTGGCTGGCCGGTGTAGGCATCGGTGATTGCCCCACTCACCGTGTTGGGCCGCAGCTTGGCGTCAAGTGTCGCCGCAGGTGGTGTGGGCTTGGCTAACTGCGGCTGCCCGGCCAATGCGATTTTCACTGGTTCATAGCCGTCGGCAGCGATTTCAAGCGTTCCATCCTGCCGCCAGCTGGTCAGCTGATACTTACCGCCGGTATCGGTAACGGCCTGCGCGCCAGCGATGTTCACCTTTGCAGCAGTGACAGGTTTGCCGGTATATGCGTCAAGCACCGTGCCATTTAATGGTACATCGGGGCTGCCACAGGCGGCGAGCAAGAATATTAGCGCGACAACAGTACATATAAATGGAGCGCGGCGGAGCAGGGTCACGATAGCCATCGAGGGTTCTTCTCCTGAACGAGGATCGGTTCGGCGATCACACACTGTAGCGCAGTCTGTTCACTCTAACCGCGCGATCGATTATTATTTGCAGTCTATGAGCAGTATTTGTATATAGCTGGCCTATCATAAACGCCTGACAAACGCTTGTCAAGCAGCTGCGTCCTGATGGGCACATGAGATGAATGTGTAAGGAGAAGTCGCGCTGTAGCCACTGCGCTTGCTGGCACATACCGACACAAATCTGCGTCGGCCCGGCGGCATTACCCAATGTTTGACTTTACGCCTGCCCTCGGCTATAATAGCCCACGCGATGCCGAAGTGGCGGAATGGCAGACGCGACGGTCTCAAAAACCGTTGAGGGCGACCTCATGTGGGTTCGACTCCCACCTTCGGCACCATTCGCTATAATGGCAAGCAGTATCTCGGGGCGTGGCTCAGCCTGGTAGAGCGCAGCGTTCGGGTCGCTGAGGTCGGTGGTTCGAATCCACTCGCCCCGACCAAACCCAAAACGGAACCCACAAGCTTGTGTCCAAACACAGCAGCGATGAACGGCCCGGCAGCGTAAGCAGCCGGGCCGTTCGCTTTGCGGGCATAGTGAAACCTAGCGCTCGTTTCACACGTTTATATAGTAATTGTTCCTTCATTGCATCGGAGCCATCAAATGCAGAACGTTTCATTCAACGTAGTTATTCGCGTGTTCGAAGCATTAGCCCTCACTGTATTGCTTGCCGCGTGCAGCAGCGCAACACCGTCTGCCAGCCCCACCAGCGCGCCAGTAGCAACTGTAGCCCCCACCACGCCACCCGCTACCATCGCGCCTGCCCCCACTACCGCACCCACCACTGCACCTACAGCGACCCTTCCGCCTGCTGCAACTGCCGCGCCCGCCGCCGAGCGCATCCTGCCTGCGCCACTCTACCTAATCAATGAGCAGCAGCAAATTGTGCGGCTCGAACGCGACGGCACGACAATGGCGACGATTACCAATGAGGCTACGCCGATTGTGCAGCTGGCCGCTGCGCCCATCGATGGCACACTCCTCTACATTATGCAGGGCGACCAGAGCAACACGTTAGTACAAACCGATGCACGCGGCGGCCAGCGCACCGAACTTGCCGCTGGGATCCTTTCTATCCCGGTGTGGTCGCGCGACGGGCAGCGCTACGCCCTGGCCTGGGAGGATGGCCCACAGGGCGCAGGCATCTATGGCGCACGCGCAGGCGAAAAGCCGGGGCTGCTGCTGGCAAACATCCCATTCAAGGCGGGCAACAGCACACCGGGACTACGCTACACACCCCAGGCATTTTCGCCCGATGGCAGCCAACTGCTGCTGGCTACTGCGCCCGATAACGGCCCCGATGCGCCCGCAGGCGATATTGCGGTGCTTGGCGCAGCAGTGCTGGCGAGCGATGGCACAGCAACTACGCTGGTAGGAACCGGCGGCGACCCATACCTCTGCTTTAGCGCGCTGTGGAGCACCGATGGCAGCCAGGTGATCTGTTCGAGCTATGGTGCCAGTGACGCGATGCCCGCACTATGGAGCCTGCCAGCAAGCGGGGGCAAGCCAACGATTCTGCTGCCGCCGAGCAGTGGGCAAACCGATGTGTTTAGCGTGATGCCAACCAGTACGGGGCTGTATGCCTTCGTGGGCACAGCGAAGACGGTTGGTGAAAATGTGACCTATGCCCTGGAACAGATCGATGCGAACGGCAAGGCGAGCAAGCTACGCGACGAAACCTTCGACATCAATGCCGTCGTCTGGTCGGTGTGGGCACCCGACGCCAGCGGCATCGTCATCCAGCGCGCCAGCACCGATGGCAGCACCAGCAACCAGTTTGTGTGGCTACCCGCCAGCGACGCGCCCGCCGTTGAGCTGCGCCTGCGGGGCCAGGGCACACCCGTGTGGGGCGCGCCTGGCACATAATTAGCCCCAGCTTCAAGCGATTAGCCAGGAGTAGAAAACTGCTCCTGGCTTTTTTATTTCCCCCAAATGAACGGAGTACTAACATGATTTAGTATAAAGTACTATTGCTTATTTATAATATGTATAATACATGATATTTATATACATAATTTTATATACAAAGGAGCAGCGTCATGCCAATTGAAAATGATGCTCTTACACAATTGCCGAATCGCCTGGCGCTGAATAGTGCGCTGCATACCGCGATTACTGGCGGCAACCCAATCGCGCTGGCGATGCTCGATATCGACTCGTTCGCCGACATTAACCTCGAATTCGGGCAGACTGAGGGCGATACCGTGCTGCGTACTATGGCAAGCTTGCTGAGCGAGCAGATGCCCGGCCAGGTGTATCATTTTTCGGGCGATGAATTCGCCATAGCCATGCCCGGCAGCACGCTGGAGCAGGCGTTCCTACAGATGGAAGCATTACGCCTGGCGATTTTCAGCAGCGAGCGCTTTGGCCTGTCCGATGGCCGTAAAGTAGCGATTACCCTGGGAGTAGCCCAGTACCCGCGCGACGCGAAAGATGCCCGTGGGCTTCAGCAGGCCGCTGATGCAGCATTGTCGAGCGCCAAAGAGGGTGGGCGCAACCAGGTGGCGCTGCCGCCAAACGAGGAAATGGTGATGAAGTCGTGCTACTACCCAGCATCGAGCGTGCGCAAGCTGAAGGCGCTAGCCGAGCGCCTGGGGCGCAAAGAATCGCCACTGATGCGTGAGGCGCTCGACGACCTGTTCCGCAAGTACGATGTGCCGTAGGCGGCGGCTGGGGCGGGGGCGGGGAACAGACGCATCCTCAATCTCGTGCCGCCATCATTGCGCAGGCTCTAACACATATCTTATACGCGCAGAAAACTACTTTCGTAAAAACTTCGTATAATGAGATAGGCTGCCAGGTGTAACATTTTCCTGGCTACAGCGACTTATATGTAGGGCATAGTTATTGCAGTGCTGCACCCGACACAGCTCGTTCAGGCTGTGTATGTGGTGCAGCCTGTTTGGTGTAAGGAGAACCATGCGTATTGCGATGTTGAGCATTCACAGCAGCCCGATTGCGCCGCTGGGGGGCAAAGAGGCTGGCGGGATGAATGTCTATATTCGTGAACTAAGCCGTGAGCTGGGCCACCGCGATATTGACGTTGATATTTTCACACGCAGCCAGGATGCCGCCGCCCCAATTGTCGTGCCACTGAGCCGCAATGTGCGCGTGGTGAATTTACACACCGGCCCAAGCGCGCCTTACGATAAGAACTGGGTGCTTACCTACATGCCTGAGTTTATTAGCCGTGTGCGCTGCTTCGCCGATGGTGAAGACCTGGCCTACGACCTGATTCACAGCCATTACTGGCTTTCGGGCGAGGCCGCGCTGGCGCTGCGCCGCAGCTGGGGTGTGCCGGTGGTGCATATGTTCCATACGCTCGGCGCAATGAAGAACCAGGTGGCACGCGGCACTGAAGAGCGCGAAACATTGCAGCGCGTTGAGATCGAGCGTAACCAGCTGTCCGCAATGGACGCGGTTGTTGCAGCAACGCCAAAAGATAAGGCGCAGATGGTCGCCAACTACCAGGCCGACCCAACGCAGATTGCGGTTGTGCCATGCGGCGTGGATTTACGGCGCTTCCGTCCACACCCGATGGCGGCAGCCCGCGCAGCATTGGGCTTGCCTGCCGCGCCCCACAAGCTGGTGCTGCTGGTCGGGCGCATCGA
>JAFEAS010000034.1:0-8915 GCA_018266315.1 Chloroflexi bacterium SZAS-1 | reverse complement strand
CCTGCGCAATGGAATACCGAGCAGCGCCGCCTCGATGCGCTACGCACCGAGCTGGGCGTGCGCGACGCAGTACACTTTGTCGGGGCACGCGATCAAGATCAGCTGCCGCTGTTCTATAGCGCTGCCGATGTGGTAACAATGCCCTCGCACTACGAATCGTTTGGCATGGCCGCGCTCGAAGGGCTGGCCTGTGGGCGGCCAGTAGTGGCGACCAGCGCAGGCGGCCCGGCGTATATCGTCGAAGATGGGGTGAGCGGCCTGCACACTCCACCCGATGACCCTGCGGCGCTGGCCGACCGGCTTGAGCAGGTGCTGGACAACGATGCGCGCCGCGCCGCGATGAGCCAGGCCGCACGGCTGCGTGCCCAGCGCTTCGGCTGGGAAACGATCGCCAGCGATATTCTTGATGTATACGCATGCACGATTGAGCGCAGCACGCTGGCCTGCGCGACGGTGGTGCCGCAACGTGAACACGCGTTGTTGCCACGAAATTAAGCTATTCTGCCCAATTGCCCACTTGTTCGACCAGGGTGCGCAAACACCCTGGTTTTTGTTTTCCCCGAACTATCACTTCCCTGTGACCCATAATTAAACCCGCTCACGCTATGCTCAGTATACGCGCCAGCGCCTGCAGCAGCTTGGATGACGAAGAACCAATGACGACCGGCAAATGGCGCGACAATGGTCGTCCGTCGTCTCTGGCCGTGCGTCCACGCAACAGCGTCTTTGTCAGACAGCCAGTTCCATAGGCTGGCAGACGGAGTATGTACAATCGCAGCCTGTAGCAGGTGCGCCTTTTTCTTTTTGCCTTTTACCAGTGGGGAACTGCGCAATGTCACCACTTTATCACCAGTCTGGAACCAGGTGAAAAACGACCAATAGAGGCAGCGTTATGTCGATTGTTTTGGAGCAGCTGAACAAACGTTACGAACGGCACCCGGTCGTCCAGAATGTATCGCTGGAACTAACCGACGGCGAATTTTTCGTGCTGCTAGGGCCAAGCGGCAGCGGCAAAAGCACCATCCTGCGCATGATCGCCGGGCTGGCGAGCATCGACCAGGGGCGGGTGCTGCTGCATGGACGCGATGTAACGGGCTTGCCACCACAGGCGCGCGGCGTGGGCTTTGTGTTTCAGAACTACGCCCTGTTTCGCCATATGTCGGTGGCCGAAAATGTTGAGTTTGGCCTGACCATTCGCAAGGTCGGCAAAGCCGAACGCCGCCGCCGCCGCGATGAGCTGCTTGAGCTGGTGGGGCTGGGCGGCCTGGGTGCACGTATGCCGCGCCAGCTTTCGGGCGGGCAGCAGCAGCGCGTGGCGCTGGCGCGCGCATTGGCCTACCAGCCCGAGGTGTTGCTGCTCGATGAGCCTTTTGGCGCGCTCGATGCCCAGATCCGGATTGAGCTGCGGCGCAACTTACGGCGCATCCAGCGCGAGATCGGCACTACGACGATCTTCGTGACACACGACCAGGAAGAAGCGTTCGAGCTAGCCGACCGCATTGGCGTCATGAACGCAGGCCGCCTACTCGAAGTTGGCCCGCCCGAGGAGCTGTACCAACACCCCCAGACCGAGTTCGTTGCCACCTTTTTAGGCACGGCAAACCTGTTGCTGGGCCGCACAACCGATGATGGCGTTCAGGTTGGGCCGCTCCACTTTCCCCTCAGCACCGCCGCCCGGCCCGGTAACGGCGATCGGCGCGTACAGGTGCTGTTCCGCCCTGAAGATATTGCCCTAGCAAACAGCCTCGACGATTTGCCCGGCCCGGCCCTCGGCCAGGCGGAAGTCGAGCAGACCACCTTTGTCGGCTCGTTCGAGCGGCTACGGCTGCGACTGCCAGCCATCGCCGGGGTTCGCCCGATTGCGCCAGAAGTGCCGTATGGCGTCGATGCCCTACTGGTCGAAGCCAGCCGCTCGCAAGATCAGGCGCGCGCCTTCCCGCTAACCGCCGGGGCGCAGGTGTGGCTGGGCGTGCGGCGCATGCACGCGCTTGCGCACCCGGGTCTGCGCATGCTGCTGCTCACCGATGGCGGCGCAGCCACGCGCCCGGCGCTGGAGCTCGGCGCTCAGATTGCGCGCATGGCGCACGCGCGCACTACCATCCTTGGCTGGGGCGAAGCACAAACCCTGCAACCTCATTTGCAGCGCCTGCGCGAAGAATTTGGCCCGGGGCTCCCCGCCTTAGACGCCCATACCGCTGACGACGATCTCAGCGTAGCGCTCGCCGCCGAGATCGAGCGCCAACCCTACGACCTGGCAGTTATCAGCACGCAGCCGCCGCACAACGACGACCTTGCCATGCAGCTATTGCGTGAAGGCGAGCAACATTTGCTGCTCGTGCCCCGTGCCCAGCCATTGCCCGAGCGTGTACTGATCTGCGTAGCGACGGGCGAGCCAGGCAAAGACGACGTGCAGTTCGCGGCGCGGCTGCTGCGCCACCTCGGCGCGTCGGCCACGGTGCTTTCGGTACTCGCGTCCACCGCATCGCAGCTAGATCGTGAACGAACCGAGCGATTTGTCGAAGCGGGGGTACGTTCGCTCACCTTGCTGGGTGTACCCGCCGAAAGCCGCCTGCGCAGTGGGCCGGTGCGGCAGGAAATTGTGGCAGAAATGGCAGCGGGCGGCTATGGCATGCTGGTATTAGGAACGCCGCCGATGGGCCGCGATGGGCGAGCGGCGCTGGCTGGCGTCGTTGGCGAAATTCTTACTGCAATCACCGAGCAGGCGGTGCTACTAGTACGCTCACAAAGCGTCGCACAGCGCCGCTGGCATGTAACCTCGCGACAAGCTGTAAACCTGGAGGAACTGACCCGATGAAATCATTCGCTCGATTCGCCCCGCTGGCGCTGATGCTCACCCTGCTGCTTGCGGCCTGCGGTGGCAGTAGCACCACACCCACAACCGGAAGCGCAACTGCCGCCGCCAGCGGAAACACCAGCAGCCCAACCGCTGCTGTACCAGTAGCCAACGGCGGCCCAAACACCATTGTGCTCGGCGGCTACAGCACACCGCGCGAGGCGTATGGCAAAATCATCCCGCTCTTCAAAGACAAATGGAAGCAGCAGACCGGCCAGGATCTGACCTTCCAGGAATCCTACCAAGGTTCGGGCGCGCAGGCCCGCGCGATTGCGCAAGGATTTGAAGCCGATGTTGCCGCGCTCTCGCTTGAGGCCGACATGAACACCATTGCCAAGGCGGGCCTGATCACCCACGACTGGAAGAGCGGCCCGTACAAAGGCATGGTGAGCGACTCGGTGGTGGCGTTTGCGGTGCGCAGGGGCAACCCGAAGAATATCAACGACTGGGCCGATCTAGCTCAGCCAGGGCTGCAAGTGCTCACACCCAACCCCAAAACCAGCGGCGGCGCGCAGTGGAACATCCTGGCGCTGTACGGCGCGGCCAAGCGCGGCTTCGTGCAGGGCGTGCCCAAGGACGATGACGCCGCAACCACATTCCTCAAGGCGGTGCTGAAAAATGTGACGGTGCTGGATAAGGATGCGCGCAGCAGCATTACCAACTTCGAGAAGGGCATCGGTGATGTGGCAATTACCTACGAGAACGAAGTCATCGTCGGCAAGCAGGCCGGTGCCGATTACGAGCTGATTATTCCGCACGCAACCATCCTAATCGAAAACCCGGTCGCGCTGATCGACGCATCGGTGGAGAAGCACGGCAATCGCAAGGCCGTCGAAGCATTCATCGAATTTCTCTTCACCAAAGAGGCACAAACGATCTTCGCGCAGTATGGCCTGCGCGCCGTCGATGCCGAGGTAGCGAAGGCTACGGCTGCCCAGTACCCGGCGGTGCAAGATCTCTTTACGATCGAGTACTTCAATGGCTGGAAAGAAGCAACGCCCAAGTATTTTGGCGACGATGGCATCTTCACCAAAACGATTGCCAGCATCCAGCAGTAACCGGGCTTACGCGGTTTGGGATTGTTGCCTGTGGCAGATCGGTGTGCCGATACTGGCGCGGAGCGCTAGTATCGGCACACCAAAAAAAATAGCTGAGTACCTTGCTGCCGCAGGCAAGCCCAGTGCGCTCTGTGGAAAACGCATAAGTTATAGCCGTAAGAAGATACAGCAGGGAAAGCAACGCCGCTGGCATGGCAAACGCCCGTGGTCATGCTCCGCCGATTGGGGCACTGCGGGGCATAACCACGGGCACCTAACCAGTGTACGCGGCCAATAGGAATCATATGACTCAGCAAGCACTCCGGTTCAAACCAGCCCGCGCCGGAAGCGATTGGGGCGTGCGCGCCGCCGCATTCACCTACCTTACGGTAATGCTTATTCTGCCGCTGGCAATTATTGTGCAGGATGGGCTGCGCGGCGGCATTGGCAGCATTGTGCAGGTGCTGGCGCAACCTGTAGCCTGGAATGCGCTGCTGCTCAGCCTGTGGACTGCCGCCGTTATGGCGGCGATCAATGCCGTGATGGGCACGCTCACCGCCTTTGTGCTGGTACGGTACCAATTCCCCGGCAAGGCGCTGCTCAACGCGCTGGTCGATCTGCCGTTCGCCATTCCCACGCTCGTGACCGGCGTGATGCTGGTGGTGCTCTACGGCCCACAGCGCGCGCTCGGTGCCTGGCTCAATCAGAACCTGGGCATCAAGATTATTTTTGCGCCGCCCGGCATTATTCTCGCGCTGCTGTTCATCACCTTCCCATTTGTCACCCGCGCAGTACAGCCCGTACTCGCCGCGCTCGACCGCGACCAGGAAGAGGCCGCCGCGACCATGGGTGCCAGCCGCCTGATGATTCTGCGGCGGGTCGTGCTGCCCGCGCTGGCAATGCCGCTCGCCACCGGCGCGCTGCTCAGCTTTGCCCGCGCCATCGGCGAATTTGGCGCAATCGTGATTGTGGCGGGCAATATCCCGCTGCGCACGCAAACTGCCGCCGTGTTCGTCTATGGCGAAATCGAGTCGGCGAACCAGCGCGCCGCCACTGCGATGTCGGTGGTAATGCTGCTGATCGCCTTTAGCCTGGTGGTGCTGGTCGATTATTTACAGCGGGGGCGCAATGACGCCTGAAATTTATCTTGCCGAGCCGCTTACTGCGCCAACCGCCAACCGCCGACCACCGAGCAGCGCACCCGCCGCTACCGGGCATCAGCCGTCGGCGGTTCGGCGGCGGCCCTGGGGAAAATGGCTCGCGATTGGTGCGGTGGTGGCCTATGTGGCGGTGCTAATCATTGCACCGCTGGGCGCGCTGGTGGCTGGCGCGTTTGCGCGCGGGATTCCGCCAATCATCGTCGCGCTGACCGATACTGACGTGCTCTCGGCGTTCTGGCGTACCCTGCTGATTAGCGTAATCGTTGTGCTAGTACATGGTGTGTTCGGCACGGCGGTAGCCTGGGTTATGGTGCGCCACCGCTTTCGTGGGCGCGCACTGTTGAACGGCCTGATCGACCTGCCCTTCGCCGTATCGCCGGTGGTGGCGGGCTATATGCTTATTCTACTGTTCGGGCGCGACGGCGTGCTAGCCCCGCTCACCGAGGCGCTCGGTATTCCGGTGGCCTTCGCGCTCCCCGGCATGATTTTAGCAACGCTGTTTGTGACCATGCCATTTATGGTGCGCGAGCTGATGCCGGTGCTGCATGCGTTCGGTATCGAACAGGAGCAGGCCGCCGCAACGATTGGCGCGAGCGGCTGGCAAACCTTCCGTTATGTCACGTTCCCAGCCTTACGGCACGGCTTTATCTACGGCATTACGCTCACCTTCGCGCGCGCGCTGGGCGAATTTGGCGCGATTCTGGTGATTAGCGGTGGCATTCAGGGCCGCACCGAAACTACCACACTCTATATCTTCCGCGCGCTCGACGACCGCCAATATATCGGGGCCTACAGCGCCGCGCTTGTGCTTGGTCTGATCTCGCTCATCCTGGTGCTCGGTGCCGACCGAATGCGCGGGCGCGAGCATTAGGGTATACTGCCTGCTGGCACCAGGCCAATCCGCTGGTTTTTAGCGCCCATTGCACGCCTGCGCCATTCGAGCACTATGCGCCGACCACGCCTGAGTACATTTCTAGTCATCATCAATGTTGGGGTGCTGCTGCTGGCAGTCGCTGGTGTTGCCGTAGCTGCCGCGCAATTGCTACGGCAATTTGCCGACGAGCAAACCCTGGCACGCGTAACCCAGGCCAACACCACCGCGCGCCAGGAATTACAGCGCGCAGGCGAAGATGCGCTGATCAGCGCGCGACTGCTGGGCGAACGCCCGACATTGCAACGCCTGCTGCAAACCCGGCAAATCGGTGAACTCACCCAATTTCTTGCACAATTTCAGCAAACCAGCCAGCTCGACGGCTGCGCGGTGCTACGTGATGGACAGGTGGTAGCAGCCAGCGGCGCGGCCTTACCCTGGCACGATATTGCCGCACAGCCCAACAAAGCAGGCGAATTTCTCTACCGCGCCGCGCCAAACAATGCGCTCATTCAGGGGGCAGCCGCCAGCGTTGCCAGCATCTCCGCAGCCCAGGTACTCGTCGCACGCGTGCTTGACGACGCGTTTACCGCACGCCTTAGCAGCGACCTTGGTGTTGCGATTAGCATTGAGCCGGAGCGCACTACCACCCAAAGCGCAGCCCGGCGCGACGACCTGGGACTCTACCAAGCGCGCGGGCCGCTTATCGATCAGGCTGGCGCGACGGTTGGCACGATTGTCGCCACGCTACCGACGACCAGCCTGGCCCAGTCGCTCCAGCAGCTCAGCCGCACCCTATTGCTGATCGCGCTGGCGGTGGCAGTGCTGGCTGGCCTCACCAGCTTCCTGCTGGGGCAGCGACTGGCGCGCCCGCTACAGGCACTTACCAGCGCTGCGGCGCGCATTGGCCGGGGCGACATGACGACCCCGATTGGCGTTGCGCCGGGCGGCGAGATCGGCACCCTGGCGAGCACACTGGAAGAGATGCGCTGGCGGCTCTTACGCCTGACCGCCGACCTGCGCCGCCAGCAGGCCGAGTCGCAGGCGATTATTACCGGCATCACCGAAGGGGTATTCAGCGTCGATCGCGAGCGGAGAATACGCTACGTCAACCCGCAGGCCGCCGCGCTGCTCGGGTTGCAGGCAGATACCATGATTGGCCGGTTTTGTGGCGATGTCCTGAAACCGCAGCTGGTTAACGGCGCGCGGCCCTGCGCTGAACACTGCCCGATCATTCACGCGCGCTTCCGCGATGGCGCGCACGCCACCGAGCATGTGCAGCTGGCTGAAGGTGGCCGCCGCACGGTGGTGATTACCAGCGCGCCCTTCGCCGATGAGCAACAGGTACAGGTGATGCGCGACGAAACCGAGCGCGAAACGGTGCGGCGGCTGCGCGACACCGTTCTGGCAAATATTTCGCACGAATTTCGCACGCCGCTTTCGGCCCAGCTCGCCTCGATCGAACTCTTGCTCGACCAGTTGCCCACACTCACAACCGACGAGATTGGGCAGCTGATTCTGGCATTGCAGCGCGGCACACTGCGCCTCACCCAGCTCATCGACAACTTGCTCGAAAGCGCGCGGATCGAGGCTGGCCGCTTCGCCATTCGCCAGCGCCCGCTCGCGCTCGACGAGGTGGTTGAAGCAGCGCTTGAGCTTACCCGCCCATTACTGACGCAGCGCAACCAGCAGGTCGCCCTGGAACTACCGTTCCCGCTCCCGCTCGTCAGTGGCGATGCGCCGCTGCTCACCCAGGTATTTGTGAACCTGCTGGCAAATGCTAACAAATTCGCGCCCGCTGGCTCAACCATTACCATCGGCGGCGACGTAACCCCTGCCAGCGTGACCTTGTGGGTAGCGGATCAGGGGCCAGGAATGCCGCAATCGCAGGAAGGCGCGCTGTTCGGCCAGTTCATCCGCTCGGTCGGCGATGAGCCAGAGCAAAGTGGCGTAGGGCTGGGCCTGTGGATTGTGCAGACGGTAATCGAGCGGCACGGCGGCACAGTGACAGCACAAAACAATGCTGCTGGCGCGCAGGTGCGGGTAACATTACCGCGCCCAGCGGGCTGGTGAAACCGCGCAGCGAAGATGTTACGATCGCTAATCGGCTAAAGCCCAGTGCCGGGATCGTGTAGAATAAAGGAATTCGATGAAAATACTGGTAGTAGACGACGACATTGAACTGCGCGGGCTGATCGGCTTTGCCCTGCGCCAGGCAGGCTACCTTGTCATTGAAGCGTCTGATGGGCCGGGCGCGCTCGCCACATTCGCCCGCGAACAGCCCGATCTAGCTATCCTTGATGTGAATTTGCCCGGCATGAATGGGTTCGAGCTATGCCAGCGTATTCGGGCCGAAAGCGCCGCACCAATAATGATGCTCACAGTGCGCAATAGCGAAGAAGACCAGGTACACGGCCTCGACAATGGGGCCGACGACTACCTGACCAAGCCATTCAGCCCGCGCACGCTACTGGCACGGGTGCGCGCTCTGCTGCGCCGCGCCGAGATCGACCGGCCTGCACCGCTCAATGCCGGGGATATTGCGCTTGATGTCGAGCGGCAAGCAGTTAGTGTCCGTGGCGCTGCACCCATTCGCCTCACCGGGCTCGAATTCCGGCTGCTGCAATATTTGCTGGCAAATGTGGGCCATACCATCACCACCGAGCGGCTTACCAGCCATGTATGGGGCTACCGCGGCATTGGCGACAAGCAGTTGCTCAAGCAGCTCGTGCATCGCCTGCGCCAGAAGATCGAGCAGAACCCGGCCGAACCACGGTACATCCTGACGGTGGTGGGCATTGGCTACCAGCTTCAGGCGCAGGCCGAGGGCTAGTGCGCCCAGGCAGGCAGTGGGGCAGCTAGCATAAGCGGATCGCCGGTGCCGGGGTGCGGCAATGTGAGGCGCGCAGCATGCAGCCGGTGAAATGGCACCGGCGCGCCATTCCATACATCTGGCCCGCAATAGCGCATGTCGCCGACGATTGGATAGCCCA
>JAFEAS010000033.1:13758-30601 GCA_018266315.1 Chloroflexi bacterium SZAS-1 | reverse complement strand
CGTAATGTTACGCTGGCCGAAGTGTGTGCCGAAACTACCGGCCGGGCGCTGTTCTGCGGCGATATTGATGCAAGTGTGCAGGCGACGCTACGCGAATATCTCGGCGATCGTGCGCTCTTCCCGGCCCCGGCTGCGCGGCTGCCGCGCCCTGGCTTCCTTGCCGAACTCGCCTGGCAACGCCTACACATCGGCGCTGTTGACGACCTCACCAGCCTGGAGCCAATATACCTTGGCGAGCCGGTAAAAGTACGCGCCCCGGCCTGATACCACAGCAACAGCTAACCGATAGGCTGTATAACCTTCTAAAGGTTATAATTCTGTAATTAGTGTATGTACAGTGTATTCGTGCCAATGGCACTTTATTCACGTATTCGTCATTGCTTCGCACGAATCTATGCGGTACAATTTCGTTAATATTCGTGCCAGCCTGGCTGTGCAAAGGTAGAACTATGCCGCTCCGCATGTTGCGGGTTATGCTCGATACGCAACAAACACAGATTGAAGAATTGCCACCTGATGTCGAGCAGCTTGTGCTAGGTGGCCGCGGGGCGGCTACCTGGCTGCTAGCGAATCGCCTCGCGCCGCAAACTGGCCCGCTCTCGCCCGCGAACCCACTCATCTTTAGCGCTGGCGCTCTTGCAGGGATGGATATCCCCGGCACCGGCGGGTTCGTCGTAAGCACACGCTCGCCCCTCACGCGCCTGATTGCACACTCGTGGGCGCACGGCAGCTGGGGTAATGCGCTGCGCCGCGCAGGCATTGATTTGTTGGTACTCGAAGGCCAGGGCACAAGCTGGAGCGTAGTCTGTATCGATGATGGGCAGGTACACTTTTTGCCTGCCGACGATCTGCTCGGCCAGGATACGCGTGTAACTGAGCAGCGCCTGCGCCAGCAGCTTGGCGATGATTACCGGGTGGTATGCTTGGGGCCAGCGGGCGAAGCAGGTGTAGCCTACAGCGCAATTATTGCCGAAGGTACCTACCCAGCCGAACCCGCTGGTACGGGCGCAATTATGGCGCACAAACGGGTAAAAGCCATCGCGGTTCGGGGTACAAACCAACGCCAACCAGCCGATCCTGCGCGTACCGAAGCGGTGATAGCCAATATTACACGACGCGTATCGGTCAGCGATCTAGCCAATAACATTCGCCAATATGGTAGCACCTTCTATAGCGACCATGCTGGCGAGTGGGGCGCACTGACGGGAAAAAACGGGCAAGAAGGCCGCGGCGCGCACCTGGCAGGCTTAGGACGTACCGCATTCGCACAGCGCGGCAAGCGCGAGCCAGGCGGCTGCTCTGCCAACCCCATCCCCTGCTACCATACCTACATCAAACGCGATGGCTCGCCGATGGCGTTCCCCGAACTTGAAGCTATTGCTGGATTTGGAGGCTGGTGTGGCATAAGCAACATCGACTCGATTATTTTTGCGAACGACCTGTGCCTGCGCCTGGGCCTCGATGTGGTTGCAACCAGCGCAGCGATTGGTTTTATGATGGAATGTCAGCAACGCGGCCTCAATCGCTCGGGCACGCTGCCCTGGGGCGACGACGAAGCGATATTGCTGGCGATCGAGCGGCTCGGCCAGCGCCAGGAAAAGCGCGATGTACTTTCGCTCGGTGTTGGCGAGATGAAAGAAATTTTCTTTGGCAGCGAGGAATTTGCCCCGCAGATTAAGGGTATGGCGCTGCCAGCGCTCGATCCGCGCGCCATGCACGAAATTGCGCTGGCGGTTGCTACCTCGCCCATAGGCGGCGATTATCGCTATGCTATGGCCTATGAAGAACTGCTGGCTGAACCACCGGCCTGGCTGCCCGACGAACCATCACATCCGCAGGCGATTAAAGGCAAAGCGGTGCGCCTGATCTGGCACGAACGCTTCGCCGCCGCCCTCGATGCAGCCGGTTTATGCCGACGCCTGGCGCTGCTAGCCTACCAGGTCACACCGACCGAGCTGGCCGAACTGGTTGCAGCGGCCCTTGGCCGGGCGATTAGCGCCAGCGACATGGCCCGTTTGGGCGAGCGGATTGTCACGCTTGAACGAATCTTTGCCCGTCGCGACGGCCCGCCCGATATGCTGCCAACCCGCTGGCTCGAAACACCCCTGAACGAAGGGCGCGCCGCCGGGCACCTGCCAGCACTCGATGATCTCTTGGGTGAATACTACCGCCGGCACGGCTGGAATAAAGCTGGCGACCCAACACCCGAACGACTGGTTGAGCTTGGCCTGGCGCCCAGATAGTGTATACTTACCCTACCTTTGGGCTGCGATAGTGGCAATGAGCACAAGCATCGCAACATCACACACAAACACGTATCTTACGAACCCAGACGCGCTCGTATGAGCCTTCTGGATACTACGTAAGGTATATTCACGCGGCAATACTACGGTGAGGCGAGTCTACGTGCCAGCATCACCGTAGTATTGTTTCGTGCGGCACTATGAACATATTCACCGTTATACTCGCTGCAACACTTCCCACCGCAATCTACAGTTTATTCATCTGGTGGCTCGATCGTTACGAGAAAGAGCCGCTCTGGCTGATTGTCGTAGCCTTCTTCTGGGGTTCAATACCGGCGATCGGCCTTTCGCTGCTGTTTGAGCTTGGGCTTGAACTGCCGCTGGCAGCTTCGCCAATTGGGCCAGATGTGGCCGCGTGGGGGCTGGCTCCGGTCGTCGAAGAACCCATCAAGGCACTTGCGCTAGTGGGGCTATTCCTCTTCATGCGGCACGAATTCGATGGTGTGCTTGATGGAATTGTGTATGGATCGCTGGTAGGGTTTGGCTTTTCGATGACTGAAAATCTGCTGTACTTCTTCCACTACAGCGCAAACCTTGGTGCCCTGTTCTGGGTACGCAGCATCTTTTTTGGGCTTAACCATGCGTTTTTCACCAGCCTGGTTGGTATGGCGCTTGGGGCGGTGCGCTACCATCCGGTGCGCTGGCTGCGCATCGGTGCATGTGCCCTCGGCCTGGCGCTTGCCATCATTTTTCACGCGCTGCACAACCTGGCAACACACTACCACTTGCCAGGACTGATCGCATCGTGGATTGTGCAGTGGAGCGGTGTGCTGGTTGTGCTGGCAATTGCGATCTTATCCTGGCGAAATGAGCGCCAATGGATTGAACAGGAACTGCGCGAGGAAGTAAGCACTGGCCTGCTTTCGTCGGTCGATTACGCTGAGATTAGCTCGCCAGCCCGACGAATGCAGCGCCAGCTGCACACGCTGCTGAACCAGGGCTGGGCCAGTTATTGGCGTGTCCGGCAGCTCCATCACCTGGCTACAAAGCTAGCCTTCTGCAAAACCCAGCTCAAGCTCGCCGACCAGCGCCATACATGCGATGAACGCGACCAGCTGCGCAGCCAGATTTCCGATTTGCGCGCAGCGATTGAGCGCGACGAGCAGTTGTGGGGCCAGGCCTAATGCGCCCAACCCGGTGTAGTGAGGTGTATCGGTTTACATACTGCTATAATCAGCACCCAGTGCCCGCTCGCGCGCCGTCATCTCGCGGATCGTAGCAACCACTTCGTGGAGCGAAAACGGCTTGATCAGCAGGGGAATACGTGCGGCGCGCAGTTGCGCGACTAACGACGGTGTTGGGTAGCCGCCAGTCATCATAATCACAGGGATACCGGCAGTCACCTGGGTTGCGCGCAGATCCTCAAGCCATTCATCACCATCCATATCAGGCAAATGCCAATCGAGAATAATCAAGTCGGGTGTATGCTGGGCGCACACTGTGCTTGCTTCCGCGCAGCTTGCGACACACTTTATCTCAAAGCCTTCAAATTCGAGATAGCGCCGCATAACATCAGCAATATCCAGCTCATTTTCTACAACGAGAATAGAGGTCATGATGCCGCCGCTCTGCTTAAGAATGCCACGAGCGCGCCTACCACGGCCAAGGCGATAAGGCGATAGCATTCAAGGCTATATCAACAGTACTAATCTACGGGCAGCGGCGGAGTAAGGTGTGCAACAGGCGGCTGGTTCGATGCCCGCACGGGGCGATGGCGACAGCGCTGTGCCAGGTGCCCATGATAAGCCAGCGTTTTAGCTACCGGTAAAGGTAAAATAGAGATCGACACGCTGGCCGCTTTGTGTGCCAAGGTAATGATAACCATACACGCCGATTGGATTCTGCGGGCCAAGCTGCACGAGCATACTCGGCGCATAGCCAACCCGGCCATTCCGATCGGCGCGGGCAGAGGTGAGTAGGTAAACGCCGTCGGGCGATGTAATCCATAGATCGAGCAGCTCATTCGCGCGGAAGCCAGTACCACTTAAAGCAAATACTGTACGGCGGCCACCTTCGGATGGCGTCACACTGCCATGATAATTCGCTGGGCGCGGCGTTCCGAGCGGCGCTACATAATCGCGGGTGAGCTTGAACGGTGCAGTTACGCTCCGGCCCGTGTTTACACCCTGCGCAGTAATCGTCCAGGTGCCCTCAGTCTTCGCCGATGGCGTGAAGATGACCCGTATGCCGCCACGCCCATCGCTACCCACCAGGCGCGGATCGATCGCTTCAACGCCGCCCTTGCCTGGCAGCGTGAGCCACACCCCAACCCGTTCGGCAGGATCGAACCCGACTGCGGTAAAGGTGAAACCTAGGCCAGGTGGTGCGGCAAGTGGAGTAATTGCGCCAGGGCCACGCACCCCCAGCCCCTGATGAATAAGCACACCGAGTTTGCTCGGGTTGCCGGTCGGCGGCGGTGGTGGCGGTGGTTGCGGTGGCCGTCCGGCAGGGGGGTGCGGTTCACCTTTTTCATTGAGTGGGCCAGGGGGAGCTACTTCGGCAGGCCACGGTTCGAGCAATTGTGCAGGCGCGAGTGCCCGGCCAAGCAGGCCCAGGCGGACACCATCGGCCCAAAGCTCGAAGCGCGCACGCTCGAAGTATTGCACCGTGTGCCAGCGCCCATCGACCAGCTGCTCATTAATCTCTTCGCTAATCGGGAGGCCAAAAATCGCTGCTCGGCCACGTCGTTCCCAGGTAGCTTTGAACGCTCCAAACAGGCTATGCCCGGTTTCGGGGAAATACGTGCGTGCGTTATAGCTCTTGAAAGGAGGCACCTGTGGAAAAATACGGTTCCCAGTCACTTCCACGCCCAACCGCCCGAGATTAACAATCGCCTGGGCACCATTAACCGTTAGCTCAAAGCGCGCACGCTCGAAATATTGCACGATGCGCCCATCTGCACCACGTACATATTCTTCAGTAATCGGGTAGCCAAAAACGCCCACGCCCCCATTTCGCTCCCAAAACGAGCGAAATGCACCGCGCAAGTAGTGGCGTGTCTGGGTAAAGTAGCGTAAGGAATTTTGCGCCTGGGCCTGCGGTACAGCGAGTGACAACAACGCAACCGCACCAAGCACGATCATCCAACGAAGGAATAATCTCCGTGCACGGCTGGCGTTCATAGCTGTTCCCGTCATTCAAAGCGCGACAACAGAGGCAGCATACCATGTGGTGTGAACACATGCCCTATGAGCGCCTATCATACGGGGGCGATGAGTAGTTGTCAAGCTGCGGGGCGATACTGGCGCTCGTAGCAGCCCTGCGGCCACGCCTGCAAAAGCACCCACAATGTACGGCACTGCGCCTTACAAACCCACTGCTCGTTCGCGCGTACCGAGCAACGCCTCGATGCGACGACGAAACACAAAAATATCGAAAGGCTTATCGATGAGCGAGATACCAATCCCATCGAGTCGTTCAATCATATGGCGTGGGGGCGGGCCATCGCAAATAAACAGCAGCGGGATGGAAGCAGTTTTTGAAGCATTGCGCAAAACCTCGGCCCAGCGGTACCCATCGGCGTTGTTGAGTTCCCAATCGTAAATAATAAGATCTGGGATGCTCTGCGCCACTGCGCTATACGCAGCCTCCCAATCGGCACATGTCTTCGCCTGATATCCATCGGATGTGAGCAGATGGTCGAACAGTTTGCGCAGATCGGGGTTCGACTCGATAACGAGGAGATTCGCCAGCATAAAAAACTCCCTGTGCGTGGGCCGGAAGTTGGTTTTGCGGGCTAGGGGTTCACTATACTATAGAGAACGACCAAGCAGGCAGCAAAGATACGCATTGGTGAGGGCTATATTGCGACCGGCTGTAGCGCGTGGGGCAAACGACATAACACCGCACAGAAGGCTGTAGTAACAGTCTATCAATCCGTCCATAGTTTAGTATTACCCAGGGTTCCACATGTCCTGCTCAATGCCGCAGCGCGTTATATTGACGCAGAGCGTCACCCACTGCTATAATCGTTGCATCCTCAGGGCGTATACTACCGCCAGCACATGCTGGCTGCCACGAAAGGAACCCGACGATGGAGTACGAGCTTCCCGAAGACATCCAGATGCTGCGCCAGGCAGTGCGCGAATTTGTGAGCAAAGAAGTAGCGCCGATTGCGCGCGAAATCGATGAAGAAGAGCGCGTGCCATTCGATGTGTTGCGCAAGGCCGGCGATCTCGGCCTGCTTGGCGTGCCTTTTCCCGAAGAATTCGGCGGTGCCGATGCCGGTGTGGTTGGCTATTGTGTGCTGATGGAAGAGATTCAGCGCAAGTGCGCCTCAACTGCGACGATTATCGGGGCACATGCGCAACTTTGCGCCATGTCGATCTACCTGAGCGGCACGGATGCGCAGAAAGAGCGATACCTGCGCCCACTCTGCGAAGGCAAAAAACTTGGTGCCTGGGCGCTCACCGAGCCAAATGCCGGCTCAGATGCGGCGCATATTAGTACGGTTGCCCGGCGCGATGGCGATGAGTGGGTGCTCAACGGCTCAAAAATGTGGATCACTAATGGCTCATTCGCCGATGTGCTGGTGGTATTTGCCGCAAACGATCGCAGCCTGGGCGCGCGCGGCGGCGTAACTGCCTTTATTGTTGAAAAGGATTTCCCTGGCTTTAAGGTTGGCAAAGTTGAGCCGAAGATGGGATTGCGCGCCTCGCACACAGCCTCGCTTTTCTTCGAAGATTGCCGTGTGCCAGCCGAAAACGTGCTGGGCCAGGTGGGCGCGGGCTTTGCTACCGCCATGCAAACGCTCGATATCGGGCGGTGTGGGCTGGGCGCATCGAGCCTGGGCTCGGCAAAAGAGGCGTATGAGCTATCGGTAAAGTATGCGATCGAGCGCCAGCAATTTGGGCGGCCAATTGCCGATTTCCAGGCCATCCAATTCAAGCTGGCCGATATGGCTGTAAAGATCTATGCGATGGAGCGCATGGTATACGATTGTGCCAAGCAAGTCGATCGCGGTGAGAACGCGACATTTGAGTCGAGTATAGTGAAGCTATTCTGCACCGAATCAGCCTCGCAGGTCATCGACGAGGCGATCCAGATCCACGGCGGTATGGGCTTCTCGCGCGAGCTACCGCTTGAGCGCATGTACCGCGACGCCCGTGTGACCCGCATTTTTGAAGGCACCAACGAGATTCAGCGCCACGTTATCGCCAGCGAGCTGCTGAAACGCGCAGGGCATAAGATCAAACTGTATTAGCCACAAACCCCAAGCAACGAAAAGACGGGTGGCGCACATCGATTTGCCACCCGTCTTTTGCTACACACCGCTGTTCTTAGGCCAGCACCGCAACTTCAGCATACCCTGCCGCGTTGATCGCACGTAAGATAGCCATCAGGTCGGCGCGACCATCGTGCTCAACCTGCACGCTTTTATTCGCCAGATTCACCACCACCAGCCGCACACCCGGTATGGTATGAACCTGCTTGCTAATATCACGCACGCTCTGGTCGCCCGAAACTGCGGGCACGAGCAACTGTTCAATCGCCATTGTGTTCTCCTTTTATCGCCCAATCGCCTGCCGGGCAGGCACCGCCGCACCACCTGCGGCCTGGTAGGCCGCCAGGGTACGCTCGGCAGTTTCGCGCCACGAGAAGCGCTGCGCCTGGCGTAGGCCGCGCTCGCGCAATTCAGCGCGCAGCGATTGGTTGTTCAGCAAGCGCAGCAGGGCCGCGCCAAGCTCGTCGGGGTTGCGCGGATCGACCGTCAGGCCCGCATCGCCTACCACCTCGGGCAGGCTGCTGGTATTCGATGTTACCACCGGCGTGCCGCAGGCCATCGCTTCAAGCGGCGGCATACCAAACCCTTCATACAATGAAGGAAATGCAAAGACGCTTGCCGCCGCATACCACAGCGCCTGGTCGGCAGCATCGATATAGCCCACAAAGCGCACGCGATCCCCCAGGTTCAGCGCCTCGGCTTTAGCAAAAATCTCGTCGTACAGCCAACCCTTGCCGCCGCCAATCAGGAGTGGCGCATCGGTGTCGACGGCAATACGCGCATACGCCTCGATCAAGGTTGGCAGGTTTTTACGCGGCTCCAGCGTACCCAGAAAGAGAATAAACCGCTCGGGCAGGCCGGCGCGTACCCGAAACGCTGCCAGACTGGCTGGATCGGGGGGGGTAAAGCGCCGGTCGCAGGCATCGTAGGTCACAATAATCTTCTCGGGCGCAATGCCGAGCAGGCGCACAATTTCCTGCTTTGTCGCTTCCGATACGGCCAGAATTCGGGCCGCCCGCCGCGCCGAAATGCGCGTAGCCCAGGTAAGGTAGGTGCGGTTCACGCGCCGAAACGTCTGGGGAAAGCTCAGAAACGCTAGATCGTGGATCGTGATGACGCTTGGCACCGGGCAGATCGTTGGCGCGACATTCAGCACGCCGTGGAATACATCGGCACCAGTAGCGCGCAGCATTATGGGGGCGTACAGCTGTTCCCAGGGAATGCGCACCCGCGGGTTGATGGTTGGCAGGCGGCTCGGCTTCACCTGAAAATTCGGCGGCAGTGCCAGTTCGTGGCGACCCAGGCCACGCGTCGTATACACACTATAGTGGTTGCGCTGGTCGATCTGGCCGAGGTGTGTCAGCAGTGCTTCAACGTAGTTCGAAACCCCGGCCCGGCGGAAGCTGCGCGTGTGCGCAAGCAAATGTGCATTGATTGCAATATGCATGGGCGTGGCTTAGGGCTGTGCGGGATAGGTACCCGCAGGTATCACGCCCCAGTAATCGCGCGGCCAGTACGAAACCCAGGCTTTGCCAATGATGCCATCGAGCGGCAAGGCACCCCATTCACGCGAATCGCTGCTATTATTGCGGTTATCGCCCATTACAAACACTGCGCCCTGCGGCACTGTAACGGGCTGACCAAAGTTACAGGGGTCATCGCCACGGCAGGTTGTTTGTACACCTTGCAGGTAGGCTTCATCGAGCAGTTGGTCGTTCACGTACACCTGCCCATCTTTGATCAGAACCGTGTCGCCGGGCAGGCCAATCACGCGCTTGATATAATCTTTGCTCATATCGCGCGGATACTCAAACACCACTATTTCGCCACGGCGCGGCATATGGAATGGGTATACAATTCTAGATGCCAGGTCGGCATTGCCAGGCAGCAGCCGCAGCGGGGCGTTCATATCGAAGTGGAAATAGACGATCTTGTTAACGAGAATATACTGGCCGGTATGCAAGTTTGGCTCCATACTCTGGCCTTCGATTTTGAAGTTCTGGATGACGCCACGCACAATCAGAAACACTAGCAAGATGAAGATTGCGGTTTCGAGCAGCTCGCGCAATACTCCACGCGCGCTAGTGGCACCGCGCGCGCTGGCTGGTTCATCGGCCCGCTCCCAGCCGGTGGCACTGGCCGAAGACTCGGCCACCGGGGGATGCGGCTCGAAGCCTGGCCCGCGCTCCATGGGAGTATGTTCCATGTGTGTTATTATCTCACTCTAAAGGTAGTGGTGTGGCAGAAACAGGTGAAATGCCACATCCTGACCAGGCACCCTGCCGCCCAACGGACAACAAAACATACGGCTATGGGAATAAATTTGATACCACAGCCCAGCATGCATTATACTCCATCGCACAGGAGAAAGCCAGCAGGAGCGGATTAATGCGTCTTACTGAGCTCAGCGAACAGATCGACCAGAATCGCTATCGCTGCGGCGTTTGCCAATGGCGCTGCGAACTGACAGTTGGCGAAGTTGGCCGCTGCCAGGTGCGTTCCGCCACCCCCGAAGGTATCGAAGTGCTGAATGATGGCATGATCAGCGCTGCAACCTTCAGCGCGATCGAAGAATACCGTTTATGGCATTTCTTTCCTGGTACTCAGGTATTGGCAATTGGCGGTTGGGGCTATGCCTTCCCAGCCGATCAGCAACGTGGGCAGTATGGTGAATTGCCAGCCGATGAAGCGAAACGCCGCCAGCTTGCGCCTGAGCGCGCTGCCAATGTGGCGCTCGAACGGCTGGCGCGCGGTGTGGTTTGGAGCTTCAGCGACCCTTCGGTATCGCACGAATATGTGACCGATTTGCTCAAATCGAGCCGCGCAACCAGCCGCTATACCGCGCTGGTCACTTCAGGGTACGCAACACTTGCCGCCCTGGAACAGTTTGGGCCATACCTCGACGGTTTGAGCCTGGAGCTGCGCGCCTGCGATGACGCAACATATCGACGACTGGCTGGCATTACCGAATGGCGCGGCATTCTTGAGCTTGCCGTACAGGCACAGCAGCAATGGGGCTGCCATATTGAGCTTACTACCCGCCTGCACCCACAGGTAAACGATGCGCCCGAGCAGATTCAGGCTATGGGCACATGGGTGCGCGACGCGCTGGGTGCGCACACTCCCTGGCACCTCTTGCCCGGCGATGCTGGTGCAGCGGCTTCGGCTTCGGTGGGGCGCGCGCGCCGCTTGGCCCACGAGTTAGGGTTGCTGTATGTGTATGGCCCCGAGCCCGGTCAGCACACACACTGCGCTAACTGCCAGGCAATGCTCATCGAACGAACCGGGCAGCAAGGCCGAGTTGTGGGCATAGACGATGGGCAATGCACTGCTTGTGGTGCCGATGCACATCTGCGCCTCTCGATATTTCGGCGCTAGCAGCAGGCGTAGCTTGGCACACAGTACCACGGAAAGAACAAATCCAGGCTGCCATTGAGCCAACCTGGCGGCTCGGGTGTGCTTTCCAGTGACTTTCTCTTGCCTGATTCAGTGCGCGCCAGTGCACATAGTTTCCCAGTGCTAGGCAGTAGATGAACAGCTTTTACGTTGACTATGTGTCTTCCCGATGCTACAATGCCCCGGCATTCGTGCGAGATTGTGCAAGTGTTATGGATGTGCTAGCTGGCAAACAAATTGTGCTGGGGGTAAGTGGCAGCATCGCTGCGTACAAAGTAGCTGAGCTGGCACGTAATCTGACGCTAGCCGGGGCGCTCGTGGATGTAGTAATGACCGAGGCGGCCCAACGTTTTGTCGGAACGGCAACCTTTCAGGCGCTAACCGGGCGGCCCGTGCTCACCGATCTGTGGGCATTGCCAGAAGATGGCATCATCGGCCATGTTGCACTAGGTCGCCAGGCCAATCTCGTTATTCTTGCTCCTGCTACGGCTAACACGCTGGCGCGTATTGCGGCAGGCCTGAGCGACGACCTGCTTACCACAACTGTGCTGGCAACCACCGCACCCGTGCTATGTGTGCCTGCGATGAACACGCACATGTACACCAATGCCGCAACCCAGGAAAATATTGCCACACTCCGGCGGCGGGGTATTGTAGTGCTCGAACCCGAAGTGGGCCAATTGGCTGAGCCAATGGTTGGCATCGGTCGCTTGCCTTCGCCAGCAACAATCGAAGGCCATGCCCGCGCCGTACTGGGCAGCCGAGTGGGGCCACTCCGCGGTCGCCGCATCGTCATTACGGCGGGCGGCACGCACGAGCCGATTGACCCGGTGCGCTTTGTTGGTAATCGCTCGTCGGGGCGCATGGGCTTTGCGCTCGCCAGTGCCGCGCGCGATCGCGGTGCGCAGGTAACGCTAATCGCTGGGCCAACGACCCTGCCGCCACCGGTAGCGATTGATGTTGTGCGCGTAGAAACCGCCCTTCAGATGCGCGATGCCGTTGCGGCGGCGGTAGCGTATGCCGATTTGCTGATTATGAATGCCGCAGTCGCCGATTTTCGGCCAGCTGAACTTTCGCACCAGAAGATTAAGAAGGGCGCTGACGAAGAACTGATGCTTCGGCTCGTCCGCAATCCTGATATTCTGGCGGGCCTGGCCGACCGCCACGATTTCGTGAAGGTGGGCTTTGCGGCTGAAACCCATGATCTTGAAGCGTATGCGCGCACCAAGCTGGCGCGCAAAGGCTTGGATATGATCATCGCCAATGAGGCAGTTGCGAGCATTGGGCACGACGATATTGCCGTCACCCTGTTCGATGCCGCAGGAAGCGAAGCGCTGGCGCGCCAGCCTAAAGCGCAGGCTGCGGCGCACATTCTTGAAGCAATACTTCAGCGCTGGCCGGCACGGCTGGCGGCAATATCAGGTTAAGAAGCATGGATGAGCAGGAAACAGGCACGGAAGTACAGGCGAACGGCAACCCACCGCCTGTGCCCATACCCGATCTACGGAACAGCGCCACCGACGAAACGCAGGTAGGCCCGGTGCTCGCTGGCAAGCCCAATACAACCCGGCCGCTCCTCAAAGATAAATCGGCCCCTGCCAGTGCGCGCCGCGCTGAAACACGCGTCGCCCAGCAAGTCGCACGCGAGCGTATCGCTGCCCTGGTCGCTGCCCTGGGCGATACCAGTAACCCACTGCATCAGAGCGCTGTCGACGAATTGGTTGCTATTGGGCAACCAGCCGTGCCCGCATTGAATGAGGCGCTTAGCCCAACCCGCCCCTGGCTGGTTGCCTACCGCGCCGCCGAAGCACTTGGGCAAATCGGCGATGGGCACGCCGCCGGGCCACTGCTGGAAGCCCTACGCCACCCCAACAGCAATGTACGCTGGAGCGCAGTGCGCGCCCTGGCAGTGGTTGGCGATGCGCGTGCGCTGCTTGAGCTACGCCGGGTCGCCCGCGACGATCGCGGCAAAACGAGCTGGGGTGAGTCGGTGGCGGGGGCCGCCCGTAGCGCGCTCAACGAAATGCAAAGCCGCAACATGCTCCTGCGCGGTGCAGATCTGATCAAAACTGCGGTTGCGTGTGTGCTTATGCTGGTAGCGCTGATTGTTGCCTGGAAGATCATTGGCGATTTGCGCACCCAGCTCAAGCAGGTCGGCTTTGAGCCAGTTGACCCAAGCGTGCTCGCCGTACCCGCGCCTACCGCCCCTCCCGATACGTCAGCCCTTACGCCAGCATCATCGGGCACAAATAGCACCCCTGAGCCAACAGCTGCACCGGCAACCATTACTGGCTCGGTGCGCGCGGCGGCCAATGTACGCGCATTCCCGCAGGTAAGTAATGGCGAGGTCATTGGGCGTATTAGCCAGGGCGATGAAATTATATTTCTGGCGGTTACTGCCGATGGCCAATGGTATCGCATTCGCCTGGGCGAGCGTTACGCGTCTTCTTCAAAGATCGACAGTGCTAATGGCGAAGGCTGGGTCAACCGCTCGCTGCTATCACAGCCCGAAGGCACGGTGCCAGTCGATATCGAACCAGCCGACATTTCGGGCGGCGCGGCGGCAACACCCACGCCATAACCTGTTCAGCCATGTGCGCCCGTGCGCATTGGCATAGCAGCATGAATGATGTACAGATTGCGCTAGCATATCGAGCTACGGAGGTTTTCGTTGTCTAGAACATTGCGCGCCCTGTTTCTAGGGGTGGCGCTCGTTGCCCTTATGGTGGCGTGTGTCAGTTCGATTGTGCTCCGCGAAATCCGCAGCCCAGTCAGCGACGATACGACCCCGACTGAATTTGTTGTCGAACCAGGCGAATCAACCAGCGCCATCGCCACACAGCTACGCAGCGCAGGCCTGATTCGCATCCCCCAGCTGTTTACCTACTTAGTTCGCTCCCAGGGCTTCGATGGCAAGCTGCGCGCCGGGCGCTATATGCTTCGCCCAAACATGACCATGGGCCAGATCATGGCAGCATTGCAAACCGGCATCAAAATCGAAGAGGTGCAGATCACCCTCATTGAAGGATTGCGCCTGGAAGAGATCGCCGAACAGGTTGGCAAGGCCGGGCTACCCGCCGTAAATGAAGATGCCTTTTTGGCAGTGGCACGGAACGGCGCTGCATTTAAGGGCACCCACTTCCGGCTCAATAGCCTGCCAGCTGGTGCATCGCTCGAAGGCTACCTGTTCCCCGATACCTACCGTATTGCTTCAACCGCTACCGTCACCGATGTGATTGAAACACTGCTCAACCGCTTCGATCAACAATACGCAACCTTCGAAACAGCGGTGCGCGTGCCCGATGTCAGCGTACACCAAATTGTAACTATGGCCTCGATTGTGCAGCGCGAGGCGACACTGCAAGGCGAAATGCCGCAGATTGCCGCCGTATTCTGGAATCGGCTAAGGCCCGAAAACCTCGGCCAGTTTGGCGGTGGTAAGCTCGGCTCTGACCCGACCGTGCAATATTTGCTCGGGCAGAAAGGAAGCTGGTGGCCTAAGCTCGATACCCTGACTGCCGAAGAAATTGACAAAGTTGGCGCGAATACCGAGCGCTACGCCTATAATACACGCGCGAATGGCGGCTTACCCCCTGGCCCCATTAGCGCGCCGGGCCTAAGCGCGCTCCAGGCGGCGGCTCAGCCGGATGAAGCGGGCAACTACCTCTACTTTGTGGCCTCGTGCGAGAAGCCCGGCTCACATAAGTTTGCTGCAACATTTGAGGAATTTAGCCGCTACGAGCAAGAATACCTGGCATGCCCAAAACCATAAGGCGCTTGCACAAGAACGCATACTATCATGCAATTAGAAGCCAGCAGCGTACCACTCTTCCGCGTCGGGCTTATTGGCGACCCGGTGGCGCATAGCCGTTCGCCCGCGCTGCACAACGCCGCGTTCACCCATGTGGGCATACCGGCACACTATGAATTGTGGCACACCAGCACCGCTGAGCTGCCTGCCCGCATCGCCGAGCTGCGCCAACCCGGTACACTTGGTGCCAATGTGACCTTGCCGCATAAAGTGGCTGTGCTCGCGCTACTTGATCAGATCGACCCTGACGCCGCAGTAATTGGCGCAGTGAACACAATTATTCGTGAATATGATGGCACACTTACCGGGGCCAACACCGATGCGCCTGCCTGCCTGGCATCGCTGCGCGAAGATGGCGGGTTCGAGCCAGCAGGACGCAGCGCTGTGATTCTGGGAGCGAGTGGGGCGGCGCGGGCGGCCACTGTAGCACTTGTAGGCGCGGGTATCGCTCAGCTTACGCTCGTGAATCGCACCCTTGAGAAAGCCGAGCAAGTGCTTGGCGATGTGCTCGCCGCTACCGAAGCCAACCCGCTGCTCTATGCGATAACACCCACGAGCGCAGAGCTGCCCGAGCTGCTGGCTAGCGCAAACCTGATCATTAATGCAACATCCCTGGGTTGGCATGGCAACGAAACACCGCTCGCGGCTGAATATATTCCGGCTGGTGCCCTGGTATTCGATATGGTCTATCGCCCGACCCGGCTGCTGCACGAGGCTGCCGCACGCAGTGCCCGAACACTCAATGGGGCAGGCATGCTGGTACGGCAAGCCGCGCTCGCCTTCGAACGCTGGACTGGACAACCGGCACCGCTTGACGTGATGCGTGCCGCAATGCACGCCACCTGGTAACTATCATGAGCGTTCCGACAATCATTCTTGTTGCACTGATCGGCCTGTTCGTAGGTTCGCTGGTTAATGTGGTGGTGGTACGGCTGCCGCGCGAACAGCAATTTGGCGGTTGGCCGCGTTGTACGCGCTGTGGGCACGCATTAGCCTGGTGGCAAGTGTTGCCGCTGGTGGGCTGGATGGCTCAGGGTGGGCGCGGGCGCTGCTGCGGGCAACGCTTACACTGGATTTTCCCGCTGAACGAGCTGCTGATTGCCTCTGCCTTTACGGTATTCTATATGCGCTATGGACTCAGCGCACCACTGTTCTACCTGTCGTTTGTAGCTGTGGTGCTGGTACTCACCGGCGCAATCGACTGGTTACACCGCTCGATTTATACCTTTGTGATTCTTGGGGCTGCGCTTATTGCACTCGCAACAGCCGCAATCATTCCACATCATAGCTTCCTGAGCGCGCTGATTGGTGCGCTGGTGGCAGGGTTTGTGTTTGCGCTCTTCTTTGCCCTCGCGCGTATTATCTTCCCCAGCACAGCGGTGCCTTTTGGCCTTGGCGATGTATACCTGGCAATCTTCATTGGCACGGCGGTAGGCTTCCTAAACCTGATGCCAGCGCTGTTTTATGGCATGCTGATGGCCGGCGGCTTCTCAATTCTACTGCTCATTCTGCGTGCCGCCGGTCGCCCAAACATACCGAAGTATATTTCATATGGCACGTTTTTGTGCCTAGGCGCGCTCACATACCTGATGCTGTGGGGGCTGGGCGGCACCAGCTAAAGCCAACCACGCTTCGTATTTCCTCATCCTCCTTAATTTCTATCTTTCATCAAAAATAGCGTTCGGGGCATGGTTAGCTGCCCGAACGCTATCACTTTGTATACACGACGCTTTATGCCAAATTTGGTATCAAACAGCCCTAATTCACCGTCACACAGGGGTTATCGCTGCCGTTAATCCTCCCAGTATCCGTCTGCATGTAGTAATTAGTGGGGCCATTACACCACCTGCCCGGCACTGTGTAGCTGCCAGTGACGGTGAGGAACAGCGAGGTCCCTGGCTGAATCGAATAGGTTGGCCCCCAGCTGACGGTAACCGGGATATTGCCATCGTCGGCGCATTGAAGTGCCGCATCCGAACTACTACAACCAATATATGACCATTGCGGCTGAAAGGCATCAACGACTAACGTAATCTGCCGCGCAATGTTCATGCCATTATAAATACAGATGCGATACGTCACTGGCTGACCGACTGCAGCAGTGTTCGC
>JAFEAS010000033.1:0-13696 GCA_018266315.1 Chloroflexi bacterium SZAS-1 | reverse complement strand
GTCGGCGTATCGGTTGGCATGTTCGTCGGCGTATCGGTCGGGGTGAACGTTGGTGTATCGGTTGGCGTATTCGTCGGCGTGAACGTTGGTGTGCGCGTTGGCGTATGGCTGGGGGTCGGGGTGCTACTGGGCGTGCGGGTTGGCGTCCGTGTTGGCGTATGGCTTGGTGTCGGCGTCGTGCTCGGCGTCGGCGTATGGCTTGGTGTCGGCGTCGTGCTCGGTGTCAGCGTCGTGCTCGGTGTCGGCGTATCAGTTGGTATGCTCGTCGGTGGCCGCGGGGTATTCGTCGCGGGTCGCGGGGTATTCGTCGCAGGTTCAGGCGTGTTGGTCGCAGGCGCAATCGTATTGGTAGGCGGTTCAGGTGTATTCGTCGCAGGCGCGATGGTACTGGTTGGTGGGCGTGGCGTGCTTGTTACTACGCGCGGCGTGTTTGTTACCGTAGCGGTGGGCGTATTCGATTGGTTGGTCGGCGTTGGCGACGTAATGCTGGTTGGGCGCACTGTACTGCTGGGCAGCACGGTTGCCTCAGTTGGGCGCACTGTAGGTGTTGAAGATGGAATAATCGCAATTGGCGTATCCGGCGGTACGGTGCCCAACACCGGCGTATCCGTTGGCCCATCGATCGTGGGGCGTGGTGTTACCGTAGGCTCGGGTGTTAGCACCACCGCACCGGGCGTGTTGGTTGGCGCATTCGCTGGCGGCACAATCACAATCACTTCTTCGGTGGGCGCGGCCCCCGCAATCTGCGGCGTTGGGCTCTGGGTTGCCTGCGCCTGTGTCGTCGCGCGCTCTTGCGCTTCTTCCGCCGCCGCCGCTTCAGCAATCGGCGGCAATTGGAAATCGATCTTCCAGGGGCTATAATCGGCGATTTTTTTCGAGAGCAGGTTCAGATTGGATGCTTGATCGCGGGGGGACAGAAAAGCGATGACAACTTGCCCAACACAGCAAATTGCCAATAGCAGCAGCAGTAGCGCAGCTGGAATAAGCCAGCGTAACGGATCACGCTGATCGTTCTGAGTTGTTTGGCTCGGCGACGATATCTGCGTGTTCATTCGCTACCAATAGTGCAATACTGAAGGTACTGCCCTCACCCGGCACGCTTTCAGCCCAGGCGCGCCCACCCTGACGCTCGACCAGCTGGCGCACAATTGCCAGGCCCAGTCCACCACCGCGCTCGGGCGAGTTATTGCCCTCTACCCGATGGAAGCGTGTGAATAACTGGTCGAATTCGTCGCTCGCAATACCCGGCCCGGTATCAATGATATCGATCTGGACAACATCATTGATATGCCTGGCGTGAATCGTCACGCGCCCTTTCTGGGTATAACGCCGTGCATTATCGAGCAACTGGGTTAAGATTACCTGAAGCTGCTGGCGATCGGCGCGCACAAGTGGCAGGGCATCGGGAATATCGAGAATAATATCAATACCCTTTTTCAGGAAAGCATTGCGCATTGGCGCGAGTGCATTTTCGATCGCCACCCACACGTCCTGAGGTTCAGGTTCGGTAATCAGCGTATTCGCCTCGATGCTGGCAATCATCACAAAATTATTCACCAGATCGCGCATTTGCTCGCCGCGCAGGCGAATCACCTCAAGCGCCTCGCGCTGCTCATCGTTGAGTGGACCGAGGTACCCACGCAATAAAATCTCGGTATGGCCGCAGATCGGCGTGAGCGGGGTACGCAGCTCGTGCGATACGCGCTCGATGAAACGCGTTTTGGCGCGATCAACCGCTGCCTCTGCCGACATATCGTGCAGAATAATCACTTCACCTAGCTCTTCATCGTGCTCACCAATCACCGGCGCGCTACTCAGGCTGATCACCTTATCGCCAAGCTGGTAGTGATTATACGCTTCAACATCATTCCCAAACATATCTTTCATAACCGGCACCGGCACCAATGCAACATCCTTCCAATTACGGCGCACAATATGCCAGTCGCGCAGGCCCAACATTTGCTCAGCGGTACGATTCACCAGCATAATGTTCTGCTGCTGGTCGCACACCACCACACCATCACCAATCGACTTCAGAATGGCTTCGCGTTCGCTCGCTTCGTCATGAACCCGATCGAATAAGATAGCGTTGTACAGCACGCTAGCTGCCATATTCGCCGTCGCCATCAAGGTGGGTTCATTTGCACCTTGAAACGCGCGTGGCGCAGGGTTACCAAAAATAAGCACACCCGACACCAGGTCTTGTACTACCAGCGGTGTCAGCAAAAGACTCTGAAAATTAGCTACATCGCTCAACCCAAGCGCAGCCAGGCGCGGCTCATCGGCAGCATCCAGCAATTGCGGTAGCTGCCCCTGCCCAAGCGACCGAATAAGCGGATCGCCGGGGGCAACCCGCAGGTTTTGCAAGCCCTGAACGTCCAGAGCGGCATCGCTGCGTAAGCGGTAGCGCCAGATGCCACGGTCATCGATCAACGCCAGCACCTCGGTGCCAGGAGCAAAAGTTTCAACTGTGCGTTGGGTCACATCAAGTACCGGCTGCACTTCAATTGCGCTGCCAAGCTCGCGGCTTGTGCGATACAATCGCAGCAGGTGCTCAGTCATCTGGTTAAATGCCTGGGCTAATCGGCCCACCTCATCGTTGGTGCGCACCAGCGTGCGCTGCTCAAGATCGCCGCTAGTAACCGCCTCGGCGGTATGCACCAGCGACGAGAGCGGCCGGGTAATATTGCGGGCAATGTAATAGCCGAGCACAATCGAGCCAAGCGCCAGCGCCAGGGCGATTAATGCGATGGCAATGCGATTGATGCGAATTGAGTTCACCTGAAAATCGGTAGGCAGCCCAACCGAGAAGTAACCCGCCAGCTTATTCTGAATATACAGCGGGCTATAGGCAATCTGGTAGTCGCGCTGCTGGATCGTGCTTAGGAAATAATTCGGCGCAGTCGGTTTGTCCTCAGCGTTAATAACCGACTGGGCGCTATTATTCACTAGCGCTGCAACAACTTCAGGCCGCATGTTTAGCGTCGCCAGATCAGCGCGCGAAATAAATGTTGAGCCGATCGCTTCGCCCTGCTGGTTATAAAATGTTGTAATTGGAACCTGGGTATTCCGCTGGAGCGATGTCAGCAGCCGATCGATCTTGAGGGCAATCATTAAACCGCCAACCACGTTGGTACCCTGCTTCACAGGCGCAACCGTGTAGAAATAGGGCTGTGGATCGTTGGCAAACTGAATCAGGCCAGAAAATTTATCGGCACCATCTACCAGCGTATTACTGATGATGCGTTTCACATCACGGATGGGGGTGAGATCGGTGGTTCCGTTGCGGTAAGGCTCTTCGCGCGGGTCGTCTTTCACGCGCTGCCAATCGAGCAGCGATTGCCCGTTGCGGTCAAAGGCGATCAGGCGGTCGAAATCGAGCGTGGGGTTGCTAATGCCGCTGACATAAAAGACTTTGAGGGTGCGCGACACCACATCCGTATTGCCGCTGGCAATCGCTGCTGCAACCGAAGGGGTGTTATTTTCGAGGCTGGCACCGGCAAAGGCCGCCTGGCGCAGAAAGTTAATATGGTTCTGCTCGCGCTCGACCAGCGCGGCGCTCACAATACGGGCATTATTCGCTAGCTGGTTTGTGAGCACATCCTGAGCGTTTGCGGCCACAAGGAACAGCACAATTGCAGCGCCAGCCAACATAACAAAGATCGTCAATGCCAGGTATGGCATGATGATCTTGTAACGAATATGCGACTGAATAAATTGTAACAGCCGGCGCATCAGCAACCTGCCTCAGCCAGATAACAGGATAGTTTTACACACGCTAGTAATTTGGCTGGAGGGTAAAGACATTATATACGAACTTATAGGCCGAATCAAGACACTGAATAGATGACAAAACTGTAAAGTATTTATCGATCAGCGTTCATCTTGCGGGCCTACGGGTAAAGCGAAAGCAAACACACTCCCTACGCCTTCCTTGCTTTCGAGCCAGATATGCCCGTGATGCGCCTCGACTGCCAGCTTGCAAAATGTCAGGCCCAGGCCAGTTCCGCGTACTTTATGCCCACGTACCTGCCCGAATTTCTCGAAAATACGCTCGTGATATGCCTCAGGGATGCCCATTGCGTGATCTTGCACCCAGAAAACCACCCATTCGTTCTGGCCAAACGGTGGGTGAAGTGGCACATCGGCAGCCAGGGGATGCTGCGGGCCATAGGCATGCGCACCAAGAACCACACTGCCACCAGATGACGAAAATTTAATCGCGTTGTCGATCAAGTTTTGCAGCACCCGCACAATTTTGTCGTCGTCGGCATTGAGCAGTGGCAAATTCAGTGCAATGCGCTCCTCGAGGATCACATGCTTGGTGCGCGCCGAAACCCGTAAGCGGTCGCGGGCCTGATCAATGATTGTATAGGGCGCGACCTGATCGACATCAAGCAGCAAGCGCCCCTGTTCCATTTTCGAAATATCGAGCAGGTTATTCACCAGTTCAAGCATCGCCTGGCTGCCCTGGTGTGCAATCTCAAGTAGCTCGTTCTGGGCATCGGTAACCGGCCCGCCGATGCCGCGCTTCACCATCATGACGCCATTCATAATCGACGTGAGCGGCGCACGCAAATCATGCACCAGCATGCTCGTCCAATCGTCGCGCAGCTGCTCAAGCTCGCGCTCCTGCGTAATATCGCGCAGTACCGTCAGCTGGCCGTACACCACTCCATCGGCATCATGTACCGGCATGCTCAGGTGCCGAATGTAGCGATGATGCGCACCACCCAGCTCAATATCGCTCATATGCACCGGCGTTTCGCCCTCGCTATTAGCGCTATCGGCACGGCCACGCTGATTAACCTCGCGCGCCTTGCTATGCAGAGACTGCAGCAAATCGTCGAGTGCGCGGCCCGTGAGCTGTGCTTCTGGCGCGCCAAACAGCTCGGCGGCCATAGGGTTCGCGGTAAGCACAATGCCGTGCATATCGGTCATCAGAATGCCATCGGCGGTTGAGTTAAGAATGGCGGCCAGGCGATCGCGGCCATTGGCAACCTGCTGAAACAGGCGCGCGTTCTCGATCGCCACCCCAATAAAAGCGGCCATACGCATCAAGCGCTCGGCTTCATCGGGTGTAAACTCGCCATCGAGCTTATTCAGCAGCTCGATCACCCCAATCACATGGCCTTGCGCGATCATGGGGACGCACAGGATCGACTTGGTAACGAAGCCCAGATCTTCGCTGATTTTGCGATAGAAGCGAGGATCGTTCTGTGCATCGTGAACAATTTCCCACTGACGGCTGTTTGCCACCACGCCAACCACGCCCTGACCCATAGGCACACGCACGCCAGCGAGCTTTGCTTCACCACCCTCAATCGTCATCACAAAATGCAGATCACCGGTAACTTCGTCCATCAGCAGCAGCGAGCCAGCTTCTACATTAAAGTAGGTGTTCAGCCGCTGCACCACCAGGCGGTATACTTCACTAGTGTCAAGCGTTGAGGTAATGGTTGAAGCGATTTCGTTGAGTGTGCTCAGCTCCTGATTCCGGCGCTGGGCTTCATCGTGGATTCGAAATGCCGAGAGCGCCGCCGCGAGCTGGCTTGCCAATGTGCGCACGAGCACAATTTCGTCGGTGGCGAACTGGCGGGCTTCGGTGGAGCCGAACGCCAGCATACCAATGGCATTATCTTGCGCAATCAGCGGAATAAGCAGTGCCGAGCGCACATTATAGGTACGCAGCAGCTCGGCGGGCCGTTCGCCGGGGTCAAGGTAATCGGTATCGTGAATCTGCGTGGGCTGCCGCCGATGCACAACCCGCAGCAATAAGGCCAGATCATCGGCCTGAAATGTCAGCGACGGCGCATTCTGTGGCGGATACTCGCAGGCAATCTGGCCGGTAGCACCCTCGTCGTTGAGCAGCACAACCACGCCGCGCGGCAATTCGAATAAGTTAGTCAGCTCACGCAGCGCCAATAGGAGCAATTCATCAAGTGTTGCCGCCGTTTCAATTGCTTCAGTGATGCGTGTGAGCGCGTCAATGCGTATTTCGGCAGGTGGTGGTTGGTTCAAAGCCATTCTCCGATCGTACAGTAGCGCCAGGAAAAACCGCGATGCGGCGGTAGTGCGTAATGGTGCGTTTCGCTATGAAACTGGCACAATAGGCACCTGCGTGCTGTCATCGCTCCTCATTGGTCAGTATTCAGCTGAAAAATCGGCTGCGATACGCCAGGTAGCACATGAAACGGCGGCAGTGGGCGCAGAACATGCTGGGTGTGCGGCACCAGTGCTGCAGCAACCGGCTGTGCGAGTAGTATTTCGTTGTGTGCCAACGCGCATAACCGGCGCGCGCTGGTTACCGCCAGCCCGCTCAAATACACCAGCGGCGTAGCTCCTGGTAGGGTGAGCGTTATTAACGGACCATAGCCAATGCCAATAGCGAGCGACACATGTTGAAACTGGTGCTGCTCGCCCATCATTAACCCAGCAGCTGCAGCCTTGAGTGCAGCCGCTGCCTGCGCAGCCTGGATCGCCTCATTGTCCGCACCAAAGACGGTGAGCAGCATGTCGCCATAGATGACGGTATGCGTGCTGCCATAGTGCGCAACAATGCCGTGTGCTGCCTGAAAAAATGCACCCTTGCTCTTTGCTAATGCTAGCATTTCTTGCGGGGTATCGGCCACTGGCGCGAACCCACGTAGCTCGGCAGCGAGTACAACTGCTGCTGCCATTTCAGGCTGTGGGTGCCCTTCATAAGCGATATGTGCCGCCGTTTGCGGTGGTGGCACAGCGAGCCTACCGCGCTGGCCCAATAGGGCAAGTGCCAGTGTTATCTGCGCGCCGATTGTTTCAACCAGAGCGATGTGATCGGGCTGGTAGTGATGGGCAATTTCGTGCCCCAATGTCAATACCCCAAGCACCTGCTCGCCATAACAAAGCGGCATCACTATTGCCGAGCGTAGATCGCCGAGCCCTGGGCCAGGCAACCAGCGCGCATCGTGCATGGTATCGCGTACCAGTGCGGTGCGCCGCTCGCGCACAACCCAGCCTGCCAACCCACGCTGCATCATTGGCCCGGCCACTAATGCCAGCGGAGCAAGGTTGCCGCTATCGAGCGCCACCCGATAGCAAATATGCTCGGAAGCATCTAAGAGGAGCACCGTTGCATGGGGCGAGGCCGTTAGCTGCGCGGCAGTGCGCAATGCCTGGGCCAGCAGCTCATCGAGCGTAGGGCGATCTACCAGGGAACGCGCAAACTGGTGCAGCGCAGTTGTCGTATCGGTAGCAGCACTCACTGTGGTAGGCACGACTTTATGTATACTACTGTTGCTCGGCTGTAGCAGACGCATGTGCTGCTCCGCAATCGAAGGTTGGGCATCAACAACCGTCTACTCGCGCCAATCAGGCCAATCACTCAAGAAAATGTCAAGATTACGCTATTATATGCGATGCTGCAAGTGGGCGCTACACGCTACGGGCTACAGTTCGATGACAGACTGATGAATTCAGCACTCCCCTTCCTTTATGTAGAACGGTGACAGTGTAGACAATTTTCATAGACTGCCTGCCAGTTGCTCAAGCGCGGCTGCAATCGTTTCAACAGCCACATACAGGCGGCGATGGTGCGGGTGCGTAAATCCCTGTGCAAACCCACGTTCAAATTGCGCAAGGAGTGGGTCGAAGAAGCCGCCAGCATTCACAATAATAATCGGCTTGTCGTGATATCCGAGCTGGCGAAGCGTTAGAATTTCTAAAAGCTCTTCAAGCGTGCCGAAGCCGCCGGGCAATGCAATAAACGCATCGGCGCGCTCATCCATCAGGCGTTTGCGCTCACGCATTGTATGCGTCACAATCAGCTCATCGGCTTGCAAATAGCCCACCTCGCGGTCAAGCAAGAACTGCGGAATAACCCCTACTACCCGGCCACCCGCTGCCTGCACCGCCCGTGCCACCACCCCCATCATCCCAACACTACCGCCGCCATACACTAACCCCCACCCGCGCTGCGCCATGGCGCGCCCTAATTCCTCGGCCAGCGCAAAATACGGCGCGGCAATACTGTTACTCGATGCGCAATACACACAAACTTGCATATGTTCCTCCCAAAACGGCCCGCGTGTATGATACCAAATCCGGTTGAATACGTGTATAGCATGCACAACGCATGACGCACGACAAAGCTAAACGTAAGTGCGCAATGAGTAATACTACTGGCAAATTTGGTATGATACTAGCTTCGCTTGAGCACTTATAGTGTGGCAAAACGGGTACTTCCCCAGCCTATCATACCTAACATCCGATGCTTAGCACAAGCGGCAGCACTATGGGGTGTATGCCGCAACGTTCCTTGCTTCCTGATGCTGAGCATCACGCCGATACATGACAGGACTTACGCAGTTGGCGGATTGCGCCTGCGGCAGCATGGCAAAAAACCGCCCATTGAGCTGTCGAACAACGCAACTGCGTAATTCCTAACCATATGCCCGGGTTCACATTAGTGCGGGAATGTAATAAAATTTGCAAACAATCTGAAGATATGCTAAAAAAGTGCTGATATGTTAAGAAAATGCATGTGCAAATTTCATCGGCTGCCACGTTCAATATTGTAGAAAAACTATCGCGAAATACGCAGCGGAGTTTCCTATGCAGGCACCGATACACGATGATAATAGATGCATCTCTACGCCCGAGCTTGATGATTTAGCCCTCATAGCCGCGATCGACGGCGAGGCCAGCCCCGATGTTCTTGATCATTTGCGGCGATGCAGCTACTGCGCCGCCCGCGCACAGCATTACGCAGAATTACAAGGGCTGCTCCGAAAGCAATTCTTCCGCATGTTCTGCCCTTCCACCGATACTCTCGTAGCCTATCACGATGGCACCCTGAGCGTTACCGAGCATAGCCAGCTTCGTACCCACCTGGCCGAATGCCCACATTGCCGCCGCGAAATCCATTTCCTCGAACAGCTTACCAGCGATTCGGTGGGGGGGCGTGCGCCGCCCGATCACTGGTACACAATGAGCGCTTCAGCACTGCGCCACCCCAGCGCGCGCGATAGCGCTACCCGCCGCGAGCCACTACGGCAGGTGCTGGCCGAGCGCACCCATATGAGTAGGGTCGATGCACTGAGCGATTTTTATGGTGCTGCGCGTGCGCGTTCTCAAATTAGCCAGTATGCTTTTCAGGCCGAAAATCTCCAGATTACGATCGGTGTACGTAAGGTTGTCAACCGCGCCGACCGCCACGTCGTTACCGGCTCGCTGACATTGCACGACGACCTGCCCATAGGTATGCACGACTCAGTCGCGTACCTCTTCGATGCTCAACGCCAAACGGCTACTGCCCCGCTCGATGAGCTGGGCAATTTTGTGCTCGATAACCTCATTCCGGGTACATATCGCCTGTCTTTTCACCTCCCCGACCGCGAAGTGATTATTGAAACCATTGGGCTGTAAGCTTCCTGTGAACACTGTGGTAAGATAGCGGCAGCTGTCTTTGCGCTATGCAGTGACATAGGAGGTTGTGTATGGCGTTGGGCGCTTTTCGCCGCAATGGCATTACTGCGCTTGGGCTGGCGCTGGGTATTGCAGCTGGCCGTATTGGCTACCCCGCCGCAGCCTTAACCCGTCTGATGCTTGCTGGCTTGCGCCAGCCATTATGGCGCAGCCCGGTGACGCTTGGGCTAGAAGCCGAAGACGTGGTATTTGGCGCGAGCGATGGTGTGATTTTGCGCGGCTGGTTTCTGCATCGCGCGGGCGATACGGGCCAGCCTGCCCCGGCAATTGTGTTTGCGCATGGCTGGCCGTGGAACCGGCTCGGCAACCGTGCGGGCCAAACGCTCTTACCCGATCGCGATGTCGATTTCCTCAACCTGGCACAGGCACTGGGTCAGGCGGGCTTCCATACACTGCTGTTCGATTTGCGGAACCACGGCCAGAGCGATTCCGCCATGCCAGTAACGTTTGGCGTACACGAGGCGCGCGATTTCATTGGCGCAGTAAGCTGGCTGCGCCGCCGCCGCGATGTCGATTCCGCGCGGATTGGCGCGATCGGCTTCTCCATGGGCGCAAATACCTTGATCTACGGCATCCCACGCAGCCAGCCCATCCGCGCGGCGGTGGCAGTACAGCCCACCACGCCCACGGTATTTGCCCCACGCCTGACCCAGAGCATCATCGGGCCGGCTGGCCCAGCCATGGTGCAGCTGGCCGAACCGCTCTATCGCGCTCTCGGTGGCCCGCCGCTGGCGCAGATCGATCTGGTGCGCGCCGCCGAGCACCTGCGCGAAACTAAGATGCTGTATGTCCAGGGCAGTGGCGACCAGTGGGGCACGGTGGCCGATGTCCAGGCGATAGCCTGGGCGACGCCAAATGCGTTACCATTGGTGATACACCCAAGCACCGAGCGCTTTGGCGGCTATCTGTATGCCGATGAACATCGTGAGCGGGTGGTGAGCTTCTTTGAGGAACACCTGCGATAGCAGGGTGATAGTAGGCTGCTGCTAGTGTAGAATCTCATCTAACGCCGTTTGATAGGCTGCAAAGTCCGCAAGATTTGTGTGCCCACCTCCATCAATCATGGTAAGGTGCGTTAGCGCACGATTGTGGGTTTGTAGGCGCTCACTCGAATCATACGGAATGACCCCATCAAGCGTGCCATGAAACAGGTAGATTGGGCAGTGTACCTTGTTCAGCCATTCATCGCTCCGCAATTGATATTTCAGAAGAAACAGCGGAATATAAGGTGTTTTTTGCGCCACCAGGTCGCGCATACTCAGGTATGGTGCCTCCAGAATCAACATACGGGGTGTGGTGGTAGCAGCCAGGCGCACCGCTAGCCCCGTGCCCAGCGAATGTCCATACAGAATGATCTGATCCTGGCGATAGTGTTGTAGGACGTAAGTATAGACTGCTTGAACGTCGTGATGCAGGCTCTCTTCACTGGTAATGCTGCCGGTGCTTTTGCCATAGCCGCGATAATCGAGCAGGATAACATCGTAGCCGCGATGGATAAAGCGCTCGGCAAAGACATCTGCATTTTGCAGGGTATCAGCATTCCCATGCAGGTAGAGAATCACCCCTTTGGGATTGGGCTGGGTAAAATGGACAAGAGATAGGCTTGCACCATCGACTGGCAGGAACACTTCAGAAACGTGCTGTGTGAAGCAATATGCGAAATCGTGGGGCAGGATTGTTGGGTGAAACAGCAATTGCTCTTGGGCCAGGTAAAGGATGAGGCACGCTATGAAATAGCCTCCCAAAAGTCCAATTACCAGAATGCGGAAGGTTTTGCGTAGCAGACGCAGTAGGAGTGATCGCATACTTCTACCAAATAGACGCATACAACAAGAAATGTACGCAATCTTTATGCTACACAATAGCTATTACCGTATGTAGCAGCGCATCCGCTGTAGCAATATAGCAATATTATCTGATGTAAATTTGTCAGGTGCGGCTTTTAACCTATCAGAACGCAGTAATCTCACTGCTGGCCGCACCTGCCAGGTTGCACAACTGACATAGGGTTGCTGTAGAAGCCTGGCCCACCCGATTACCTAAGCGACGCGATCAGCCCGGCCTTGAGCTGCTGGAGATCTGCATCGGTGAGCTTGGCATCGGGATGCAGCAGCAAGTATTTGCGTGGGGGCATCGAGCCGCGCCGGAATACTTTTGGCAGGTCGTCAACCTCTTGTTCGCTTGAGCTGGCGCTGTTCCATTCGGAGAAATTAAGCTTATGGCGGCCACGGATCACATCACTGGTAACCAGCCACGAGATTGGGGCAACATAGGCGTAGGCGGGCCATACCGTTTCGTTGCTATGGCAATCGAAGCAGGCGCGCTTGGCTAATGCGCGGGTGGTTGGGCTGTCCCAGGCTGGCTCAGCGAGCACGGGTGGGTTGGCGCTGGGCCGCCCAAATGGTAGTAACTGTATGCCTACCACTATGAGTAATACACCAGCGAACAAAAAACGAATGATGCGCCCCACCATAGCAACCCTCCCTACCAAACACTACACAATACATCATGCGCTTATTGTCGCATAGCCGGGTTAACTAGCGATTAACACAACGATGAGCAAAAGAAAAGGGGCAGTGCTACTGCCCCCGTCACGCTGCTATAATCCGTAGCCGCTAGCTACTTTTATTGCGTAGCTCTTCAGGAACATCGAGATCGCTCAGCCGCACGGTTTTGCGCGTACCGAACTTCATCGTCTTCTGCCCCTCGCTCGAAAGCTGCCCGGTTTGCTGCAAGTTGCTGATCTCTTGCTGCATCGTCTGGGCTAGATCAACCTCGCCCTGGTTCAGCAGACGCGTCACCGCGCTTTGCAGCTTCTGGGTAGCCCCGCTCACATCGCCCGATTGCAGATCTTGCAGGGCACGAGTTTGTAGCTTAAAGGCGCTGACCTTCTCAACAATATTCATCACCGGCGCATTTACCTGCGCGGCCTGGTTTGCATCGGCAGTGAAGGTCATGACTACGTCGGCGCGGGTACGCTCGCCTTGCAGGTTGAGCATTGGGACATCGTATGCGACTTCGGCCTGCCCGATGCGGTATTGCCCGGCCGGGCGCGGATCGACGAGCAGCTCGATGAGTAGGGTGCGTCCGCTGCCGGTTTCTAGCTCACCCAGCGGCACGCTTACATCGCGATCGGAAACCGGCTGATAGCCCAGGTTATTGATCAGCGGAATGACCTGCCATACTGCGCGCGGCGTAATGCCCTGCACTAGGCGCAGCGTAAGGTTGGCGTTATGAATAGCCGTTGCCTGCGCGCGCTGCACCGTATTCTGGAAGTATGCAATAATCTTGTCGGGCTGGTCGATATAATCGGCAGTGCCGCCAGAACGGTTCGCCATATCAATCAGCAGGTCTTCGTTCCAATCCTTGCCTACGCCCAACGCTGTAATTGGCACGCCCATGCGGCCAGCGTCGTCGGCGCGCAGCAGGCATTCTTTCTCGCTCTCGGTCTGCCCGTCGGTGAGCAGCACCAGGCGGCGAATGGCATTCGGGCCACCGCGCTCGATCTCGCGCAGGCCCTTCTCCACGGCGGGGGCGATTTTGGTGCCGCCTGCATCGCGGATACGGCTGATTTTATCTTGCAATTCGCGCTGATTCGTCACCGCGCCAGCCGGAATAAGCACCTCGGTACGATGATCGAAGATAACCACCGAGGCAATATCCTGGGTGTTCAGCATTTCAAGCGCGCGTGCCGTAGCCCGGCGCACCCGCTCAATCTTCTCGCCCTTCATCGAGCCGCTGCGATCGAGCACGAAGCAGACATTGACTGGCATACGCACTTGCGCCATAACCTGGCTGGGCAGCGCTTCAATCAGCAGGTAGGCCACCTGTGGCGTGCCGGTGACCGATAGAAAAGGACGTGCTAGCGTTGCGCGAAGATTGACCTCACCGGCCATTGGTTGTACTCCTTTCAACACACCCAGCGTGAGCGCCCACACAGAAAGCTGCGGGCTATGCTCGCCGCTATGTGTTACGTTCGAAAGGCGCGCCGTGTTGCACGCACGCGACCAATATGCGTAGTATAGCATACCAACGCGGTCGTGGCATGTGCCGATTCGGGTGCGCTGCTTGTAAGTATAGGACTTTCGTTTGCAGGTTTATGTGCCTGCGGCAGCATGGGTATGTTTTGCGCTACGCACAAAACATACCCAGCCACAGAGCAAAGCTGCCTGGGTAAGCGAACGTTCTAAAATACCACAAGTTACGCAGTGGGCGTTTTTCGCCTTCGGCA
>JAFEAS010000032.1 GCA_018266315.1 Chloroflexi bacterium SZAS-1 | reverse complement strand
ATGATAAAGCCATAGATATCAGATACGCTCTAGCTTTACTCAATAGTAGGATAACCGATCATTTTATCATGTCTACTAGTAGTATATTTAGAGGTAATTATTTTGCCTATAGCAGGCAATATCTTGAACATATACCATACAGACCAATAACCTTCACCACCCCCGCCGGTGAGCGCGAGCGGCTCACGCAGTCTGCCATTGCGTGCTATGATGTCGGCGACAACACCGCGCTGCTAACACAGACGCAGGCGGCGCTTGCCGCCGAGCACACCGATGTCGTCCACGACCTGCTGGCACACCTGGCCCAGCGCATGATCGACCTGAACAAAGAGAAGCAAGCCGAAGTCACGCGCTTCCTCGGCTGGCTTGAAGCGCAGCTGCACATCCGGCCCGCCAAGGATGGCGCTACCGGCATCGCCAGCCTCACCGGCAAAAGCATTCTGCAAAACTACCTGGGCGACTACCAGAAGGGCGAACGGGAGCAGCCCTGGCGCGAATTCTTCTACCGCCTGCACCAGAACCGCAACCGCTTCGGTGTAGCGCTGAGCGCCGCCGAGGGCGACATTGCGCAGGAATACGAGCGCTCACTGGCTGCGCTGCTGCCGCTCAAGCGCGAGCTGGCCCGCACCGATATGCTAATCGACAAGATCGTCTACCAGCTCTACGGCCTCACCGCCGCCGAAATCGAGCTGATCGAGCGCCCGCGCTACGAGCAGGAACTGGCCGACGCCAAAGCGCAGGTCGTCGCCGACGAAAGCATTGCGGACGACGAAGCCAGGATCGACAAGATTGCCGAAAACATCCTGCCGGCTGTCGAGCGTTTCTTTGAGCGCGTCGAACCCCGGCCCGACGAAGCCGCGCTCGACCGCGACCTGCCCAACTGGCGTGCGCTACCGCCTGCCGCGCCCACCTTCCTGCTCACCGCCGATTACAACCTGCGCACCCTGCCCGAGCAAATGGACTTCTCAAGCTGCGTCATTCCCTACACGAAGGCGGTCGAGGTGGTGCTCTTCGAGCGGATTTTCGCGCCATTTCGCGCCGCCTCAGGCTACACCGAGGTCGATTGCAAAAACAACTTCCTGAAAGACTTTATGGCCGGCAAAAAACACCTGACCTTGGGCAGCTTTAGCATCATCCTCAGCAGCAGCAAAGAAACGGCCTTGCGCGCCTTCATTGGGCAGCGTATCGCCAGTGCCGAAACCCGCGTGTTTGGTGCAAGTGGCGCGTTTGCCCGGCTTAACGACGAGCACATGGTACACATCCGCAACAAGGCCGCGCACGACGAAGTGCTCACGCGCGCCGAGGCCGAGGCCATGCGCGAATGGGCGCTGGCGATATTGCGCAGCATGTAATACCAAATTCGCCAGTGGAACACAAAAAACAGTTTGGTACTTTGCTGCCGCAGGCACTATTCCTTAAACGCAGTCGACCGCGTAACTCGTATAATTTACACGTATTCAACCGGATTTGGTATAAATTGGCAGAGCGGTTGATCTGCTGGCTTGTCGCATGCGCCGCCGAACCCACAGCACCCAAGAAGCGCTACACGAGATTTGGTATAATGCAGCCACCAGGGAGGAATGCTATGACTGTTACCGAATTACTCGAACAAGCCAAAGCGCTAAGCCCCCATGAGCGTAAAGAGCTGGTGAAGCGCCTGATCGATACCCTTGACGTGGCTGAGCTACCACCAGCGTAGCCACCAACCTATGCATATCCCCTACGTCATCGACAATATCGAAACCCGCCTGGCCGATATTCTGAATGCGCTGCTCACGCGCCAGCCCGGCCAGCAGGTTGACATTGCCACCGCCTACTTCAGCATTCGCGGCTTTCAGCAGGTGCGCGCCAGCCTGCCCGGCGTGCGCAGCCTGCGCCTGCTGCTCGGCGACAAGCCGCTCGATGGCGAAGATATTGGGCTGCGGCCCGATTCGGCGGCTTTCCTGCGCCACGAGCTTAACGCCGAGCCATTCAACGCCGCCACGCTCCAGCTGGTTGAAGAACTCGTGCGCTTTTTGCGCCGCGATGTGGTAGAAGTGCGGCTCTACACCGGGCATGCGCCGGGCGAAAAAGGCCGCCGCGCATTTCTGCACGCCAAATGCTACCTGTTCTATGGCGGCAGCACCAACCCTACCGCGCTGTACGAGCACCTCACCCCGCTGGTTGGCATCGTTGGTAGCAGCAACTTCACCGGGCCGGGCCTGGTCAGTAACCGCGAGCTTAACCTGGTACACAAAACCGTGCTCGCCGAAAGCGAGATCGACGACCCCGCCGCGCGCAGTGCCGTCGGCCACCAGGCGCTGGCGCGGCTCACCGCCGATCTTGGCCCTGAACAGCAGCGCCTGCTCAAAAGCGAAGTTGGTGCCCGCGCAATTATGGATCTCTCGCGCTGGTACACCGAGCAATGGCAGCGCGCAATCGACTACAAAGAGCAGCTAATCGAGCTGCTGGAAAATTCTAAATTTGGCGGGCGCGAATATAGCCCCTACGAAGTGTACATGAAGGCGCTGTACGAATACCTCAAAGACGATCTCGACAGCGACGCCGCGCTGCCTGCCACGCGCTCGGCAGTTGAGCTAGCCGAATTTCAGGAAGACGCCGTGCGCAAAGCGCGCCGCATCCTGGCGCAGTACGATGGCGTCATCATCGCCGACTCGGTGGGGCTGGGCAAAACCTGGATCGGCAAAAAGCTGCTCGAAGATTATGCCTACCACCTGCGCCAGAAAGCGCTGGTGATCTGCCCGGCCTCGCTCAAGCGCATGTGGGAGCACGAGCTGCGCAGCGCCACGATTGCAGCCACGATCATCACCCAGGAGCGGCTCGGCACCGACGATTTCGACATGCGCGACATTGCCGACGCCGATGTCATCCTGGTTGACGAAGCGCACAACTTCCGCAACAAGCGTGCTGGGCGCTACCTTCAGCTCGAAAATATATTGGCGGCCAACGGGCGGCGCGGGCGTAGCGGCGGGCGCAAAAAGCTGATATTGCTCACCGCCACGCCAATCAACAACAACATTTTTGATCTCTACAACCAGATCAACCTGTTCACCGGCAACGACCGCACCTACTTCGCCTCGGCGGGCATCGGCGACCTGTACAGCTACTTCCTGGCCGCCCGCCGCGACTCAATCGAAGCGGGCAGCATCCGCATCTTCAATTTGCTCGAAGAAGTGGTGATTCGGCGTACACGCCAATTTGTGCGGCGCGCCTACCCCGAAGCCATGATTCGCGGGAACATCATCGCCTGGCCCACGCGCCAGCTCAAAACAATTGAATACGACCTACAAGCCACCTACGAAGGCTTCTATACCCAGATCGTTCGCCGCATCGAAGCGCTGCAACTGCCGCACTACACGCTCGAACGTTATAAGCGCGCCGACCAGCAGCCCGATGATTTTGAGCTTGGGCGGCAGGTAGCGCTGGTCGGTATCTTCAAAAGTCGCTTCCTCAAGCGGCTCGAATCGAGCATCGATGCCTTCCGCATTAGCATCCGTCGCGCGCTTGAGTTTGTAAAAACCTTTGCCGAATACCTGCAAGAAGGCGTGCTGCTCGATTCGGCTACCTTCCAAAACGCCATGCGCCTGCTTGAGCACGATGACGAAGATGCCGATGATGCTACCCCGGCCTCGCGCGCATCCAGCATCGACGAGAGCGCGCAGGCCCGCAAAGCAATTGATGGGCTGCCGCGCCTGGATGTGGCAACCTACGATCGGCGCGCGCTCCACCGCGCATTGCAGGATGATATCGACGCGCTCACCGACATCTGGCACGACATTAAGAACATCAGCACCGAGCATGACGCCAAGCTGCAACAGCTGAAGCAGCTGCTCGAACACGATCTGCGCGGCCAGAAGGTCATTATTTTCACCTACTACAAAGACACCGCGCGCTACCTGTACCACGCGCTGCTCGCCGACGACAACGCCGACTGGCGCGCGAGCATGGGCAGCCCGCACATCCGCCGCATCGACAGTAGCATCAAATCCAGCGACCGCGCGCGGATTGTCGAGCAGTTTGCGCCGATTGCCAGCGGCCACCCCGAAATTGCTGGCACGGCCCAGTCCGTCGATCTGCTGATAGCCACCGATGTGCTTTCGGAAGGTCAGAACCTGCAAGATTGTGGCTTCCTGATCAATTACGATCTGCACTGGAACCCGACGCGCATGGTGCAGCGCGCGGGTCGGATCGACCGGCTCGGCTCAACCTTCAGGCGGCTAACGATCTACAACATGTTCCCCGAGCGTGCGCTCGAAGAGCTGCTTGGCCTAGTACGTAGCCTCACCGCCAAAATCGACGTCATCAACCAGACGGGATTTCTCGATGCAAGCATCCTGGGCGAGGTTGTGACCCCGCGCGATTTCAACACGCTGAAGCGCATTGCTAAAGAAGACAACCATATAATTGAGGAACAGGAATCCTTCCTTGAGCTGGCGAGCAGCGAAGCCCTGCTGGCCGAGCTGCAAAAGGCGCTCAGCAGTAACGCCCGGCAATGGCTCACCAATTTAGATGATGGGATTCACTCGGGCCTGGAGCGCCAGCAGGCGAAGGGTATGTTCTTTTACTTCACGGCACCGCGCGAGCACGGGCGCGCTCACTTCTGGCGCTACTACGATCTGCACAGCCGTAAAATCCTCGACAATCGCTACCAGATTATGCAGATTATTGCGTGCAGCCCCGACACACCGCGCTTCCCGCCGCCCTACCACGAGGTTGACGTATTTGCCGTGCAGGAAAAAATCATTGCCAGCATCCTGGGCGATGTCGAGCAGCAAGCGGCGGCAGCAATTGTGAACAAGCCCGTGGCCGAAGAGCAAAACCTGGCCGCCCAAATTCTGCACAATCATCTCAATAGCCCGGAATTCAATCGCACCGAGCTACGCGACCTGCGCAAATTCCTCAAACAGCCGCTAGTTGGCGCATCGGTGCAGCAATTACGCAAGGCCCTCCACGCCTACAGTACGTCCAACGATGTTGCCGGGCTGGTGGCGACCGTGCGCGCACTCTATCAGCAGCAGGGCGTGCAGGCTACCGACACGCCGGAAAAGCCTCCGAATAACAATATTACTCGCGAGCAGCTACGGCTGATTTGCTACGAATACATCTACGCCTAGCCCCTTCGTTGCGCACTATCACACTACCCCAGCACCTTCTCCAGCAGCACCAGCGCGGGCAATATGCGCTGAGCCTGGCGTGTGCTGCGCAGCACTTCTTCTGGCCCCACCAGCATAGTGTTGGGCGGCTGCATGCCCAGCTTTTGCAGCAGCGTGCCGATTGGCTGGCGCAGCTGGCGCTGCACGCGAATCATTGTACACAGCGTTTCGGCCCCGGCGCTAATCAGCGGCCCAGCGCCATAGCGCGCCTGCCCAGCCCCAAAGATATAGATGTTCTTGTGCGTGGGCGAGGCCAGCCCAATCAGCTGCGGCACGCCATTGCGCCACGCGATTACACTGGGTGCCAGCATTGGCAAGCTCAGGTGGTAGCCCGTCGCAGCCACAATCAGGTCGAAATCGGCGCGCGCCCCGTCGGTAAACTCAACCGTGTTGCCAGCATAGCGCGCAATATCCGGGTGGGGCGTAACGCGGCCATGGCGCAGAAAGGCCAGCAGCTCGGAATTGATCGTCGGGTGGTGCTCGAAGATGCGGTGATCGGGCCGTTGCAGGCCGTAATCTTCGTAGCGCCCAACCACCACCCGCACGGCGGCGCGCAAAAATAGGCGCTGCGCCCACAGCGGCAGCATAATTGGAATACTTTCGACTAATGGGCGGCCAAACACCGTTTTCGGCAAAATCCAGTAGCCGCGCCGCATGCTAATATGCGCCGAACGCGCGAACCGCGCCGCTTCAACTGCAATATCGCAGGCCGAATTGCCGCCGCCAATCACCAGCACGCGCTTACCCTTGAGGATTTCCGGGTTCTTGTAGTGTTTGGAATGAATGATCTGACCGGCAAATTCCCCGGGATAGCTGGGATAGCGGCAATCCCAATGGTGGCCGTTGGCAATTACCACCCCGGCATAGGTGCGCCGCTCGCCGGTGCTGAGCGTTAGCTCCCAGCGGTCGCCGGGCGCAGGTGCCACATGCTCCACCCCGGTGTTGAAGCGAATATGCGGCTTGAGCGCGTGGTGATCGGCATAGCTGTTCAGGTAGGTCAGCATTTGCGCGGCGCTGGGGAAATCGGGGTAATTCAGCGGCATTGGGTAATCGCTGTACTCGGTGGTTTTGCGCGACGAGATGATATGCACGGTTTCATACACGCCGTGGTACCAGTTGCCGCCCAGCCGGTCGTCGCGCTCGAACGCCTCAAACGCAATGCCATGGCGGCGCAAGGCGGCCATCACGCCCAGACCGCAAAAGCCCGCGCCAATCACCGCGAAGGTGTCGGGGTTCGCACTATGCATGCTCGTTCCTCCGCATATTATTGCTGTGTCAGCCAGCGCAGCGCCCAGGGGGCCACGCGCCGCAACAGGTCGATCTGGCGTGGGATGGCACCGGGGTAGACATGCAGCTTGCCCTGCCGCATGCCCGTCAGCAGTTGCGCTACCACGAACGCCGGGTCGTACAGCAGCCGCTCGGGCACCGGGCGCGCCGGGGCCGGGCCATACTGTTCCGAGTGCAGAATCGGCGTGCGCGCAAAAAACGGGTAGATCGCGGTGACGCCAATGCCATGCGGGCGCACGTCGGCGGCGAGCGCTTCGGAAAAGCCGCGCAGCCCAAACTTCGCTGCGCTATACGCCGCCAGCCCGGGCGCGCCTACCAGCCCGGCCACCGAAGCGACATTCGCAATGTGCCCGCTGCGCCGCGCAATCATATCGGGCAGAATCTGTGCCGTGAGTCGCATGGGGGCCAGCAGGTTCACCTGCATCAGCGCTTCCCATTTCGCGGGCGGGATGGCTTCCATCGGCCCATACAGTCCAAGCCCGGCATTGTTGATCAGCACATCGAGCGGGGCAATTGCGCGCGCCTGCTGGGAAAGCCACTCCGCCGCTGTTGGTGCGCTCAAATCTGCTGCGAGCATGCCCAGGATGCGCCCCGGCAGTGCTGGTTGCCCAGCGACAGCCCACTCGGCGGCAGCCTGTAGCACCGACTGCTGTATGTCGGTGAGGATGAGCTGGCTGCCCTGCTGCAAAAGCTGCCGAATCAGCTCGCGGCCAAAGCCGCCGCCCGCACCAGTGATCAACACTACTGCGCCATCGAACGATCGCATATGCGCTCCTCAATCATTGGCATGCTGTGGTCGTTGTTGTTTGGCTGCGGCAGCGGTGTTCCGTTAGTGGCTCGAAGCGCCAAAACCCAGAGCACCGTAATCGAAAAGTACCGCGCTGCCGCAGGCAAAAACGCCCGCTGTGCAACTAGGGTCATACCAACGTCGCCATTAGTCTTACGCACTACGCGCGCAGCGTTTGGCTTTGTAGTGCATAATGCGTCGTGCATGCCATGCAAGTGTTCAACCGGATTTGGTATCAAATGATGGATACCCAGGCAAATGCGCGC
>JAFEAS010000031.1 GCA_018266315.1 Chloroflexi bacterium SZAS-1 | reverse complement strand
GTGCGCGCCAGGTGCCAGGCATCCACCATGCTTACTGCTTCGTCGCGGTGAATCATAGCTGGGGCATCGTTTACCCACAGCAGCCGCAGCAGCAGGCCCAGCAAGGTTATGGCAAACAATAGTCCATAGCCGCGCCGGGCAGCCCAGGCGGCGCACCACGCCAGTAGCAAACTGGACAGGGCACACAGCAGCGCCAGCGCTAGCGCGCGGGTCGGCCAGCCGTTGGCCTGCGCATCGATGGCGAGCACCTGCACACCCAGCCAGCGCCAATCGCCGGGCGGGTGGCCAAGCGTTGAGCGCAGGCGCAGGAAGGTCGCGCCGGGCGGCAACAACAGGCTCAGGTGCTGGCGGGCCGGGGTAATAGTGTAGCTGCCAAACGCGCCCGCATCAGATTCGAGCTGCACCTGCGCGCTGGCTTGCCCCGGCCAGCTCGAAAATTGTAGTACCAGCCGCACAATCGTGGGGCCAGTATGCGGGGCAAGAGGAAATTCGGCCTGTGAGCCAGTCCAGCGCAAGCTGCCTTCGTTGCGGTACATGCCGGTGCCCTGCGCCAGCAGCGATGTGGGCGGGCGGCTGAGCCAGGCCAGCGCTACTGCAAATACGGCTAGCGCCAGCAGGCCATACAGCAACGCGCGCGGCAATCGGGCCGCGCTCAATCGAAAATCTGTCGGTTGTGCAATCATCGCAGCAGATTGTACCCGAAAATTCTCGGTACACTGCGGCGCGCCCAAGGCTATGTACTGCGAACGCAGCGCCATTGAGTTTCACGGAAGCAGAGCGCGGGCGGATTACTGGCGATTGAGGATGACGTGCGTGCTTATTGCGGCAACACACGTTCGGCAGTGGAAGGGATGAGTTCGATTAAACGGTGCAGTGGCTCAGGGAGATTGGCAGGTTGAACGTAGTAGATTGGGTTTGGTAACCCACTGAATGCATGGCACTCAAACACCACCCTATATGCAGCAGCATCGGGGGTATGCGAAGCAAATGTTGGAGGTTGTTGACACCAGTTTGTGCGCAATATTTCTAAATCCGTCCAAAGAGGTTCTTCTACCACAACATTATTAATCTTCGTTCGCCAGGTCACAGGATCGAAGGCTCGCGCAGCAACGCGATCGGGGCCTACGACAATGGCTTCCGATACTCCGTTTTGCAGAGGAAAGTGTAAGGAAATTCTATCACCGCGCAAGACTCCTGAATCCGTATTGGTTGTACGACACCCCATCAGCAGACTACTGAGGAGGAACACTATAAGACACGGAATGAACATTGAGCACAGGTGGTGCTTTGTGAGATTATTCAGCATCAAGCAACTCATCATAGCTGTCCTTCACGCAGCAATTGGTATTGAATGGTTAGCACCTATTACTGTATGCTCGTACACCTTATGCCTTTGATACGAATGACGCAGTAGCTTCGTTGCAGCTGTTTGGGCGCTGTTTCCACCGAGCAAATAAAATAAACGTGAGATTTTCGCTTGAGCACGCTTGCCCCAGCGTGCTATGACAGCCTACCCCCCAATACGGTATAATCCCTCCCATAGCGATAGCGCAGGAGGAACTATGAGCGAGCGGATCGGCTTCATTGGCTTGGGGATTATGGGGCGCGGCATGGTGCGCAACCTGCTGAAGGCGGGCTTCGCAGTGCAGGTGTGGAACCGCACCGCCGCGCGTATGGGCGAGCTGGCCGCCGATGGCGCACAGCCAACCAGCAGCCCGGCCGAGCTTGCCCGCCAGTGCGATCTTATTATCACCTGCGTCAGCGATACCCCCGATGTCGCGGCGGTACTGCTCGGCGAGCAAGGCGTGATCGCAGGCGCCCAACCTGGCGCGCTCGTCATCGACATGAGCACAATCAGCCCCCAGGCCACGCAAGAATTCGCCGCCCGGCTGGCCGAGCGCGGCGTGCATATGCTCGATGCGCCGGTGAGCGGCGGCAGCGAGGGCGCGGCCAAAGGCACGCTCAGCATTATGGTCGGCGGCGATGCGGCGGATGTCGAGCGCGCCATGCCGGTATTTCAGGCCATGGGCAAAACTATCACGCACGTTGGCGGCACCGGCGCGGGCCAAACCGTCAAGCTGGTGAACCAGATCCTGGTTGTCGGCTCGATGCAGGCCATGGCCGAGGCGCTACTGTTTGCGCAAGCAGGCGGCGTTGATCTAGAGAAAACGCTCGCCGCCGTGAGTGGTGGCGCGGGCGGCAGCTGGACGCTGAGCAACCGCGGACCGCAGGTCATTCGGCGCGACTGGCGGCCCGGCTTTATGATCGACTTACAAGCCAAAGACCTGCGGCTGGTGCTCGATGCCGCCGACGATCTAGGCGCACCGCTGCCTAGCACCGCACTTATTTTCCAGCTCTACCGCACGCTGCAAGCCCGCGGCCTGGGCAAAGAGGGCAACCACGCCATCGTTAAAGCGCTTGAGGCCATGGCGGGCATCGAGGTTGGCGGCGAGCGCTAGCCCTCGGCGTAGCGCGTAACAACAAAAATGAAAATTGTTCCCAGCACGGTCATCACAATCGTCAAGCCCGAGCGGCGGCGCGAATGCGCCTCGGGCAGAATATCGGCGGCGCTGATATACAGGAGAAAGCCAGCGAAAAAGCCCAGGTAGAGCGCCAGCATCCCAGGCGCAACCTGGAAAAATAGCGTTGAAAGCGCGCCAAACATGGGCGCAAGCGCATCGAGTGCCAGCAGCACCAGCGCGCGGCGGGTTGTATTGTTATGCGAAAGCATCAGGCTCATAGTATTGAGCCCATCGGCGAAATCGTGGGCAATCACGGCCACCGCCACCGCCACCCCAATTGTATTCGAAACCTGAAAGCCCAGGCCAATGCCAACCCCATCCATAAAGCTATGGCTCACCAGCGCCAGCGCCGAAAGCAGCCCCACCTGCGGATGATGATGCTCGGCATAGTTTTCTTCCTGCGCATGATGAATCAGGATAAGCTTTTCGGCCGCATGGAAGGCGAGAAACCCCACCACCAGCGCAATCATAGCGTTGGTTGGGTCGAGGCTATGCTCGCTACTCAGCGCAAAAATCTCGGGCAGAATATCGAAGCTGACGACCCCAAGTAACACGCCAGCAGTAAAGCCTAAAATCAAATGCAGGTGATCGCGAAAACGCAGCGCCAGCAGCCCACCAACCGCCGTACACACTACTGCGGTGAACGAAAAGAAGAGCACGCCCATGACTTTGGAATCTCCGTATAGCGCCAATCAGTGCGCGTAGTATACCAGAGCGTGCTACTTCAGTTCACAAATCGGTAGGCGCTTATGCCTAAACGCAATTGCGCCAGTCTTTGGTGGAACCAAAGCTCAGGCTAAGGCTCAAAACTGCTCAGCACCAATTACGTTTGCTCGCCTAGCAGCCATTCGAGCGCCAGCAGGTAGCCGCGCCAGCCAAGCCCGGCGATCTGCCCGGTGGCGACCGGTGCAACCACCGAGGTATGGCGAAATGCCTCGCGCTTGTACACATTCGAGAGATGCACCTCGACAATCGGTGCCGAGAGGCTGGCTAGCGCATCGCGCAGCGACAGGCCATAATGCGTCAGCGCGCCAGGGTTGATGATAATGCCAGCGGCATCCCATCCCTCGGCCTGCAAAAAATCAACCAGCGCGCCCTCGTGGTTCGATTGAAAGGCAAGCAATGTCGCGCCTGCCGCTTCGGCGCGTTCACGCATGGCTGCATCGATCTGGGGCAAGGTTGTGCTGCCATAGATGCCCGGCTCGCGGCGACCGAGCATATTCAAATTGGGGCCATGGATGAGCAATATTTTCATGCGGTTCTTCTACTCTACAAGCACGCTGATTGGTTAACTCTTTTCCAAGCTGGCATGTTCGCTACGGTAGGCAAGATACATATCGATCGAGCTATGATGATTGCGTTTTGCGCAATCATCATAGCTCGGGAGTAAGGCACATGCCGCTTTGCCAAGGGAAACAAGCCCGGTTAATTATGCGCCACTGGCAGGTAAATGATGAGCGAGGTGGTGGGCGCGCGCGCCACCCCAATTACATCCGTTAGCTCCTCATACACAGTGGGCGAGAACACCGACGTCGCGCGCACCGTAATGCGATTGACCGTATCTTCAGCGACGCCTCCGGGTACATCAACTTGCACCGTAACCGGGTAGGTGAAGCCCGGCACAAGCAGCCCGGTCGATGCCGGTGTGATGGTGATGTTCCAATCGAGCTGCTGCGTCGCCGTGATCACAAAGCGATCGTTGCCATTGCTTGTATTGATCAGCTGGTGCCGGAATGTAATTGTTTCGCCTGGCAGCAGTGGTTGATTCTGGCTCGCCACAAAGCTCAGCCGCGCATACTGTAGCACAGTCACTAGATCGGTCACCTGCTGTACATTTTGCGGGAAGGCAGTTGACGCAGCGGTAATCTTCAACCGCTCGACCACATTGGCTGGGGCCGACGTTGGCACCGTAATCGTTGCGGTGAAGGTGCGGGTCGCTCCCGGCCCAAGCACAACCACTTGCGGCGTCAGCGTCGAAGGCCAGCCAAGGTACGATACGGCCCCAATTGTGAAGGTATCGGTGACTGCGCTGCTGTTCTTGAGCGTGTGCAAACATGTAACGGTTGTGCCTGGCAGCGCGCTGGTGTTGCATTCGCCGCCAAGCTGCACCGGCGGCCCAACCCGTACAATTGCCACTGCGCTATCGCCAGCACAGTTGTTTTCCCGGCAGCTCGCGTTCAACGTAAGTGTAAATTCCTGGCCGTTAGGCAAGCCGGTGGGGGCCTTGAGCACTAGCTGCACATTCACCGATTGATTCGGCTGGAGCGTCGCCGTCTGGGTTGGCGTGAGCGTCGCCTGCCAGCCATTCGGCAGCCCGCTCAGATTCAGCGCGAACGACTGTGGGATGCTGCCGCTGTTGAGCAGTGCGAAGGTGAACGTCACCGGTTTCGTATCAAGCAGCGGCTGGGTTTGCTGGGCTGGCGTCAGCGCAACTGCGGCAATTTCCGCCAGGCTAGTGGTGATCACGGCGGTGTCGCGCACAGGCGGCACGGCCACGAGCGATGAGGTTGCCGTGATGGTTGTAACGTTCTTCGGCAGCGCCACCTGGCCGGGCGGGATGGTCAGCTCAAGCTGAATTTGCTTGCTCTGGCCGGGACCAAGCACGGTACTGGTTGGCTGCAATTGCACCGGCCAGCCGCGCGATGCGCTGGCAGCGAGGCCCACCGTGTCGGTGAAATTACCAGCATTTTGCAGCGTCGTTGTGTAGGTGACGATCCGGCCTGGGGTATATGCCGTCGAGTCGTCAAAATCCGGCCCGATCGTCAGCGCGGCCCGCTTACTCACCTCAATTGTGGCCGCACCACTCGCGCTCACGCTGCTGTTGGCCTGGTCGGTGGCAGTGAGCGTTGCACGGTAGCTACCCGCCAGCGCATTAGCAGGCACCTGCACCGTCGCTTGCACAACTGTCGTAGCGCCTGTCGCAAGCGTCACCGCAGGCGATATCGCCTGGCTGACCATCCAGCCTGGGGGTACGCTCAGCACAAGGTTGAAGGTGCCGCCCAGGTTACCCACATTCTTCACCGTATAAGTCAACACCACACTTGATCCAGGGTCGGCAGGCGAAGGGGTAGCCGTGCCGCTGATGATCTGCGGCACCGCCGACGAGATGATCGTCGTTGTATCGGTCACGGTCGCCGCTACATTCGGGTTCGCCACCGAGTGGGCTGTAACGGTTGTTGGGTAATCGGGCGGGCTGCTAATGCCTGCAGTTGGTGTCAGCACCAGTGTCACGATCGCCGAAGCATTCGGTGCCAGGTTCGACACTGTTGCGGGCTGCAGGCTATACGTCCAGCCATTCGGCGGCGTCACATTGATTATGAAGCTATCGGTGCCATTGCCGGTGTTCGTCAGCTTATGCTGGTATGTCACTGGCTGGCCCGGCCCGGTGCTTTTAGCATTCGAGCTGGGAGTCGGGTCGGGCACAAAGGTCAGCGCAGGCTGCGAAAGGACGGTTGTGCGATCAACCTGCTGCGCGCTGGCGCTGCCAATCGCTACCGTGAGGGTGCTCTGGTTGAAATTACCCGCCTGCGCGTTGGCTGGCACCACCACTTGCAGGTTAAATGTACATGTCGCCTGCGGTGCCAGCGATTGCCCGCTACAGGTATTGTTCGTAATCGTCGCCCAGGTGTTGGGCGTCTGGTTCAGGAGCACCGACACCGCACCCGCGCCGGTGCCAACATTCTTCACTGTATGGGCATACGTGGTTGTAGTCCCAGGCAATACCGCGCGCGGCGGTTGGGGGTCGGCGGTGGTAATTTGAACCGCAGGCGCGGCAGGTACACACTGCGCGATATTGCTGGTCGGGTTCACAAACTCCGATGTATTCCCAGCGCTGTCGGTAAGCGTGAAGATCAGGTAATGCTTACAGCCAGTAATGTCGGCACTAAAGGCCCCACCCGCAGCAGGCTGCACGCTGGTGAGGAAGGTTGGCCCCTCATCCGTCAGTGGGCTGTCGTCGGTGAAAATCTCGACGGTGCAGCCCGGCGTGGCGCAACTGCTGACGCTGCCGGTAAGGGTAAAACCGCTGGCGGGCGGCGTGACGTTAACGCGCGCCGCCGCAATTGGGGCGTTACCGCCCGCCGCCAATGCAATGCCCTTGCCGCCATTCGCCGAAGTGACAGTGTGACTGATACGATTGCCAGTTGCGGTGCTACCATTCACCAAAACGCCGTGCAGCGTGTTATTGTGCAGGTTGTTACTGGTAGCCACGCTTGCACCGCCAATTGTATTACCAGCAGCATTATTGATCAAAATGCCGATCTGGTTCAGGCGAATGTCGTTAGCCTGGATGGTATTGCCTGCGCTCTGTACTTCGATACCGCTGCTGCTATGGTTTTGGATGATATTACCTGCCCCAGGCGCACCAATCACATTCTGGCTGCTGGCGCTGGTAAGCGTAATACCTACCGCACCGTTTGAGCTAATGGTGTTTCCGGTAAATGTATTCTGCGTTGGCGAAGCGGGTGTGGCGTTTGTGCTAGGGGCAAGGTACACGCCGCCGGTGGCGTTATTCGTAATGTGGTTGCCAGTAATCGTGTTAGTGAACGTGCCGCCGCGCAGCTGCACACCATAGCCCTGGTTCGGCACTGCAGCATTGCCGCTGGCATCGGTGCCGATCAGGTTGCCGGTAATGGTGTTCAGGCGCACCTGCTGCGCTGCTGTAGCATTGTTGCTGGCCTCGATGAGCACACCATCGTTGCGGTTACCGCTGATCACATTGTTCGGGCCAACCGTGAAGTTATTCGCGCTATTCGAGAAATAAACGCCCGAACCATTGGGCAGCGCAGCGGTGCCTGCAATGTTTAGCCCGATCCAGTTATTCGTAACGACGTTGTTGCTGGTGCCCGCACCAAAGCCAATCGAGTCCTTCAGGCGCACACCGGCAATGCTGTTGCCCGAGATCAGGTTGGCGGTGCCGCCAGGGGTTGCCGGGTTACCGCCCGCCCCGCCAATCACCGTGCCAGTTGATGATGTGACCTGCACGCCGCCACCAGCGTTTGGGAGCGCCTTTGTGCCAGTAGCATCGGTTCCAATTTTATTCCCCGTCACGCGGGTGCCAGAAATAAACGCGCTCTGCGTGCCCAGATAGCCGCCAATGTTCACGCCAAACACCGTATCGGCCCCAGTCGCACCATTCCCGCTAATTACATTGCCCGGGCCGATTTGCGTATCTACCGAATTATCGCCAACATACACGCCGCTATTCCGGTTGCCTAGCGCCGCGCTGCCATCTCCATTCACGCCGATCTTGTTGTTGCGAATAATATTGCCCGACTGACGGAGCGGCGTAATAAAGCCAACCGAGGTAAACGAATAGATACCGTACCCGCCGTTCCCCGAAATAACATTGTTCTCAATAACGTTAGTGCTCGCACCAAATTGCAGGGCAATCCCCGCCACGGTGTTGTTACTTGAAGTTGTTCCGCCTGCCGCTGTAGCATTGTAGTTGGTGCCAATGTAATTATTGGTAATCGTATTATTTTTTACGGTTTCGCCATAGAGCAGTACGCCAAAGCCACCCTGCGGCGTAGCAATAAAGCCATTAACAATTAAGCCCTTGATAGTGTTATTGCCCGAGGTGAGCATCAAGCCCCAGGGGCCAATCGCGCCGCCGCCGTTCAGCTCGATCTTGGGCTTGCCATCGCTACCCAGGCCATTGATTGTGGTCGAGCCGCCACTGATGGCGGGCAGCGCCGTACTTTGCACGCTGATGCGCCAGTAGCCGCCCCCTGCCTGGTAGCCCGGGTCGCTGGTGGGAATATTGAACTGAATTTCACCGGGGGCAGCGTTGGCCGCTTTAATGGCCTCGCGCAGTGAGCAGTTGGTGCCCGAGGCACAGGTACCATTGGTATCGGCGGTTTTGGTTACAATGTAGGGGCCTGCGGCCAGCACAGTGCCTCCGCCAGGCGCAAGCGCAACCAGCAAGGCAAGAATCCCCAGCAGGCAGAAGCGACGGAACGAAAGCGACACAGCGCCCTCCTTTATGGCAGGTCAGGTTCGCTGCACGGCAAGTAGGCTGTGGTAGCTATTGAGCAGGAGCTTGCAGCCTGGGTGCTCGTGGCTAGCGGTTTGTGGGCTTGTATAGATTGGCGAATATACGCCACAGGTAGCGGTTAAGCCGCGCCAGCGCGAAACAGAAATATCGCAACTTTGTAGCGTGAAAGGTGGTGTTGCGCGCACCACACCCATGGCTCAGGCCACAGAGGACACCGAGATTGTAGTGCATAGAAACCAATCTCAGTGCCCTCTGTGCTTCTGTGATGTAACGACGATAGGTTAACCCTATTTCGCTGCAATTGGAATGTACTGGCGCGGCGCGATCTCGTTGCGGTTCACCAGAATGCGGTTCTGCGCCGCCTGGCGAATATTCTGGTTATTATCCAGCAGTAGTATCGTCACCGTTTCAGTTGTCCCAATCGTCAGTTTCGGATCGATCAGGATCTCGACCGCAAAGCGGATGGTGTTATTACCGGGCGTGTTGCCTACGGTAAACGAATTATTCGCGCCAAAGGTACCGCCATCAGTGCGCCGGAAGCTCACAATGCTGCCGAGCGCCGCCGAGCCTTCAAGCGAGAAGGTTGCCGTGCCAGTACTACGATTTTCGACAATGTAGAAGAACGTCGCCTTCTGGCCCGCGCCTCCCTGGCCGTCAACCGCGCCGTCGTGGATGAGCAGCGCATTGGTTGAAAGCTCGGCAATCGTTGTTTCGGTCACCGTCTTACTTTCGCTCGGGTCGCTCGGCACAATGAAATCGACAAATGTGGTTTCGGTTGTGCCTTCGTCGGTGGCCGAGGGAATAGTGACGCTAATTGTAACGAATTTGGCCTTCGCGTCGCCCGGCTCAAGCGTAATGGTGTCGGTGCTTATCTCGGTGCTCCAGCCGCGTACACTCCGCGTTTGCACCTGCACCGTCTGAGTAACATTACCCTTATTCACCAGCTTATGCACATAGCGCACGACGTTGCTCGGCGAATCGGGGATGCCAAAGCCGGTGCGCGACGTTGGCGTCACTTCGAGCTTGAACTTGGGCAGCACGTTCGTGGTATCGGTCACGGTGTCGGTCACCGTTACAAAGCGCGTCGAATTAACCGTCACAGCTGTGAAGTCGGGCGGCGGCCCGGCCAGTACGCGCGGGTCGGGGCCAAACGGCAGCGTGAGCGATACCGTAATCAGCTTGGTTGCGCCCGCTGGCAGGGCAAAAGTCGTGCCAATTGGCGGCACGGTTTTCACCGTCCACTTGCGCGACGAGACAGCATTCACCTTCAGATCAAGCAGATCGACTGAGCCATTATTCACCAGCTGGTGCGTATAGGTAACCACCTGGCCGGGGATGGCATTCTGCGTGTTCGGGTTGGCTTCCAGCAGGTCGATCGGGCCAATCCGCGTGGTCAGCCCGGCGAACTCCGAGGTATTGCCATCCTTATCGGTAGCCGTCAATGCCAGTTGTGGCGGCAGCGTACCAAGCGTGAAGGTGAAATAGCCATCCGAGGTGATCTGCTGCGACACAAAATCACGGCCCTGCCCATCGAGCGCCGCCGGGTCGGTGGTGAATACCTGAATCTTACAGGGCAACACACAGGCATCGGCCGTACCCGAGCTGCGTACCTGGCCGGTGAGCTGGCCGTTCTGGTTCAAGTGAATGGCGTAGGGCGGGTCAATATCGTGGTTGGCGTTGAGCGCGCTGCCGCCAGGTGCCGGGGTATTGAAGTCAAGCGCAATCCCTTTCTGGGTGTTGCGCGAAATATGATTGTTGAGGATAGTGACCTGCTGCGCCCCACCATCGACAAGCACGCCATTCGCACTGTTCCCCAAGGCAATATAGCCATTGCTGCCCATTGCAACGCCAATATAATTTTCCTGAACGGTAACGAGCTTGGCTTTATTCCCATTGACATGGACACCATTACCGCTGTTACTGGCGATGATATTGGCATCGGCACTGCTGCCACCAATGCGAATATTCTGGGCGTTATTACCCACCAGCACGCCATCGCCCTTATTGCCAGCGGCAGTTGTGAAGGGGCCATTCGCCACCGCCCGGCGCAGGCCAATAATATTCCCACTAATCGTCGCGCTCACCACGCCCGCACCGCTGAGCGTAATGCCCGGCCCGCCGTTACCCGCAATATAGTTTTGCGCCGCGCTGGTTGCGCCAATCAGCGTGTTGGTGGTGCCATCGCCAACGAAGATACCGCCCAGTGTATTACTCACCACCGTGGTGCCAAGTGCGTTCAGGCCAATGCGGTTTGAAGAAACTGAGTTGCCGCTAATCGCGCTGTAGCCGGTGGCCGTGCGACCAAATGCAATACCATAGCCACTATTGCCCGCAATTGTATTACCCTGCCCGGCAACACCAATCTGGTTATTGCTGGCGTTATCGCGCACAAACACGCCGCCCAGGTCGTTCGGGCGGGCAGTAGTGCCGCCTGCGCTTACGCCAATGAAGTTGTTATACACCTTGTTGCCGGTGGTGCTAACGTCGGTTATCAGCACGCCATAGGCGCCATTGCCGCTAATAACCGAACCCGCGCCCGCCGTGCCATAGACATTATTATCGCTAGCGCCGCTAGCAATGCGCACGCCATTCCCCGTGTTGCCCTGGTCGGTGGAACCAATTTCGTTGGTGCCGATGTAGTTATTAACGATGCTATTATTGGTTGAGCCATCGCCTGTGAGCACAATACCGTTGAGCCGATTGCCCGAAACGACATTGCGCTGACCCACGGCCATACCGCCAATCTGGTTGCCGCTACTATCCACAACCGTAATGCCATTCAGGTCATTCGGCTGCGGCGTTGTTGTTGAGCTAGCATTCACGCTCAGGCCAATATAATTGCCATAAATTTTGTTATTCGGCGCATTTTGCAGGCGAATACCATCGCCACTATTGCCCGCAATAACGTTCCGCTCGCCCGGGCTACTGCCAATACCAATCGTATTATCGTGCGCCTGGTTATCGATCTGCACGCCAGCGTAGGTATTTGCCTGCTTATCACCGCCGGGGAAATTACCAATATAGTTGCCATATACCTGGTTATTTGCGCTATTCGGGCCATCAATACGAATGCCAATACCAGCGGTATTCGAACCAGAAAAGCCAACGATTATCAGGTTGCGAATAACATTATTTGCCGAGTTGAGCCGCAAACCCACGCCGCCGCCACTCAGGCCCGAGCCATCGATGACGACGCGCGGCGTGCCACCGGCATTATTGTTTAAGCCGTTGATCGTGGTATTGCCGCTATTCAGCGCGGGCAGCGAGCTAGTCGGCAGAATCGTCCACCGGCCAGTAGTGGCGTTATAGCCGTTATCCGGGTTCGTTTCATCGTCGGGAATTTGAAATAAAATCTCGCTGGTGCCGCTATCGGCATTCGCCAGGGTTATTGCCTGTCGCAACGAGCAGTCATCGGCATTATCTGTACATGCCGGGTCGGTGCCTAACGCTGTATCTAGCGCCGTGTCAACCACATAAGTATGATCGGCGGCCCGCGCAACTGGTGGGCGCTGCGCAATCGCTAACGATGCGCAGAGCAGCGCAAGAATGAGCGACCACGCGAGCGTGTGGCGAGTGCGAGTCATGAGGGCGCTCCTCTCCTGTATCAACGGCAAAGAATAATACTATCGTGGGGCCTATACGTGGCTATTCTATCACACCTATCAAGCAGTATGACTAGGAAAGAAGTACTGAAACGGCGCGCAGGTGTAAAGCAGATGTTCAGCCAACCAGCCCAATAGGGTTATTACGATACGCGCTCGTAGGCGGCTGGCTTAAGAAGCAGGCATATATTGCGCCAGCATACGGCGCGCATGGGCAAGGACTTCATCGCGCAGGGCAGGTGGAGCCAGCACCTCGACATCGCCACCCCAGCTCAGTACCCACGAGCGCACTTCGCGGATGCCGCCCACCCGCATGCGCAGCTCGCAGCCGCCATCGGGCGTATCGGCAAGCTGCTGGCTGTGGTGCCACACGCTTTCGCGCACGCGCGGTGCTACCGCCGGGCTGAAGCGCAGCTGCACTTCGACTTCAACCTCATCCATCACGCCCCAGGCTGCAGCCAGGTGTGCGTAGGGGTCGAAGTCATCGGGGATGCTATAGGTAATGCCGAGCAATTCGGCATCGGCGACACGCTCAAGCTTGAAGGTGCGTAACGCTGCACGCAGATCGTCGTAGGCAATGACATACGAGGCTGGCTCACTGCGCGATACTTCGAGAAAGTACGGGCAAATCACACGCTCAGTCAGCTCACCACTGGCGGCGCGGTAGCGGATGAGGACTTTATGCCGATCGGCCCAGGCGCGCGTCACCGTGTCGAGCACGCGCACATAATCGGCACGTAACGGGCGGGCGCGAATGATTTCGGCCAGGCGGCTCATATGGCTGGAAATGGTGGTATCCGGCAGGCCGCTGGCGAGCTTGTTCAGTGCCGATACAACATTGGGGTTATGCTCGTCGCTGTGGTGGGCGAGCAGGCGCGCGGCGAAGAACAGAGCCACGGCTTCGTTGAGGTTGAGGCGGATCGTCGAGAGGTATGATTCACGGTCGATGCCATAGCGACCATCCGCCTGCCAGATCGGCGCGCCTAGATCTTCCAGCGCCTGCAAATCGCGGTAAATAGTGCGACGATCGACGCCGCAGTATTCGGCTAGCTCAGCCACGCGCAAACCGCGCGGCACGTTATACAGCCGATTCTCAATTCGCTGCAGGCGCGCAGCTTTGCTCTGGATGCGTTCCATGGGCGACGAACAACAACCGACGAACGACGACCGGCCAGCATCTGGCACAGGGTCGTCGTTCATCGGTCGCCGCTGCTACACAACCCCCGAAAACTTGAGCGCAATCATCGCCACAAAGAGCAATACTGTCCAGATTGCGATCCAGCGCAAATCCTGGCGCGCGGCAGCGTAATCAGCCGTGTAATCGACTGGCTCGGGCGCGGGACGCGAGAGTAGGCGGCGGGCGGTGCGCTGCGCGCGCGGGGCTGGCGTGCTTGACGCATCGAGGGTGGTGGTCGTGCCAGTATATTCGGGTAGGTCTGCGCTCACTGTCTGGCGCGGCTGTGGGCGCGACGCCGCCTGGCGCCGACGCTGTGAGCGAGTATGCGGTGGCATGCGATATCCTCCGGGTGTTTATGAGTGGCTCAATGGAATAGGGCGCACGCGCGCCATCTTCACAGAATAGCTATTATACCATAACGCTTCGCGCAGGCTTTCGTGCCAGGGTGTGCCACGCTACTTACGGCGGTGGGCAGGCCAGCACCACAATCGGCAGTGCATACGTAGGATCGCGGAAAGTATGTGCGGGTTTACAGCCGTGCTGCACAGCTACCTGGCCTTGCAATCGCGGCAAGGCACCTTCTTGTAATACAAGGTAGGCTGGCCGGTACTGCAAAAATGCCCACACCGCCGCATCGTCGTAGCTGCTGGCCGGGCCAAGCTGCTGGGCAACCGCAGGCTGTAGCAGCCCGGCAAAATCGAGCATTGGCCGTTGCGCATAGTAGCCGATCATCCCGACTTCGAGCGTACCTATGCGGTCAGCAGGTTGCGTATTCGCCTGTAGCCACTCGCCCACCGTGCGATAGATACCTGTGCGCGTATCGGGATGCGCCTGTAGGTATACCAGGCCACCATACACTGGCCGCAGCACTAGCACGGTAATTGCCAGCACCGTCGCAGCCACTACCGGGCGAAACTGCCAGCTATGGGCTACAAAGCGGGCAAGCACTTCTGCACCCAGGCCAACCAGCGCAACAAAGCCGACGATTACCGGGCCATAATACCAGAAGTAGCTGGTCACACCTAACAACGTGTAGGCAGCCGTATAAAGCGCACTCCAACCAACAATCAGTAGCCACGGGCTGCGCCATACTGCTACTGGTATCCCGGCCCCGGCGAGCACAAACATCGCCCGGAATCCTGGGAATGCCCAATAATTATTACGCGCCTGGGCGAACAGGCCCGGCAAAAAGAGTTCACTGCCAGGCATCAGGCCCTGCCGGCGCTTGGCGGCCAACGTTACCGGGAAGGGTGCGCCAAAATAGAGCTGCGCAAAGAGGAACCAAGGTAGCAATAGCCCAAGATACACGAATACGGCACGCCCGGGAATTGGGCGGCGGCGCTGTAAGAGAAATGCGACTGCGACGACTACCGCTGCCAGAACGCCATCGGCGCGCACCAGAGTGGCAAGCGCTAGTAGCACTGCCACGGCGATATATCGCTGCTGCGCATAGGCCCAGAAGCCGCCCAATACGAGCGCCAGATAGAACGCAACCTCGCTGCCGAGCGTGGTGACAAGCAGCGGAAAGAGCGGGAACAGCAGCATTCCCATACAACCAGCGACTTTGGTGCGCCAGACCCGCCCTAAACCCCAGAACGCCAGGCCACCAAACGCCAGGCTAGCAACCCCAAGTCCATTACTGAATGTTGGAATATCGACACCGAGCAGCCGCGCGCCAGCCAGAATAAGCGCGTACAGCGGTGTGGTGGTGCTGAGTACAGGTTCGCCGCGGTTGTACACAAATCCAATACCAGCGGCAATATTCTCGGCATAGCGATAGGTGATAAAGGGGTCGTCGTAGCCATGTGTGCCGAACCAGCGAAACAGCCACACAGCAACCAGTAACGCCCATAGCCAGGGCAGCCACGTTATAAACGTGTGCGCAAGCGCGGTGCGGTTTTTGTGCTGCATCAGGGGTTTCATCGCGCGCATTATAGCAGAGGTGATACCAGGATAGGCATACCCTGCACCCAGTTGCGGCGCTTTTGCCCACGACAGCATGGGGCGTAAACTCGATGCGTATTGGCACAAAGCGGTACTTTTTTATCATAGTGTTCCACTGTTGGCGCTTCGCGCCAACAGTGGAACACCAAAAACAGTTTGGTACCATGCTGCCGCAGGCACTATTCCTCAAACGTGGGCAACCGCGTAACGCGCACTATTTACAGCTCGTGCGAATGTCGATATGCTGCTGCCCGCCAGACAGCGCGAGCCGCAAGCCCGTGGGCGTAGCAGTAATAGCGCTGCGGTTTGCCCGGCCTTGCTGCCAGACAATTGCGCCATTCACTGTTACCATCGCAGTCGTATCGCTAAACGGCAATAGCACTTCGCCATTACTGCCATTCGGCGCACTGAGGTCGAGGGTATATTGCCCACAGCTCACGGTAGCCCAGCTCGCCTGAAGTTGCCCTTCGGCCAGCGGCAGTGCGCCTGCTGCACCAGTAAAGGCACGCATCGGCGGCTGGAGCTGCCAGCTGTGTGGCCCGGTACGTAGCGCACCCAGCACATAGCGGGTGAGAAACCAGGTAGGCGACGCGCCCCACCCGTGTGAGAGGCTGGTTGTGTACGAGCGGTAGCCATTGAACAGCTCCCACCAGGTTGTCGCGCCATGGTCGAGCATATAGCCATAGTAGCGCTTCACGATAGTGGTCGCATCGGCGATACGACCAGCGCGCCCTAGACCTTCCAGCACCCAGAACATGCCATAAACTTCGACATTCGGCGCAGATGGGTCTGTTGAGAGCGATGCCACCAGGCTATCGGCGACACGTTGTTGCTCGGTAGTTGGCACAATATCATTTGCAAGTGCCCAGGCCTGGGCGTGCGGCGTTGGTGGCCGCGCAGCCCCATTCACCAGGGTTGCCGCATAGGCCCCTTGGGTCGGCACGTACAGCAGCGTATTCAATCCCGTTTTGATCTGCGCCGCACGCGCGCGCCAGGTAGCAGCGCGCCCCACATCGCCCAGCGCATCGGCAACATCGGCGCTATCAAGCAAGGTGCGGTAATACAGCGCGTTCACCGCCGTGGATTGCCCATACCGATCGGTTGATGCGGCCCAGTCGATCAACGATGTTTCCCACCAGTTGCCATAAGGAATATCGAGCAAGCCGGTCGTAGCATTCTTATAGTTTTCGGAATACTGTATGAAGCCAGTCAGCGTGGGGTAAAGCTGGCCGGGCAGCGCTGTATCACCAGTGCGACGCAGGTAATTGCGGAGACCCTGTGCCCACAGCATGCCATAATCGAGCATGTTGTTGCCCTCGCCATTCGGGGCAAGCCCGCGCAGCCGCCCGCCCTGCGCAGTTTCGGCAATCTGGCGCAGCCCACGCGCCAGCAGCTGGCTATCGCCCAGCGCTACCTCGTTCGCAAGATCGATGACATAGGCGTCGCCCCACCATTGCCCGTGCTCACGCCAGGGATCGGAATAGGCATCGCTCATATTTGGGTAGAGCGTGTTCACACCCACCTGCCAGATTTGATTGAGGCGCGCATCGGCACTGCTGAAGCTGCCACGCTGCTGCACCGGCAGGCGCTCTTCCAGCACGCGCAGATTGGCTAGCTGCACTGGGCCTGGCCCCCAGGCGGCAATCAGCACGTAGCGCCCACCGCGCGCATCAATCGTCGTCAGCTCACGTGCGCGGCCATCCAACACCCACGAATCGGTCTCATTCCATTCGGGGTGTAGCGTACCAGGGAAGGGTAATGGGCGCGTGCCCTGCCACAGCCGCTCATCCCAGCCAATATCCACAATGCTGCTAGCCGGGCCATTCACGGTTGCGGCCACCCTGCCATATACCGTACGCCCTAAGTCGAGCACAGCATAGGCGGGCGTTTGCTGAAATTGCAGGTTGAGGGTTGCGCCGGTGGTAGCAGTGACTACACCGGCTTGGCTGAGCGGTGCCGCAAGCAACAGCCGACGGCCAGCATGATTGCTCTGGGTAAACGGCAGCGCGCTAGTATCGAGATTTGCCATCGAAACGCCGATAGTTATGCCCACACCATTGCCGGTTGTTGCCTGGAAAGTATGTGCACCAGCTGCCAATGTACTTGTCGCGAACACCACATCGGGCCGATTGGGGCGCGGCTGCCACGCCAGCGCGCGGTTATCGAGCTTAAGTGCGTTTGGCCCAGGTGTACCTGGTGTGGTTAAGGTTTCAATCGTGATTGTGGTGTTTGCAAGCACCCGCAACGCATAGCTCGCTGGTCGAGTGGTCGCCGGTAATTCGGCAATACGCATCGCAGGCGCGAGCAGCCCGCTATCACG